>CAZWDK010000051.1:0-15703 GCA_964633095.1 uncultured Polaromonas sp. | reverse complement strand
GTGGCCAGCAGGTTTTCCATGGTGCCGCGCTCGCGCTCGCGCGTCATCGCGAGCGAGGTCATCATCACCATGGTCATGGTCAGGATCACGCCTATCAGGCCGGGAATCACGTGGTAGCTGGTCAGCCCTTCGGGGTTGTAGCGGCGCTGCACGCGCACCTCAAAGGGCGGCTCGGCCTGGCGCAGCGAGGCCAGCGGGCCGTACAGCTCGCGGCCTATGGCGCGCTGGCCTATGCCGCCCAGCGCCGCGATGGCGTTGCCGGTGGCGGCCGGGTCGCTCGCATCGGCGGCCAGCAGCATCACCGGGCGCTCGCCGCGCACCAGCTTGCGCGAGAAGTCCGGCGGCACCACCAGCACGAACTGCACCTGGCCGGTGGCCAGCAGCGCGTCGCCTTCGGCCTCGCTCTGCAGCCTGTGGGTGATGCGAAAGTATTGCGAGTTCTCCAGGCCCGCGACAAAGCTGCGCGAGAACTCGCTCTGGTCGGCCATGACGAGGGCGGCGGGCAAATGCTTGGGGTCGCCGTTGATGGCGAAACCGAACAGCAGCAGCTGGATGATGGGCACGCCTATCATCATGCCGAAGGTCAGGCGGTCGCGGCGAACCTGGCGGAATTCCTTGGTCAGGATGGCGAGAAAGCGCGACCAGCTCATGCCCTTGCTCCTGTTTTTTCTTCCGCAAAGTTGTCCTGCGCGTCCTGCATGAGCGCAATGAACACGTCCTCCAGGCTGGGGGCGATGGCCTCGGTCGTCAGCCCCTCAAAGGGCAGGGCGGCCAGCGCGCCTTGCACGGCCTGTGTGCTGGAAGCGCTCACGTGCAGCGTGATGCCGAACGGCGCCACGCTGCGAATGCCCGCGGTTTCGCGCAGGTGCTGCGCCACCGCGATCAGGTTGGGGCCGGAAACGGCCCAGGTCACCAGCCCGGCGCCGGCGATCACCTCGGCCACGGTGCCGTGCGTGAGCAGCTTGCCGTAGGCGATGTAGGCCAGTTCGTGGCAGCGCTCGGCCTCGTCCATGTAGTGGGTGGAGACCAGCACCGTCAGGCCGTTGGCCGTCAGGTCGTGGATCTGGTCCCAGAAGTCGCGGCGGGCGGCCGGGTCCACGCCGGCGGTGGGCTCGTCCAGCAGCAGCAGCCGGGGGCTGTGGATCAGGCAGGCCGCCAGCGCCAGCCGCTGCTTCCAGCCGCCTGACAGCGCACCGGCCAGCTGGTCGCTGCGGGTGGACAGGCCCAGGCGCTCCAGCGTTTCGCGCACCTTGCGGGCGCGCTCCGGCACGGCGTAGACCCGCGCGATGAAATCGAGGTTTTCCGCTATCGTCAGGTCTTCATACAGGCCGAAGCGCTGTGTCATGTAGCCGACCTCGCGCTTGATCAGCGCGGCCTGGGTACGGATGTCATAGCCCATGCAGCTGCCTTCGCCCGCGTCGGGCCTGAGCAGGCCGCACAGCATGCGGATGGTGGTGGTCTTGCCGCTGCCGTTGGGGCCGAGGAAGCCATAGATGCGGCCCTTGGGCACGCGCATGTCGAAGTGGTCCACCACCACGCGGTCGCCGTAGCGCTTGGTCAGGCCGCGCACGTCAATCAGGGCCGGCTCGCTGGCAGGATTCATGATGCCTGCCCGCTGGGCTTGCCGGCCGGGCGCACTTCCAGCGGCTGTCCCGGATGCAGGCGGCGCGCGTCCTGCGGGCTGGGGCGCGCCTCGACCATGAAGACCAGGCTGGCGCGGTTTTCCTTGCTGTAGATGATGGGCGAGGTGTATTCGGCCTCGCGCGCGATGAAGCTGATGCTGGCCGGAATCGGCGCGCCGCAGCCGTCGCATTGCAACTGGACTTGCTGGCCGATCGCGAGGGTGCCCAGCTGCTTTTGCGGCAGGAAAAAGCGTGCCTTGATGTTGGCCGGCGGCAGCAGCGTCAGCACGGCAGCACCGGCGGGCACCCATTCGCCTTCGCGGTACAGCACGTCCACCACGTCGCCCGCTACCGGCGTGCGCTGGGTTTTCTGGTCCAGCCGCCAGCTCGCCTGCTCGAGCTGCGCCTGCGCGGCCTTGACTTCCTCTTCGGCGGCGCTGATTTCGGGGCTGCGCGCGCCCTGCATGGCCTGGCGCAGCTGGGCCTGGAGCTCGTTGACGCGGCCCTGGTCGCGTGCAAGGGCGGCGCGTGCCTGGTCCAGGCTGGCGGGCGAGAGGAACTGCTGCGCCACCAGCCTGCGGCTGCGCGCCAGCTCGGCGGCAGACAGCTCCAGTGCGGCCTGGGCCTGGGCCAGTTGCGCGCGCAGGGCCGCCAGCTCGTCCGGCCGCTTGCCCTGGCGCAGGTTGGCCAGTTCATCCTGCGCCCGCGCCACGCGGTAAGTCGCTTCCTGGCGCGCGGCCCGTTCGCTTTCCTGCTCCAGTACGAAGGCGGGTGCCGATTCGGGCGCCCTGTCGCCGCGCTTCAGGTGCAGCTTGGCCAGGGTGCCGCTGATGGGCGCGGCCAGCCGCACATAGTCGGCCTCGACATAGCCGGGAAAAATGTCGGCCTGCTTGCCATCGCAGGCCGCCAGCAGGGTGACGGCGAACAGGGCAGCGGCGCCTTGCAAGCGCATGCTCATGATGCGTCCCTTGTTGTGCTCAGTCCGCGCAAGGCAAACTCGATGCGCTGGGCCAGGGCTTGCTCCGACAGCACCAGGCCGGCGGCGGCCTGTGCCGTGGGGTTGTGCTGCAAGGCCGTGCCAACCAGGATGGGCGCGGCCACGGCGCCGGCCATGAAGGCGATGATTTGCGGCACCGGCGCCTGGGCCATGCTGCCTTCCGCTTGCGCTTGCTGTACCAGCGCGGCAATTACCTCGATATGGCGCGGCAGATTGGCCTTGAGGAAATCGGCGGCCAGCGGCTCACCGCTCATGGCGTCGCCCAGGATGCGCACCAGCAGCCGGCGGTTCCTGATGCCGAAGCTGCCGAGCACGCCCAGCGCGTCGCGCAGGTTGTCCATGGGCGGATGGGCCGGGTTGACGCGCAGCGTGAGCACCGAAAACATCTCTTCGTAGGTGCGCTGCAGCACCGCCTTGATGAAATTGTCCTTGGTTTTGAAATGGTAGTGAAACATGCCCAGATTGACGCCCGCATGTTCGGTGAGGCGGCGCACCGAGAGGCCGGCGCAGCCAGTGACGGGAAGTAGCTCCAGGCCGGCGTCCAGCAGCAACTGGTCAATGTATTGGGAGGGGCGGACCATGTTGTTATTGTACGGATGTGTAGTAATCAAGCAAGGCGGTGTGGCGACAATCGGCGGCTTATGTCCCTACACACCGTCTCCCATCTTTTTGGCCAGCGCGCCTTCATGCGCATGTGGTTTGCGCGGCTGTTTGGCACCCTGGGCAACCAGATGCTGATGGTGGCCGTGGGCTGGCAGATGTATGAGCTGACCGGCAGTGCCTGGGATTTGGGCCTGGTCGGCCTTTACCAGTTTGTGCCGGCGCTGCTGCTGACCCTGGTGGCCGGCCATGTGGCCGACCGGGTGCACCGCGGCCGCATCATTGCCGCCTGTCTGGTGACCCAGGCTGCGGTGGCGCTGATTCTGGTGGCGGCCACCCAGGGCTGGGCGGCTTCGGCCAGCTGGGCCTCGCGTGAGCTGCTGCTGGGCGTATCGGTGCTGCTGGGCGTGGCCCGGGCCTTTCAGATGCCGGCGCAGCAGGCGCTCACGCCCATGCTGGTGCCGCCCGACATGCTGCCGCGCGCCATGGCCTTCAGCTCGGCCGGCATGCAGGCGGCCGTGATTGGCGGGCCGGCGCTGGGTGGCGTGATTTTTGTGGCCGGGGCGACGGCGGTGTATGCCAGCTGCGCCTTGCTGTTTGCCACCGGCTGCATGCTGATTTCGCGACTGCGTTATGACCATGTGCCGCCGCCGCGCGAGCCGGTGTCGCTGCGCACGCTGCTGGCGGGGGCCGAATTTGTCTGGCAGCGCAAGGCCTTGCTGGGCGCGGTGTCGCTGGACCTGTTTGCCGTGCTGCTGGGCGGCGCCACGGCGCTGCTGCCGATGTTTGCCAAGGACATCCTGCATGTCGGGCCCTGGGGCCTGGGTTTGCTGCGTGCGGCGCCGGCGGCAGGGGCCTTGCTGAGCTCGGTGGTGCTGACACGCTGGCCGCTGGAGCGGCGCGTCGGCCACACCATGCTGGCGTCGGTCGCGCTGTATGGCCTGTGCATGGTGGTGTTTGGTCTGTCCAGCAGCTTTGTGCTGTCGCTCGTTGTGCTGGCGGTCTCGGGCGGCGCCGACATGGTGAGCGTGGTGGTGCGCCAGACCCTGATGCAGATTGAAACGCCCGATGCCATGCGGGGCCGGGTCAGCGCGGTCAACTCGGTGTTTATTGGCGCGTCCAACCAGCTCGGCGAGTTTGAGTCGGGCGCAACGGCCGCCCTGCTGGGGCCGGTCGGCTCGGTGGTGGCGGGCGGCATAGGCACCTTGCTGGTGGCCGCGTGGTGGCTCAAGGGCTTTCCCGCCCTGGCGCAGCGTGACCGCATGGCAGATTGAAAGAACCCTTTATTTCCCCTGGTGGGCGCGCATGCGGTTGACCTCCAGCGGCGTCACCTCGCCGGCCTGGTTGCCCCAGGAACCGCGGATATGGGTCAGCGTGGCCGCGATGTCGTTGTCGTTCAGCAGCAGCACAAAGGGCGGCATGCCGTAGGGACGCGGGTTGCCTGCGGTGGCCGGCGCGTAGCCGCCGCTCAGGACGATTTGCACCAGGTTGGTGGTGGAGTTCATGAGCACGGCGCGGTTGCCTGCCAGCGCCGGGTAGGCATTGGGCACGCCCTGGCCCTTGTCGCCGTGGCATTGCGCGCAATGCAGTTCATACAGCTTGGCACCCTTGACGCTGGGCACTGCGGGCGTGGCCGCAGATGGGGCAGGCGTCGCGGCGGGCAATTCTTTCAAAAACTGCGCCATCGCGCCCAGGTCCTCGTCGTTCAGGTACTGGGTGCTGCGCAGCACCACTTCGGCCATGGGGCCGGTGAGGGAGGCGCGCGGCGTGACGCCGGTTTTGAGCAGGCTGACGATGTGCTGGCGGTCCCAGTCGCCCACGCCGGCTTCAAACGGCGAGGTCAGCGAGGGCGCGTACCAGTTCTGCATCGGAATCAGGCCACCGGCCAGGTCCAACTCGGTGCTGCTGGCGCCCAAGGCATTGCGCGCGGTGTGGCAGGCGCTGCAATGGCCCAGGCCCTTGACCAGGTAGGCGCCGCGGTTCCATTCGGCGTTGCGGCTGGCATCGGGCTGGTACACGCCGGGGCTGAAATACAGCGCACGCCACACCGCCAGCGCGGCTTGCGACTGGTAGGGAAAGCGCAACTCGTGGGGCCGGTTGGGCTGTGCCACCGCGGGCAGGCTTTTTAGATAGGCGTAGATCGCATCCGAGTCTTCGCGCGTGACCTGGGTGTAGTTGGGATAGGGAAACGCCGGGTACAGCAGGCGGCCGTTTTTGGAGCGCCCATTGTGCATGGCGCGCCAGAAATGCGCGGGCGACCAGCTGCCAATGCCGGTGTTGTCGTCGGGCGTGAGGTTGGAGGTGAACACCGTGCCAAACGGCGTGGCGATGCCCAGCCCACCGGCATAACTCTGGCCGCCGCGCGCCGTGTGGCAGGCCATGCAGTTGCCGGCACGCGCCAGGTAGGCGCCGCGCGCAACCAGGCTGTCGCTGGGGGCGGCAGCGGCCACCGGCGCCTTCACATCGACCTCATCGCGAACATTCAGGGTCCAGACGGCGGCGGCAAGGCCTGCCAGGACCACGGCTGCGCCCAGCGCGAACTTGGCGGTTTTTTTCATGGCTTGGCCTTCAGTGAGGCCGCCTCGGGCGCGCTGCCGCAGGCGATGGTCGTGGTGCCCGGTGCCAGTGCCGGCACGGCGCTTGCCGGGTGCGTGTTGGCGGGCAAAGGCTGCGCTGCCAGCCAGTTGGCCACCGCGTTGATGTCTTCCAGGCTGAGCCGCGCCACCACCTCTTTCATGCAGTCGGGGGCATGGGCCTGGCGGTGGCCGGCTCTCCAGGCACCCAGCTGCGCATTGAGGTAGTCGCGTGGCAGGCCGAGCAGGCCCGGGACGTTGGGCGCCACGCCGGTCATGGCCAGGCCGTGGCATTGCACGCAGGCCGGAACCTGCCGCGCCGCGTCGCCCTGCAGCACCAGGCGCTGGCCTTTTTGCAGGGCCTCGCGGGAAGCGGTGGGCGGCAGGGGCGCCGGGTAGGGCACTTCCAGCGCGGAAAAGTACTGCGCAATCTCCATCAGGTAGGCGTCGCTGAGCGGGTCCATCAGCTGCGTCATGAGGCCGTAGTGACGCCGTCCATCGCGGAAATTGAGCAACTGGTTGTAGAGGTAGCCGGCCGGCTTGCCGGCCAGGCGCGGGTAATAGCCATCGGGTGCGGCGCGGCCCTGCGCACCGTGGCAGGCGGTGCAGGCCTGGGTGCGCTGGGCAATGCTGTCCTCAAACGGGGCCGCGGCCGTGGCCGCGAGGCTGGCGGCCATCAGGCCGAGCGTTGCCAGTAGGCGCGTGAAAAAAAGGGTCTTTGCCATGGGCCGCATCATGCCCTAAATGGGCTGGCCGCGTAAGCATCAGATGCGGCGTAAAAAACCATAGCAGATGAAAAATGGCTGCAAATTACAATAGCAGATGGCACCCGGCCCACCGGCAAAAAAGACGCATGAAACGCTACGAACACCTGGTTGAACTGCTGGCCGGCGACATTCGCAACGGGCGCCTGGCCCCCGGCACCCGGCTGCCGTCGATACGCAGCCTCACCGCCCAGCATGGCCTCAGTGCCTCCACCGCCTTCAAGGCCTACTACCGGCTGGAGGAAAAAGGCCTGGTGCGCGCCCGTCCGCGCTCCGGCTATTACGTGACGGCCTCGGCCATGCAGCCTCTGGCCGCGCCGGGCCAAGCGGCCAGGGGCACGGCCCGGCTGTCGCCCAGGCTCGACGTCAGCGAGCTGGTGTTTTCGGTGCTCGGTGCGGCGCAAGACCCGGACATCGTGCCTCTGGGCTCGGCGTTTGCGGCGCCAGCCCTGTTTCCGCTGCAGCGGCTGGGCAAGTCGCTGGCCCGCACGGCGCGCCAGATTCATGGGCAGGATGCCGTCGCCCACCTGCCGCAGGGGCATCCGGCGCTGCGCCAGCAAATTGCGCTGCGCTACCTGGGCCTGGGCATGCCGCAGCCGGCCGAACAGTTGATCGTGACCAGCGGCGCGCTGGAAGCGCTCAACCTGTGCCTGACGGCCGTGGCCCAGCCGGGCGACCTGGTCGCGATCGAGTCGCCCGGTTTTTATGCCGGCCTGCAGGCGCTGGAGCGGCTCAAGATGAAGGCGCTGGAAATTCCGGTGCATCCGCAGGAGGGTCTGGACCTGGCGGCGCTGGCGCAGGCGCTCAAGCGCCATCCGGTCAAGGCCTGCTGGTTCATGACCTCGTTCCAGAACCCCATGGGCGCCAGCCTGTCGCTGGAGAAAAAGAAGGCGCTGGTCGCGCTGCTGGCCGGCCACGGCATTCCGCTGATCGAGGACGATGTCTACGGCGAGCTGTACTTTGGCAGCCGCGCGCCGCTGCCGGCCAAGGCCTTCGACCGCAAGGGCCTGGTGATGCACTGCAGCTCCTTCAGCAAGACGCTGGCGCCCGGCTACCGCGTGGGCTGGGTCGCGCCCGGCCGCTTTGGCCAGCAGATTGAGCGGCTCAAGCTCATGACCACGCTGTCGGCCAGCCTGCCGGCACAGCTGGCGCTGGCCGATTATTTGCGGCATGGCGGCTATGACAAGCATTTGCGCCGCCTGCGCCACACCCTGGAGTCGCAGCTGGCCAGCCTGCTGGCGGCCATTGCGCGCTACTTTCCGCCGGGGGTGAGGGTGTCGCGCCCGGCCGGCGGTTATTTTGTCTGGGTGGAGTTTGACCCCGCTTTTGACGCGCTGGCGCTGCACCAGGCGGCGCTGGCGCAGGGCATCAGCGTGGCGCCGGGGCCGATTTTTTCGGCGCGCCGCCATTTCAGGCATTGCCTGCGGCTCAACTACGGCCAGCCGTGGGAGCCGCGTTTTGAGGCGGCCATGCAGACGCTGGGTGCGCTGGCGGGGCGGCAAAGCCCGTATGCGGCGGTGGCCGGCTGGCCCGGGGTTTGATTTTTTGCAAGCCGAAACAGGCTGCAGCCCACTATGGACGGGTCAATGCAGCTATTGAAAAGATAGCGAATCTAAGGCCTGCCAAGCCAGCCCGCCAGGCGCTGGCAAAGCCAGCCGGCATCATCGTGCGGCAGGTCGTGGCCGGCCCAGGGGTGCTGCTGGTGCTCGGCCTGCCAGGCCTGCGCCAGCCGCGCCGAGCATTGCGGATGCACCAGCTGGTCGCGGGCCGAGGACAGCACCAGGGTCGGGCAGGACGGCGGCGTTGCCGCGCTGTAAAAGCGCGCGGCGGCCCAGAGCTGGCGCCAGGCATTGGCCGCGCTGACCGGCGCGCTGCGGCGGATGCGGGCCCATGCCGCCAGGTCCTGATCGCGCCAGGCCCGCTGCTGGCAGGTGAGCAGGTGAATGACGCGCTCGGCGTAGTCAATGTCTTGCCAGCGCGCGGCCAGCAGCAGCAGTTGCAGCCAGTTGTCCGGGCGCAGGCGGGCGCTGAGGCCGCTGAACGGCCGCATGCTGGTGTTGATCAGCACCAGCCGGCCCACTTCCTGCGGGTACTGCTGGGCCCAGGCGGTGGCCACCATGCCGCCCAGCGACATGGCGAGCAGGCTGTAGGGCGGCTGCAGCCCCTGGGTCCGCAATTGCCAGCGCGCAAAGCCGACCATGGCCGGCACCGAGCGCGGTGAGTCCTGGGCGCAAAACGCGCCATTGCCGGGCAGGTCCAGGGGTATGACCTGATCCACGCCCGTCAGTTGTTCAAGGCGCTGCGGCAAGTCGCCCCAATGCCGCGCTTCCCGCGTCAGGCCTCTTAGCAGCACCCAGCTCATGGCAGCCGCCTTGGCCGCCAGTGCGCAATGGCCAGTTGCTGCAGCTGGGTTCGCCGTTCGGCCTGCGGCAGCCAGCGCGGGGCGGCAAAGGCGGCGCGCGTGAGGAAATCCAGCAAGTCCGCATGGCGGCGCAGCACGCGCTTGGTGCGGTGCGCCTTGATCGGGTTGAAGATGCCGTTGCGCGAAAACAGCTGGCGCGGGTTCTTGCGTATCCACAGCCAGGAGCCCAGCTCCAGCGTCATCGGCAAAAACACATGGCTTGCCGGGGCCAGGTCATAGGCGTGGTCCCACAGGTCGCCGTGCAGCAGGTACTGGTTGCTCTGCGGCTCAAAGCTGTAGTCATGGTGCGGCATCGATTGCGCCAGCATGGTCTTGAGCGCAAACATCTCGGGCAAATGGGCCATCAGCCGCCGTGTTTTGGCATAGGGAAACCAGATGCTGTCGTCAAAGCCGTAGCCCGAGTGGCAGTCCAGCGTCAGGCTGAAGGGCCGGCAGGCCAGTTGCTCGCGCACCACCTGCAACAGGGCCGTGCTTTCGGCTTCCATGGGCGCGCCGGGCCGGCCGCAGTACCAGGGCAGCAGTGGGCTCAGGGTTTGCCCGCCGGCCAGAAAGGGCACGCGGTCCTCGGCTCTTTGCGGCGCGTTGCGCATCAGGTCCACGCCCTGCGGGTTGGCGCGCTCTTGTGCCCACATGCCGCCGGGGTTGACGATGGGCATGAAGACCAGCCGGACCTTCTGCAGTTGCTGCTGCAGCAATTCGTCCCATTCCAGCCGGAACAGCAGGGCCCGCATGTAATGCAGGATCAGCTGCGTGCCTATGCGTTCCAGGCCGTGAATGCCGCCAAAAAAACCAATCGCCGGCGCCAGCGGGTCGCGCGAGCCCAGGCTGGCGGTGTAGAGCGGAAAAACGGGTCCGGCGCTGCGCACTTCGCCCGCAATCTGGACCTCAAACTGCGCGCTGCCCGCCCGCAAAATGGCCTTCAGGTCCTCATGTTCGTCAAAGGTCGCGCCGGGGTCGCTGAGGGGGTGCAGGGATTCCATCCATCCATGCTGGCACAGTTGTTTGACAAATCACTACATTGAAAACGCCAGGCCGGCCACCGGTCAGCTTGTTGTTGCTATCGAATCAATAGCTGTATGTGCCCGTGGCCATTGGGCTGAAATGTTTTTTTGTTGGAAATTTCGCGCTTGGAGCGGGCGCCTGCCGGCCGCCGTCACAGGGGCAGCTGGAGCACCAGGTCGGAGGCCGGATAGGCCACGCAGGGCAGGATGTAACCCTCCTGCTTTTCCTCCGCGCTCAGGCCGGGCCATTCGATGCGGTACACCACCTGGCCGCTGAGCAGCTGGCAAATGCAGCTGCGGCAAGTGCCGTTGCGGCAGGAACTGGGCAGTTCCAGCCCGGCGCGCGCCGCCGCCTCCAGCAGCGGCAGCGAGGCGGGGGCGGCAAACGTCGGGCCGGTGGATGCAAGGCGTGCCGTGAAAACGGCGGATGGCTGGCCGGGGGTGGTCATGGTGCAGCGTCAGGCTGGGAAAAATTGCCCTGAATTTACCCCAGGCCGGCCGGCATGGGCCCAGGCCGGGTGCCGGAAAGCCTGGCGCCCGGCATCGCGCAGCGGGCAAAAAAGCAATATGCGCGACAATCTTGCTCCCCTGAAGGTTTCTTTTCTCTTTTTTCCTTACCGATTCACAAGCGATTTTTCATGTCCAGCTATTCCGTTCGTCCTGCTACCCCCCGCGATGCCAAAGCCATCGCCGAAATCCATGTTGCCACCTGGAAAGCCGCTTACACGGATTTGATCCCCGAGGACTTCCTGAAAAGCATGACCGTGGAAAAGCGCCAGGCCTACTGGCGCGAAGCCATCGAATTCAGCGAGCCGCAATTGCTGGTGGCCACCGAGGGCGACAAGGTGGTTGGTTTTGTCGGGTATGACCGCTCGCGCGATGCCAACAGCCGGCCCACCGTGGGCGAAATCTGGGCCTTGTATGTGTCCCCCGCGCACTGGGGCAACGGCGCCGGCCTGGCCTTGTGGGACGGCGCCCGCGAAGGCCTGAAGGAGGAGGGCTGCACGCAGGTGACCCTGTGGGTGCTGCTGCGCAACGAACGCGCCCTGCGCTTTTGCGAACAGGCGGCGGGCTTCAAGCGTGAAATGCCCTCGCTCAAGACCGTGGCCTTCGGCAGCACCAAGCTCGAAGAAATCCGCCTCAAGCGGGCCGTGGATTAAGTTTGCTGGGGGGCGCCGTGCCCTTGTCGTTCAGGACGGCACGTTGATGACGCGTTCATCATCCGGAATCAGCGGCATGCCCTCATCGGGGTCGACCGGCAACTCCAGACCGTCGTCTTCATCTTCCTCGGTTTCGTCGGGCGGCCCATCGTCGCGCGGCAGGCCGTTGTCGGTCTTGCTGGCATCGGCGACTTTTCGGGCACCCCGGGCAGGTTTGGCAGTCTTGGCCATGGTGAAGTCTCCTTGAGAAAATCATGATGCGGGCCTGTGCAGCAAAGCCTGCTAGGTGAAATAGCTATTTTCCTGTCAGCGCAAGCCGACAGCAAGCCGGCCCGGCTCATCCGGGCTGTCTCTGGCGCTCTTGCCGCTCAGGTGAATGACCTTGTCGGACAGGTGCCGGGCGTTGTTCTCGCGCGCCAGGCGCGAAGCCTCGTCGTACAGAAACGGCAAAAACATGTAACGGCGGCCGCGCGTGACCGGGGTGGCTTCATGCAGCAGCGAACAGGAAAAAACCACGGCCCCGCCGCTGGGCGCGCTGTACAGGGCCCTGCCGAACTCGGGAAACTGGAGCTGGCCGCCCTCGTACTCGCCGCTGTTGAGAAACAGCGACACGGCAAAGCGCCGGTGGCCGGTGGCCAGCGTGGTGTTGTCGCGATGCGCCTGGAAATGGCCGCGTTGCTGCGCGTCATAGCACGAGACCAGCGTTCGCTCGATGTGAGTGGCCTTGAACTGGAAGGCCTTGTAGACCTCGGGCAGCAGCCGGCGGCGTATCGCCGTCACGCACAAGTGTTGCAATTCCGGGTCCTCCACCATGCGGTCGCCGCGCCGCTTGAAGCTGTGGTCGACGATGGTGGTGGTCTGGCCGTCGATGTCGCGCATGAAGCCCGAGTCCTCGCCACCGTGCGTGTCGTAATAGGCCATCAGCTGGCGGCACAGGCCCGGGTCGAACAGGCGCGGCACGACCAGCACCGGGGCCTGGGGCTGGGCCGCGACGGCCGGCCCGACGGCCGGCAGCTCGTCCAGCAGGGCCTTGAGGCGGGCGACATGGCCCTCGGGATCGCCGCTCCAGTCCAGCCGCGTCAGCACCCGCAGCGCCGGATCGAGCAGATAGGTCACGGCGCGGTGGCTGCCGTCCTCCAGCCGTGCCCGGTAGCGCCGGCTGACCTCGCCGTCCAGGTCATGGAAATAGCGAACACCGGGCAGCGCGTCCTGCACGCGCTGCAGCCGCACATCGTCCTGGTCCGTCGTGACCCCGAAAAACGACAGCCTGTCGTCGTCGAACAGCGGGCGCAGGGACTGCATGCGCTGCAGCACCTCGCATGCCTCGGCCTGCGCCGCGGAAGCGAAAAACACCATCACCACATGCCGACCCGCGATGGTGTCGAAGCTGAAGCGCTGCCTTGTCCCCGTGGGCAGGTGGAACCACGGGGCGGGTTCGCCCACGGTCAACGGATTCAGTGGCATGTTCATCACTCCATGACGGTGGAACCGGGAGGCGCCACGCAATGCGTACGGCGCCGGGTTTCAGCATGGTAGCCGCTAAGCAATTCATCCATCAAGCCCGCCGGCGGGCGCTTTTCAGGGGCTGGCAGGGATGGGCCCCGTCATCAAACTGCGGCGCCATGAAATTGAGTACAGTCGGCAACTGTCGCCCAAGCCCAGCCTGGGCGTGGTGTCCAAGCCCCAAACCGAAAAAAATCCATGGCCAGCAGTCTGTTTGCACTCATCGATGACATCGCCAGCGTGCTGGACGATGTGGCCTTGCTGTCCAAGCTGGCGGCCAAAAAAACCGCCGGTGTGCTGGGGGATGACCTGGCGCTCAATGCCCAGCAGGTCGCCGGCGTCAGGGCCGACCGGGAGCTGGCCGTGGTCTGGGCGGTGGCCAAGGGCTCCTTCATCAACAAGGCGATTTTGCTGCCGGCGGCCCTGGCCATCAGCGCCCTGGCGCCCTGGGCCGTGACGCCGCTGCTGATGCTGGGCGGCGCCTTTCTTTGCTATGAAGGCTTTGAAAAGCTGGCCCACAGGTTTCTGCACAGCGCGCAGGAGCAGGCGGCCCGCCATGAAGAACTGCTGACGGCGCTGGCCAACCCGGCTGCCGATTTGCGGGTGCTGGAAAAAGACAAGATCAAGGGCGCCGTGCGCACCGACTTCATCCTCTCGGCCGAAATCATTGCCATCACGCTGGGCACGGTGCAGGCCAGCCCTTTCATCACCCAAGTCGCGGTGCTGACCGGCATCGCCATCCTCATGACGGTTGGCGTGTATGGCCTGGTGGCGGGCATTGTCAAGCTGGATGATGGCGGGCTTTACCTGAGCCGGCGCACGGGCGAAGGCGCTTGGCCCGGTCTGCAGCGCGGTCTGGGCAGCGGCATGTTGCGGGCGGCGCCGTGGCTGATGAAGGCCTTGTCGGTGGCCGGCACGGCCGCCATGTTTCTGGTCGGTGGCGGCATCCTGACGCATGGCATCACGCCGCTGCATCACCTGATTGAACAACTGGCCGAAAGGGCGGGAGGGCTGCTGGCGCCGCTCCTTCCCTTGCTGGCGGATGCCGTGCTGGGCGTCAGCACCGGCGCGCTGGTGCTGCTGGCCGTCAGCCTGCTCAAAAAAGTCTGGCCGGCAAAAGGTGTTGCTATCAATTGAGTAGCTGAATATGCCCGTAGCCTGTGCGCTATAGGTCTTTTTATCCATAAACGGCTTCGGCGGCCTCCCGGCTTGCCGGGGCCTTCTTTTCTGCGCTGATGTCGGCTGGTGATGCCGCGGCCGCCCAGCCGCTGCACATCTCTGCGGGCAAAGATGTTTTGCGGTTCATCAAATCATGCCGGGCGAACAGCTCGGCAATCCAGTCCACAAACACGCGCACCTTGTTGCTCAGGTGCCGGTTGGGCGGGTAGACGATAAAGATGGGCTTGGCTTCGGTACACCAGCCGGAGAACAGCGGCTCCAGCGCGCCGCTGCTGATGTGGTTTTGCACCAGAAATGTCAGGGTAAACAACACGCCCAGACCGGCCAGCCCTGCCGCCACGCCGGCATTGGAGTCATTGACCGCGAGCTGGTAGCGCCCCTCCACCTCAAATACTTCACCATCCTTGTACATTTTGGGGGTGTACAGCTTGCCGTTCTGCGCGGACATATAACGAATCACATGATGGTGGTCGTCGAGTTCGTTCGGGTGCCGCGGCACGCCGTGGCGCTGGAGGTAGGCCGGGGTCGCGCAGGCCATGATGTAAAACTCGCCAATGCGCCGCGCCACCAGCGACTGGTCGGCGATCTCGCCAGCGCGCACCACGCAGTCCACATTTTCGGCAATGATGTCTATGGGCCGGTCGCTGACGCCCAGCTCCAGCTGGATGTCGGGGTAGCGCGCATAAAAATCCGGCAGCGCCGGAATGATGACCGCCAGGCCCAGTGAGGACGGAATGTCCACCTTCAGCTTGCCGCGCGGGCTGGCCTTGGCGCGCGACATGCTCGATTCCAGCTCATGCACCTCGTCCAGCAGGCGGCTGGCCTGCTCGTAATAGGCCGCGCCATCGACCGTGACCGTGACCTTGCGCGTGGTGCGGTTCAGCAGTTTGGTGTCCAGCTCCTTTTCCAGATCCTGGATCAGGCGGGTAACGGTCGGTTTGGGCATGGCCATCGAGTCGGCCGCCTTGGTGAAGGTGCCGGCTTCCACGACCCGCACAAAGGCCTGCATGGCAGAAAACTTGTCCATAAAAGTCCTGTTCCAGGCCATGCCTGATGGGTTGCTGATCGCGCAGAGAGGGCCAACTTGCCGTCGATTGTTGCACTGGTGAAATAAAGTATAAGCAGAATGGCTATTTATTAAGTGACGTCGGTCCTTTATCTTTGCTGCATTGCAACAAGCGCGAGCCGCCATGGGCCGCAAGAAGATGAAAACCGATCCGTCGACAGGCCAGGACAGCGGGAAAGACGCCAGGGAGTCGCCCTACTGGGCGGCAAAGAAGATCCTGGTCGCCCCTGAAAAGGCGCTGAATGCGCGCTTTTATGGCCGGCGCGGCAGCCGCGGCGTGGCTGCCGCGCCGCTGGTGGTGCATTTTCATGGCGGGGCGTTTGTCGGCGGTTCGCTGGAGGCCGGCGCCTGCGTGGCCCGGCTGCTGGCCGATGCCGGTGCGCTGATCCTGTCGCTGGACTACCCGCTGGCCCCGGCCCACCCCTTCCCAGAGGCGGTCGAGGCCGGTTATGCCGCGCTGCGCTGGGCCTGGAAGGCCCGCCACAAGCTGGCTGGCCACGAGGCGGCTGTCTTTGTCGCCGGCGAGGAAGCCGGCGGCAACATCGCCGCTGCCGTCGCGCTGATGGCGCGTGACCGCCAGGAGCTGGCGCTGGCCGGGCAAATTCTGCTGTCACCCATGCTGGACCCCTGCCTGGCAACGGCTTCCCTGCGGGATGCCGAGGCGGGGCCGGTCGGCTGTGTCTGGGCCGATGGCTGGCATCAGTACCTGGCCCGCCTGCAAGACGCCGGCCACCCCTATGCCGCGCCGGGTTCGGCCCTGCGCCTGGCGGGGCTGCCGCCCACCTTGCTGCTCACCGCCCAGGACGATCCGATGCG
>CAZWDK010000050.1:8327-16236 GCA_964633095.1 uncultured Polaromonas sp. | reverse complement strand
GCATCGCGCACCAGTGCCGGAAGGCCGACCTCGGTGCCCAGGACGTTGAAGACCAACGCGGATTGCCAGAAACCGCTGAGCAGCACCAGGCCCACGACGACAGCCAACAGCCAGAAGTTCACCATACCGTCAAACCCGATGCGCCCGGTGTCCGGTGTCGGGTCGACCGGCAGCACGCCCTCTTTGCCGTAGTACCAGCGGTCCAGCAGATAAAAAATACCGAGCAGGCTGGCCACCAGAAACAGGGTCTCGGGAAAGATATGGTCCACGGTCCAGAAGAAATCGACCCCATTCAGAAAACCGAGAAACAGCGGCGGGTCGCCCAGCGGCGTCATGGCGCCCCCGACATTGGAGACCAGAAAAATAAAAAACACCACCACATGGGCCTTGTGCAGACGGTTGTCATTGGCCCGGATCAGCGGGCGAATCATCAGCATGGAGGCGCCGGTGGTGCCCATGAAGCTGGCCAGCACGGTGCCGATCGCCAGGATGGCGGTGTTGAGGGCCGGGCTGCCGTGCAGGTTGCCGCGAATGAAGATACCCCCGGAGACGGCGTACAGCGCGGTCAGCAGGATGATGAAGGGAATGTATTCGGCCAGCAGCGCATGCACAAAACTGCCGCCCGCCACGGCCGGGCCAAACACGGCCGCGAACGGCAGAAAAAACGCCAGCGCCCAGGCCGCCGCAATCTTGCCAAAATGGTGGTGCCAGAACGCGGGCAGCAGCAGCGGCAGCAGCGCAATCGACAGCAAAATGCCGGCAAAAGGAAGCGCCCACAACACCGACAGCCGGGCGCCCTCCACTTCAGCGGCCATGGACAAGCCCGGCCACAGCCAAGCCGACAGCGCCAGCCAGTGCAAAACCCTCATGAATCCCTCCATGCAGGGCCTGTCTGCCGGAGCGGCATCAGGCGATCTCAAAAACCTGGCGCAAATAGGCCAGATACTTCTCGTCATCACACATGTTTTTGGAGGGCGTGTCCGACAGCTTGGCCACCGGCTGGCCATTGCAGCGAATCATCTTGATCACAATCTGCAGCGGCTCGTAGCCCAGGTCATTGGTCAGGTTGGTGCCAATGCCAAAAGCCAGCTGGCAACGTCCCCTGAACTGCTGGTAGAGCTCAATGGTGCGCGGCACCGTCAGCGCGTCGCTAAATATCAGTGTCTTGCTTTTCGGGTCAACCCGGTTTTTGGCGTAATGCGCCAACATGCGCTCGCCCCACTGAAAGGGGTCGCCGCTGTCATGGCGCGCACCATCAAACAGTTTGCAGAAATACATGTCGAAATCACGCAAAAAGGCGCTCATGCCGTAGACGTCCGACAGCGCTATGCCCAGATCACCCCGGTATTCCTTGGCCCAGGACTCGAAACCGTAGACCTGGCTGTCACGCAAGCGCGGCCCCAAGGCCTGGCAGGCCTGCAGGTACTCGTGCGCCATGGTGCCCAGCGGTGTCAGGCCCAGCCTCATGGCAAACAGCACGTTGCTGGTACCGGCAAATTGCCCGCTCACGCCGCTGCCAAGACGCGCCACCAGCGTGCGCAGCACCTCCTCATGCCAGGCTTTGCCAAAACGCCGGCGCGTGCCGTAGTCGGCGATCTTGAGCTCGCCCAGCCCATTGGCCTGCAACTCGAGGATTTTGGTGTCCAGGCGCTTGCGGCCCTCGGCCAGATCGGGCTGCTTTTGCGTGTTGCGAAAGTAGACCTCGTTGATGATGGCCAGCACCGGGATTTCAAACAGGATGGTATGCAGCCACGGCCCCTTGATCGACACCTCGATCTCGCCCGAGGCGCTGGCCGTGACCGTCACATATTTTTCGTTGAGCCGGAAGATGCCCAGAAAATCGACAAAATCGCTCTTGATGAAGCGCATGGCTTTCAGGTAAGCCAGTTCGGCGTCCTGAAAACGCAGGCTGCACAGCCCGCGGATTTCCTCGCGGATTTCGCTCACATAGGGCGCAAGTTCGCCAGTGCCGGCGGCACCCGCATTGCGGCACTTGAACTTGTACTCCACCTCGGCACCCGGAAACTGGTGCAGCACCACCTGCATCATGGTGAACTTGTACAGATCGGTATCGAGCAGGCTGGTGATGATCATGGGGAAGCCGAGGCAGCGCGAGCGCCTTGTGTTGAAGAAGGTTCAGGTGCCGAGAAAGTCCACTTCAAACAGCAGGGTGGCATTGGGCGGAATCACGCCGCCCGCGCCGCGCGCACCATAGCCCAGCGCGGCCGGAATGATCAGGCGGCGGGTGCCGCCCACCGACATGCCCTGCACGCCTTCGTCCCAGCCCTTGATCACCTGGCCGGCGCCCAGTGCAAACTCGAAAGGCTGGCCACGGTCTTTGCTGGAGTCGAACTTGGCGCCCTGCACGCCGTTGTTGTAGAGCCAGCCGGTGTAATGCACCTTGACGTTTTGCCCGGCCTTGGCGATGGCCCCCATGCCCTGCACGGTGTCTTCGTATTGCAATCCTGATGGTGTGGTGATCATGGTGGTCATGACAATGTCTTTCTAAAAAATAACGGTTAAGTCCATGTGAAAAAATCAACCCGTGCTTTTTTCACGACCCTCTGACTTTACCCGCAACCAGCCGGTCGGCGCTGGCTGCCCGCCGCTGGTTTTGTTCGGCCACCCGCATGGGCGCAGCACCTTCGCAGCGCCCGTCGAGCAGCAGCGTGGGGGTCACAGACTCAATCCAGCCAGGTGGTGAAGTCTTTGGCACTCACACGCGGCGTGCGAAAAGTATTGACCAGTTCCGCTTCATCGGCATAGCCCAGCGCCATGCCGCAGACCAGCATTTCATTCTCACCGGCACCAATGTGCGGCAGGATGACTTTGGCAAACCCGTTCCATGCCGCCTGCGGGCAGGTGTGCAGGCCGTGGCCGCGCGCGCCTATCATGATGCTTTGCAAAAACATGCCGTAGTCCACCAGCGAGCCGCGCCCCATCACGCGGTCCAGCGTGAACATCAGGCCCACAGGCGCGTCGAAAAACCGGAAGTTGCGCTGGTGCTGCGCGTGCATCCTGTCCTTGTCGCCCTTGCCGATGCCCAGCAGGCCGTACAGCCCCCAGCCGTTTTCGCGGCGCCGGTCTATGTAGGGCGACACCCATTTCTCCGGGTAGTAGTCGTATTCCTCCCGGTACTCTGCGACCAGCGCCGGATTGGCGCGCAGGGCGTCATGCGCCTGGCAGACCTTGGCGACCAGCGCGTCGCGGCTGGCACCCTGCAGCACATAGGCTTTCCAGGGTTGGGTGTTGGTGCCCGACGGTGCGCGGCTGGCCAGCGCCAGCAAGTGGGCAATGGTCTCTTTGGGCACGGGCGTGGGCAAAAATTGGCGCATCGACTGGCGGCTGGCAATCGCCTGGTCCACGGCATTCAGAACATGGGTCACTTCAAGGTCTCCAGTACACGCAGCAGCTGCGGGGGCAAGGGTGTGGGGCGGCGCGTGGCGCGGTCCACATACACATGGATGAAATGGCCTTTGGCCGCGCAGTGCGCGTCGTCCGCAGCGCCGGGAAACAGCGCCACCTCATAGCGCACGCTGGACGAACCGACGTGCGCCACGCGTACGCCCGCCACCACCGCCTCGGGAAAAGCCAGCGGCGCAAAGTAGTGGCACTGGGTCTCCACCACCAGGCCGATCACCTCGCCGGCATGAATGTCGATCGCGCCACGCTCAATCAGCAAGCCGTTGACGGCAGTGTCGAACCAGCTGTAATAGACAACATTGTTGACATGCCCATACACATCGTTGTCGGCCCAGCGGGTGCTGATGTGGCGAAAAGCCCGGTAGGCGCTGCGCGGCTCGGCTTGTGGGCGTGTCGATAAGCTCATGAAAAACCATTTTGCCATTTGCGCCAATATTCCAGCGCAACCCGGTAGGTGTTGATCTGCACCTGCACGGTTTCATCAATCTTCACGCCGTAGCCGCCGGCCATCGAAAAAGCCAGCGGAATGCGGCGCTGCCAGGCCCAGTCAAAGACACGGCGGTCGCGCGCCTCCAGGCCGTCATAACTGAGGGCGAGCCGCCCCAACCGGTCGCCCTCAAACGGGTCGGCGCCCGACAGAAACAGCAGCAAGCCGGGCCTAAAGCGCCGTTCCAGCTCATCGAGCGCATGCTCCAGCGCCTGCAAATAGTCCGCATCGGCGCAGCCATCGGGCAGTTCCACGTCCAGGTCGCTGGCCTCCTTGCGAAAAGGGAAGTTTTTTTGACCGTGCAGCGACAGCGTGAACACGCTGGGGTCCTGGGCAAAGATGCTGGCCGTGCCATTGCCCTGGTGCACGTCCAGATCAATCACGGCCACCTGCAATGGCTGGCGCTCGATGCGGGCATGCTCGGCCTGCATCAGCCGGGCCGCCACGGCAGCGTCGTTGAACACACAAAAGCCGCTGCCCTTGTGCGCATAGGCGTGGTGCGTACCACCCGCCAGATTGGCCGCGATGCCTGCACGCCGCATGCCTGCGCCCAGTCCCAGCGCCACCCGCGCCGCCGCCACGGTGGCACCGGCGGAACGGCGCGCCCGCTCGGCCATGGCCGGGCTCCAGGGAAAGCCGATCTCGCGCTGGGCCGGCGCCGGCAGGCTGCCGCGGCTGATGGCCTCTATATAGGCGGGGGTGTGCGCCAGGGCCAGTTCGCCGTCGCTGGCGGCCGGGGCCTGCGTCAGCTGCACCTGGGGCAATTCGCTCAGTACGCGGTCGCGCAGCAGCCGGTATTTGGCCATCGGAAAGCGGTGGCCGGACGGCAGCGGCAGAACAAAGTTGTCGGCGTAAAAGGCTTGCAAGATATCGGGCGTACGGAAGCAGTCGGGGCTGAATCAGCGCTGAGCGGCAAGCGCTATTGTGGCGCGAAGAGCTGGCGGCTAGGGTGCGGCATCTAAAAATGGTGCAGCGCAACAAAAATACTTGCAAACATGCCGCGAGTCTTTATACTTGCGCCTATGTTGCAGTGCAGCAATTCGGCGCAAAGCAACTATTTGTCCCTATCCACCTATTTGGAGATTATGTATGTTGACTGCTGAACAAGTCCTGGCCTCCCACAAAGCCAATATCGAAACCCTGTTTGGTCTGACCAACAAAGCCTTTGAAGGCGTTGAGAAACTGGTCGAACTGAACGTGCAAGCCACCAAGGCTGCCTTGGCTGAAACCGCCAACCACACGCAAGCCGTGCTGGCCGTGAAAGACGCACAGGAATTGCTGGCCCTGCAAGCCAGCCTGGTTCAGCCCCTGGCCGAGAAAACCGCCGCCTACAGCCGTCACCTGTATGACATCGCTTCGGCTGCCGGTGCAGAATTTGGCAAGACCTTTGAAGAACAGGCTGCTGAAGCCCAAAAGAAATTTTCTGGCCTGGTGGAGAACGCCGCCAAAAACGCACCCGCTGGCTCCGAAACCGCTGTGGCTGCCCTGAAAAGCGCCGTGGCTGCCGCCAACAACGCGTTTGAGTCGGTGCAAAAAGCCGTCAAGCAAGCTGGCGACATCGCTGAAGCCAACTTCAACACCGTGACCACGAGCGCTGTCAACGCCACCAAGACGGCCACCGCTGCTGCCAAAAAGCGTTAATTCGCTCAACAACATTCATTGAAGGCCGGCAACCGGCCTTCAAGCAGGTTGTCTCCTCGGATCCTTCCAGAAATTCAGTTTCACGGATCCGTTTAAAGCCCGATCGCAAGACCGGGCTTTTTTTTGGCAAAACCAGCCTCTAGCCCAATAAGTACGGGCGCAAGCAGCTCTTAAAAACAGAGCAAAATCTAGCGGATTGAGGCCACACCCGCCGCCAGCCTGGCCTTGAGCGCCGGCAGCGCCGCCAGCATGGCCGCCCGGCCCGAGTCGATGGCGCGCTGCCGGGCCGAAAAATCGGCGCTCTTCAGCCCCACCAGGGATGGCCGCACCACCACATCGGCATCTTTCAGCTCGTAGTGGTTGATGCTTTTGCCCATGATGGCAAAGGTCTGCAGCAGGATCGTCAGGGTGCCGTCGGCCGGGTTGGCCTCGGGCGGGCTCGAGATATCGACGGCAATCACCACATCGGCCCCCATTTGCCGGGCAAAACGCACCGGCACCGGCGACACCAGGCCACCATCCACATACTCGCGGCCATTGATCTTGACCGGCACAAACACCGCCGGCACCGCGCTTGACGCGCGCACCGCCGTGCCGGTGTCGCCGCGCTGGAACAGCATGGCCTGCCCGCTGTTCAGGTCGGTCGCCACAATGCCCAGCGGAATCGCCATGTTTTCGATCAGCCGGCCAGCCACCAGGTCGTTGACGTAACGGGCCAGCGCATCGCCGCGAAACATGCCGCGGCCCACAATCGGCAGCATCCAGTCGGTGATGGCGACTTCTTCCATGTTCAGCGCGGTCTGCTGCAACTGGGCGCTGCTCTTGCCGCTGGCATACAAGGCCGCCACCAGACTGCCGGCCGAGGTGCCGACCACGACCTGCGGCCTGAGCCCGGCCTCTTCAAGCACCGCAATCACGCCCACATGGGCAAAACCGCGCGCCGCACCGCCGCCCAGCGCCAGGCCAATTTTCAAAGGCTTTTTCACCGGCGGCTCGGCCGCCGTGGCCGTTGGCGCGGAGGGTGTAGCCGTCTTATCACCGGGCGCCGTCGCGCAGCCGGCCAGCAGCACCAGTGCCAGGACCAGCAAAAACATCAGACGCCGGCCCCCATCCCGCCCAAGGTCAAAGCGATTGAGAACAATTCGCGTTTGTATTAAACTCATCCGCTTCCAACCTTTCAGGAATTCATTCACTATGTACAAAAAAGCTTCGTCAATTGCCTGCGCCGCGCTGGCCGCCGCCCTGTTGGGCACCGTGGGCAGCGCCAGCGCCCAGGAGCAAGTCGTCAACCTGTATTCTGCACGCCACTACCAGACCGACGAAGCGCTGTACACCAATTTCACCAAGGCCACCGGCATCAAGGTCAACCGCGTGGATGCCGACGATGCCGGCATTCTGGCCCGCCTGAAAGCCGAGGGCGCGGCCTCCCCGGCCGACGTGATTTTGCTGGTCGATGCTGCCCGCCTCTGGAAAGGCGATGTTGATGGCCTGTTCAAGCCCATCAAGTCGTCCGCGCTTGAAGCCGCCATTCCGGCCAAGCTGCGCGCCAAGGAAACGGCCGAAGGCACGACCTGGTTCGGCTTTTCGACCCGCGCCCGTGTCGTGGTCTATGACAAGCTGAAGGTCAAAAAGGCCGACGTGGATACCTACGAAGAACTGGCCGACCCGAAAAACAAGGGTCTGCTGTGCACCCGCTCGGGTGCGCATCCCTACAACCTGTCGCTGTTCGGCGCGGTGACCGAGCATCTGGGTGAAGCCAAGGCCGAAGCCTGGCTCAAGGGCCTGGTGGCCAACATGGCGCGCGACCCCAAGGGCGGCGACAGCGACCAGATCAAGGCCGTGGCCAGCGGCGAGTGCGGTGTCGCGCTGACCAACACCTATTACCTCGCGCGCATCATGCGCTCCAGCGCCCCTGAGGACAAGGTCGTGGCCGACCGCGTCGGCGTGGTGTTCCCGAATCAGGACAGCTGGGGCACGCATGTGAACATTGCCGGCGCCGCCGTCGCCAAAAACGCCAAGAACACGGCCAACGCCATCAAGTTCATGGAATACCTGGCCAGCCCCAGCGCGCAGGAATATTTCGCCAACGGCAACAACGAGTGGCCCGCCCTGCCCAACCTGAAGGTCAACAACCCGGCCCTGCAAGCCATGACGGGCGGCAGCTTCAAGTCGGAAACCATTCCGATCAGTGCCGTCGGCAACAACCAGATCAAAGTCCAGCAGATGCTGGACCGCGTGGGTTACAAATAATCTGCGGCACCCTGGAAAGCTCTGCAAAAGCCCGGTCATCGAAAGGTGGCCGGGCTTTTTTCATAGGTCATAATTGCGATTTACGTTGACGTCAACGTCAACATCAAC
>CAZWDK010000050.1:2825-8227 GCA_964633095.1 uncultured Polaromonas sp. | reverse complement strand
TCAACATCAACTCCACCCTCCCCAACTCAAGGAAGCATCATGCACATAGCAGGCAAAGTATTCATCGTCACCGGCGGCGCATCAGGCCTGGGTGAAGGCACGGCGCGCATGCTGGTGGCCAATGGCGCCAAGGTCGTCATTGCCGACATGCAGGCCGACAAGGGCGAAGCCATTGCCAAAGAACTCGGCGAAGGCAAGGCCGTGTTTGTGAAATGCGACGTCAGCCAGGAAGCCGACGGCCAGGCCGTGGTCGCCAAGGCGGTGTCCATGGGCAAGCTGATGGGCCTGGTCAACTGCGCCGGCATTGCACCGGCCGAAAAAACCGTCGGCAAAAACGGCGCGCACAGCCTGGCCCTGTTCAGCAAAACCATCACCGTCAACCTGATCGGCAGCTTCAACATGATGCGCCTGGCGGCCGACGCCATGTGCAAGAACGAGCCCGAAGCCACCGGCGAGCGCGGCGTGCTGATTTCCACCGCCTCCGTTGCCGCTTACGACGGCCAGATCGGCCAGGCCGCCTACAGCGCCTCCAAGGGCGGCATTGTCGGCATGACCCTGCCGATTGCCCGCGACCTGGCGCGCAACGGCATCCGCAACATGACCATCGCTCCCGGCATCTTCGGCACACCGATGATGTTCGGCATGCCCCAGGAAGTGCAGGACTCGCTGGCGGCATCGGTGCCCTTCCCGAGCCGCCTCGGCACGCCGCAGGACTACGCCAAACTGGCCAAGCACATCATTGAAAACGACATGCTTAACGGCGAAGTGATCCGCCTGGACGGCGCCATTCGCCTGGCGCCGCGTTAAGACAACACAGGCTTGGATGCTATCCAATTGATAGCTATTCACAGCATTCCCCCAAGGGCTAGAGGCCGATTTGACTGATAAAACAGTCCCGTCGGCCTTACTTTTTCGGCTGTCTACAAATCACTTGCCGGTCGGGTCATTTCGCTGCAGCGCCCGGGTGAACTTGGTTTTGCATGAAGCCGATGACACCGCAAGCCATGAAACCCACCGCCGCGCGCTGCCAAGGCATGCTGATGCGTGATTGACGCCGCCCCCGCGCCCAATTGCTTATGAAAACCCGGACTATGGCAGGGGACTCGCAAGGCTTTACTTTTCAGGCGTTTGTGCGAACATCGATTCATGCCGCCCGGGCATCGGACTGCTGACCCGGACCCATAAATCATCTATCAAGCTCTGGAGTCAACAATGCTGAACCTGTTTGAAAAACGCTGCTTTGCGGCTGCCGCCGTGTTGGGCATGGCCGCGCTCGCGGCGCCGGCCCATGCGGGCAAGACGCTGGACGCTATCAAGTCCCGCGGCCAACTGGTGTGCGGCGTCAGCAGCGGTGTTGCGGGCTTCTCGCAAGCCGACAGCAACGGCAACTGGTCGGGTCTGGACGTGGATGTCTGCCGCGCGATCGCCGCCAGCGTGCTGGGCGACCCCGCCAAGGTCAAATGGGTGCCGCTGGTCTCGCAGCAGCGCTTTGCCGCCCTGCAATCGGGCGAAGTAGACATCCTCTCGCGCAACACCACCTGGACCTTGACGCGCGACGCATCGCTGGGCTTGAGCTTCACCGGCGTGATCTACTACGACGGCCAGGGCTTCATGGTGCCGGCCAAGAGCAAGGTCAAGAGTGCCAAACAGCTCAAAAATGCCACCGTCTGCGTGCAGTCCGGCACCACCACGGAAAAGAATCTGACGGAATTCTCAAAGGCCAACAATCTCAACCTCAAGCCTGTGGTATTCGAGAAATTTGACGCCGCCAACGCCGCCTACTTCTCCGGCCGCTGCCAGGCCTACACCACCGACGCATCGGGGCTGGCCTCGATCCGCAACAAGGAGGCCAAAAACCCCGCCGAGCACGTGGTCCTGCCCGAGCTGATCTCCAAAGAGCCGCTCGGCCCGGCAGTGCGTCGCGGTGACGACGAGTTTTTCGCCATCGCCAAGTGGGTGGTATTCGGCCTGATCGAAGCCGAGGAATACGGCGTGACGCAGGCCAACGTCGACGCCCTGCAGCAGGACAACAAGGACCCGGTGGTCGGCCGCCTGCTCGGCAGCAGCGAAGACACCGGCAAGCTGCTGGGCCTTGACAAGGACTGGCTGGTGCGCGCCATCAAGGCCACCGGAAATTACGGCGAAATCTTTGAACGCAATGTCGGACCCAAAAGCCCGCTGGCCCTGCCGCGCGGCAGCAACAACCTCTGGTCAAAAGGCGGCCTGATGTACGCACCACCGGTGCGCTGATGTCCGGGCTGATCCCGGCACGCCCCGCCCCCGCTGCGCCGCGCCGGAACTTCTCGTGGCGCAGCCGCCGCTTGCGCAGCGTCGTCTACCAGGTGCTGGCCGTGGCGCTGATTGCGCTGCTGGTATGGCTGCTGATCGGCAATACGTTGAACAACATGCGGCTGCGCGGCATTCAGAGTGGCTTCGATTTTTTGTTTCAACCGGCCGGCTTCGACATAGGCGAGGGCTGGCTCAACTATGACCCGGTCAACCCCTACTGGAAAGCCTTTCTGGTGGGCCTGGTCAACACGCTGCGTGTCGCCGTCATCGGCTGCTTGCTGACCACGGTACTCGGTACCTTGCTGGGCATCGGGCGCTTTTCGCGCAACGCGCTGGTGCGTGGGCTGTGCTACGGCTATGTGGAACTTTTTCGCAACATCCCGGTGCTGTTGCAATTGCTGATGTGGTACTTGCTTTTCATCGAGTACCTGCCTCCGGCCAACGAGGCGCTGGGCATCGGGCAGCTTGTCTTCCTGAGCAAAAGCGGCGTTTCGTTTCCGTCACTCATGTGGGAGCCCGGGCACTGGCTGGCACTGGCCGGTCTGGTGCTCGCTTGCATTGCCGGCTTTGGCTATGCGCGCTTTGCCCGCGCCCGCTTCGAACGCACTGGCCGCCCGCTGCCGGTGGCCAGTGTGGTCGCCCTGCTGCTGGCCGGCCTGACGTGGCTGGGCTGGCTGGCCGGCGGCGCGCCTGCGCAATTCGACTACCCCTCCGTCAGCGAGCTGCAGGTCCAAGGCGGCAGCGCGCTGAGTCCCGAATACATGGCCGTGCTACTGGGTCTGGTGCTGTATACCTCGGCATTTGTCGCCGAAGTCGTGCGTGCCGGCATCGCTTCCGTGCCGCTGGGCCAACACGAGGCCAGCGCCTCGATTGGCCTGTCGCGCGCGCGCGCCATGCGCCTGATCGTGCTGCCGCAAGCGCTGCGGCTGATCATCCCGCCGCTGACCAACCAGTACCTCAACCTGACCAAGAACTCCTCATTGGCCGTGGCCGTAGGCTATCCCGAGGTGGTGTCGATTGCCAACACCTCGCTCAACCAGTCGGGCCGCGCGGTGGAGTGCATCGCGATCATCATGGGGGTGTACCTGACGCTGTCGCTGGGCACCTCGGCGCTGATGAACTGGTTCAATCGGCGCGCCGCGATCAGGGAGCGCTGAAGCCGTGCCTGAGTCCTTTCAAGCCATTCCCGCGCGGCCCGCGCCGGTGCGTATCTCGGGCCCGGTGCCGTGGTTGCGCCGCAATCTTTTTTCAAGCCTGCCAAATGCGGTGGTGTCGCTGCTGTTGCTTGCAGCTTTTGCCTGGCTCGCCGCCAAGGGCCTGCGCTGGGGCGTGATTGAAGCCGTGTTTGTGCCGGACGCCGACCAGTGCCAGGCGGCACGCGGCATCGGCGCCTGCTGGGGCGTGATCAACGAGAAGGCCCGCTTCATCCTGCTCGGCCGCTACCCGCAGAAAGAGCAGTGGCGGCCGGTGCTGGCGACCTTTGCGCTGCTCGCGCCCGTGCTGGCCAGTTGCAGCCCACGCTGCTGGAAGCCCTGGCTTGCGCTGGTCTGGTCCGCGGGCCTGGCTGTGTTCTTTGCTCTCATGGGCGGCGGTGTGGGCGGCATGAGCAAGGTGCCCACCGACCTGTGGGGCGGCCTGCCGCTGACACTCATGCTCAGCGTGATTTCGATGGTGCTGGCCTTTCCGATTGCCGTTCTGGTGGCACTGGGTCGGCGCTCCGCGATGCCGGCGATCCGCTCGCTGTGCGTGGTCTATGTCGAGCTGGTTCGCGGCGTGCCGCTGATCTCGGTGCTGTTCATGGCTTCGTTCATGCTGCCTTTGTTCATGCCGGTGGGCAAGTCGCCCGACGTGCTGATCCGCGTGATCGTGGGCATCACGCTGTTTGCGGCGGCGTACATGGCCGAGATTGTGCGCGGCGGTCTGCAGACCGTAGGCCGCGGCCAGGCCGAAGCGGCGGCAAGCATGGGCCTCTCCTATTGGCAGGCGCAGCGCAAGATCATCTTGCCGCAGGCACTGGCCTCGGTGGTGCCTAGCGTCGTGAACAACTTCATCTCGCTGTTCAAGGACACTTCGCTCGTCACCATCGTCTCGCTGTACGAGCTCACGGGTTCGCTGTCGCTCGCGCTGGGCTCTGACCCGAACTGGCGCCCTTTCAAGATCGAGGCCTATCTCTTCATTGCCACCATCTACTTCGCCTGCTGTTATGCCATGTCGCGCTACAGCCTGCGCATCGAAAAACGCCTGGCCCGCAGCCGCGGCCACTGACCGCCTGGCGCACAAGGACAAAAACAATGAGCGATGCCATCATCCGCTTCGACAAAGTCAACAAGTGGTACGCCGACAGCTTTCACGTGCTGCGCGACATCGACCTGTCGGTCCAGCCGGGCGAACGCATCGTGATCTGCGGTCCGTCGGGCTCGGGCAAGTCGACGCTGATCCGCTGCGTCAACGGGCTGGAGGATTACCAAGAAGGCACGCTGACCGTGGCCGGCGCGGTGCTGAGCGACGACGTCAAGGCAATTGAAGCCGTTCGCCGCCAGGTTGGCATGGTGTTCCAGCAGTTCAACCTGTTCCCGCACCTGACGGTGCTGGAAAACCTGGTCCTCGGACCCACCTGGGTGACCGGCCTGCCCAGAAAGCAAGCCGTGGAGCGCGCCATGGCTCAGCTTGAACGCGTACGTATTGCCGAGCAGGCTCACAAATATCCCTTGCAGCTCTCAGGCGGCCAGCAGCAACGTGTGGCGATTGCGCGCTCGCTGTGCCTCACGCCAAAGATCATACTGTTTGACGAACCCACTTCTGCACTGGATCCGGAGATGATCAAGGAAGTGCTCGACGTGATCGTTGGTCTCGCAGACCAGGGCATGACCATGCTATGCGTCACGCACGAGATGGGCTTTGCGCGTGCCGTGGCCGACCGCGTCATCTTCATGGACGAGGGCCAGATTGTTGAAGAGAACACGCCCGAGGCTTTCTTTGCCGCACCAAAAACGGATCGCGGCCACGATTTCCTGTCAAAGATCCTCGGCCACTAGGCGGTTGCCGGGCGTCCAATATTGAAAGCGAAAAACCGCTTTCTCCAATACGGGACAGGCGCAAGCAGCTATTGTTTT
>CAZWDK010000050.1:0-2725 GCA_964633095.1 uncultured Polaromonas sp. | reverse complement strand
AGCTGCCCGAGATCAGTGTCACCGGCAGCAGGCCTAGCCCCAGGCACAGGATGTAGCTATGCGCCGGCGGGCGGATGCAGCGCTGCCAGCCTTTCGGTCAGCAACGTTGAAAGCTGCTCTATCACCTCATTGACGCGCGCCGGCACATAGCGCCGGCTTGGAACCACCGCATAAAGTGGCGCCGGCTCACCCAGGTGGGCCGGAAACAGGCGCACGAGCTTGCCGCTGGCCAGTGAGGCCATGAGGGAAATCTCGGACTGGTAGACGATGCCCCGCCCTTCCAGCGCCCACTGCAGCGCGATGGAGGCGTCGTTGCAGGCCAGCGGTCCGGCTACCCGCACCTGGAACGGCGCGCTGGCTTCACCCTGCAGTTCAAACTGCCACTGGTCTTGCCGGCGCTCGCGCACATGGCTGACCAGGCATTCATGCTGCGCAAGTTCGGCGGGTTCGCCGGGCGTTCCGCGGCGTGCGAGATAGTCCGGGCTGGCGCAGGCCACACGGCGCGCCGGCGCCAGCAAGCGCGCCGAATGGCTGGAGTCCACCAGGGGTCCGTTACGCAAGGCCACATCGATGCCTTCGCGCACAAGGTCAACATGGGCATCGCTGATCTGAAGGTCGATTTCAATGCCGGGGTGGATGGCCGCAAATTCCGCGAGCCAGTACGCGAGCATGTCGCGCGCGAGCAAGGCGGTTGCCGTGATGCGTATGCTGCCCGTCAAACCGAACGTGCCGGCACGCACCTTGGCCTGACCTTCCGACACCAGCTCCAGCGCGCGACGCGCATGGTCCACCATCACCGCGCCTTCGGCCGTGGGCCTGACGGCGCGCGTGGTGCGCTCGAACAGGCGCACGCCCAGCGATTTTTCCAGCCGTTTGATCGCCGCACTGACGGCCGCCGTGGAAAGCCGGCAGCGCTTGCCCGCGCCCGTAAGGCTGCCGGTTTCTGCCGTGGCCAGCAACACGCGCAGGGCATCCAGATTGTCAAATTCCATGGAAGAGTGATTTCTCCGAAACGCCATTGTGAGGCGGGGGACCGCTTGATATATTAGCCGGCGCGGGCACAGGGTCCCGCTACAACCTACAACGACAGTCAAGGATATCGCATGAGACACATCCTCCCGGCCCTGGCCGCCACCGCATTGGTCGCAGCCTGTGCCAGCTCCCCAGGCCAGTTCGGCTACACCGTCCCGGCGCAGCCCGAAGGTTCATCGGGCTACACCCCCAAGCCCGGCTGGACCACCAGCAAATTTGCGGTCGCTGCGGCCAACCCGCTGGCCACCGATGCCGGTTACCAGGTGCTGAAAGCCGGCGGCTCGGCCATCGACGCCGCCATTGCGGTGCAAATGGTGCTCACGCTGGTGGAGCCGCAGTCCAGCGGCATTGGCGGCGGCGCGTTTTTGCTGCATTCCAGCGGCAGCAAGGTCGAGGCGTTTGACGGCCGCGAGACCGCGCCCGCCGCGGCCGATGAAAAACTCTTCATTAGCGCCGACGGCAAGCCCATGCCGTTTGACAACGCTGTGGTCGGCGGCCGCTCGGTCGGCACACCCGGTACCGTGCGCATGCTGGAGATGGCGCACAGGCAGTACGGCAAGCTGCCCTGGGCCCAGCTCTTCGTGCCCGCCATCCAGCTGGCCGAGAACGGCTTCAAGGTCAGCGCGCGGCTGGGCACCCTGCTCAAGGATGAGAAGTACCTGAAGAACGACGCGGTAGCCGCCGCGTATTTCTACAAGGCCGACGGCACGCCGGTCGACACCGGCAGCACCTTGCGCAACCCGGCCCTGGCCGAGGTGCTGCGCCAGATCGCCGGCAAGGGCTCCAGCGCCTTGCTCGAAGGCAAGGTCGCTCAAGCCATCGTGGCCAAGGTGCAAAGCCACCCAAGCAACCCCGGCAAACTGGCCCTGAGCGACCTGGCCGGCTACCAGGCCAAAAAACGCGATCCGATCTGTTCCGACTACGGCGCTGGAGGCAAGGCCTACCGACTGTGCGGCATGCCGCCGCCGAGCTCGGGCGCCATCGCCGTCGGGCAGATTCTCGGAATTTTGAACAACACCAACGCCGCCAGCCTGCCACTGACCAGCGGCATGGGCGGTGTGCCTGGCACCGCGGCGCCCACGCCTTCGGCCGACTGGCTGCACCTCTACACCGAAGCCTCGCGCCTGGCCTTTGCCGACCGCGGCCAGTACCTGGGCGACCCCGATTTCGTGCAGCCGCCCGGCGGCAGCTGGATGAGCCTGCTGGCCCCGGCCTACCTGAGTGAACGCGCCAAACTGATCCAGCCTACCGGCTCCAGCATGAAGACTGCCAGGTCGGGCGTGCCGGGTGTGGTCAAAACCGCTTACGCGCCCATGCCGGACCAGCCTGAGTACGGCACCTCGCACATCAGCATCATTGACGGCTATGGCGACGCCATTGCCATGACCACGACGATTGAAGACCAGTTCGGCTCACGCCTGATGACCGACGGCGGCACCGGCAAGGCAGGCGGCTTTTTGCTGAACAACGAGCTGACCGACTTCAGCTTTACCCCGACCGATGCCGAGGGCAAGCCGGTGGCCAACCGGGTGCAGGCCGGCAAGCGCCCGCGTTCGTCGATGGCGCCCACGCTGGTGTTTGACAAAAGCTCCGGCCAGCTCGTCATGAGCGGCGGCAGCCCGGGCGGCGCGCTGATCATTCACTACACCGCCAAAACCCTGTACGGCGTGCTCAACTGGGGCCTGCTGCCGCA
>CAZWDK010000049.1:0-16410 GCA_964633095.1 uncultured Polaromonas sp. | reverse complement strand
GGCCAGTCGGCCAGGCCACTCTCGGCATTGAGGTGGCCGCGCGGGCCGGCGTCCAGCCATTCGGCACCCCAGGCCGCGGCGAACTGCCGTGCCCGCTCTTGCGCGCAAAAGGGGTCGTCGCTGCTGGCGAACAGCACGGCCTTGAAAGGCAGCGGCTGCTGCGGCAGCGGCGCCCAGCCGGGCAGCATCTGGCGCATATCCTCGCGCTCGGCATCGGGCGGCGCCACCAGCAGCGCCCCCTTGACGCGCTGCGTGTTGCGGGAGTGGGCGGCCCAGGCCGCCAGCTGGACACAGCCCAGGCTGTGCGCCACCAGCACGGCCGGCTCGTCGCAGGCCAGCAGCACCTCTTCCAGCCGCGCAATCCAGTCGCCGCGCAAGGGCCGCATCCAGTCATGCTGCTCCACCCGCCGGTAGCCGTGCACCCTCTCCCACAGGCTTTGCCAGTGCGCGGGGCCGCTGTTTTGCCAGCCGGGAAGAATCAGGACATTGCTCGGTTTCATGCCTTGCGAATCATTTTTGCTATGTTTTTAATAGCTGCTTACGCATGTTCGGTATGGGCCAGAGGCATTTTTGACTTAAGAAATGGGCGAATCACATGCTCTTGATGCGCAGCACCATTTCTTCGGCAAAGGTGACAAAGGCCTGCGCCCCCTTGGAAGACGCATCGAACACCACGCCGGGCAGGCCGTAGCTGGGCGCTTCGGCCAGCCGCACATTGCGCGGAATCACGGTGTCGAACACCTTGTCGCCAAAATGCTCCTTGAGCTGCTCGCTGACCTGCTGCTGCAAGGTGATGCGCGGGTCGAACATCACGCGCAACAGGCCGATGATCTGCAGGTCCTTGTTCAGGTTGGCATGCACCTGCTTGATGGTGTTGACCAGGTCGGTCAGGCCTTCGAGCGCGAAATACTCGCACTGCATGGGCACGATCACGCCATGGGCGCAGCACAGGCCGTTGAGCGTCAGCATGCTCAGGGACGGCGGGCAGTCGATCAGCACGAAGTCGTAGTCTCTGGCGACTTCGGCCAGCGCCAGCTTGAGGCGTTTTTCGCGGCGCTCGACCTCGACCAGTTCGACCTCGGCCCCGGCCAGTTCGCGGTTGGCGCCCAGCACGTCGTAGCCGCATTTCTCGCTTTTGACCCGGGCCTCCATGACCGAAGCCGACTCGAGCAGCACGTCATAGACCGTGAGTTCCAGCTTGCGCTTGTCCACGCCCGAGCCCATGGTGGCATTGCCCTGCGGGTCCAGGTCCACCATCAGCACGCGCTGGCCGACCTTGGCCAAACCCGCTGCCAGATTGACCGTGGTGGTGGTTTTGCCCACCCCGCCCTTTTGGTTGGCAACGCAGAATATTTTGGCCATGTGGTGCTTTGTGTTCTTCTTGAAAAATGGTCGGATTGATTACTTGGAAATGGCCAGCTTGATGCCAAAGCCGATCAGGAACACGCCCGCGGCCTTGCCCAGCAGGGTCGAGATCTTCGGGTTGGCACGGATGCGCTCGGCCAGGTAGTAGGTCAGCAGCACGGCCACCAGGCCGTACAAAAAAGTCAGCGCCGCAATGGTGGCCGCCATGACGCCGAAGGTCTTCAGGCCCTGGTGCCGGGCCGGGTCCACAAACAGCGGGAAAAAGGCCATGTAAAACACAATCGCCTTGGGGTTGAGCAAGGTGATCAGCATCGCCTGGCGCAGGTAGTGGCGCGGCTTGATGTGCAGAATCGGCGCGCCGCCGGCCTTGGCCAGCAGCATCTTGCAGCCCAGCCAGGCCAGGTAGGCCGCGCCCAGCCACTGCACCGCCTGAAAGGCGGCCGGATAGGCCACCATGACGGCCGACACGCCGGCCACGGCGGCCCAGAGCAGCAGCTGGTCACCGGCGATCACGCCCAGGGTCGCGGCCAGGCCGCCGGCAATGCCCCCCTTGCTGGTGGAGGTAATCAGCGCCAGGTTGCCGGGCCCGGGAATCAGCAGAAACACGATGATGGCGGCAACAAAAGCACCGTAATCGGCAACACCGACGAATGAGCCCAGCATGGAATTTCCCCAGAGGAAGAAAAAAGAAGAGAGGCCTGAGTTTACGACAGGGGTTGCGGGCTACAGCGCAGCAACGGTGTCTTTTGTTGCGCGCAACCAGAGAATGCAGCGCTCGGCAGCCAGCCCCGGCACCTGCAGCTGTTCCACGTGAAACACCTGCACGGAGGCCGGCAAGACCGCCAGCTCATCCGCCGGATGTTTGCCTTTCAGCGCCATCCAGACGCCTTGCGGTGCCAGCGCAGCGGCCGACCATTGGGTGAAATCGAGCAGCGAGGCAAAGGCCCGCGAGCAGATCACGTCAAAGGGCTGCTCAATCGATTCGACCCGCGCATGCAGGCCGGTGAGATTGGGCAGCTTCAAGGCCAGCGCCGCCTGCTTGATGAAGGCGGCCTTTTTCGCCACGGTGTCCACGCAGCTCACGCTCAGCGCCGGGCAGCAGATGGCCATCACCACGCCGGGCAAACCAGCCCCCGAACCGACATCGAGCAGACGGGCGCCCTGCTCCAGCCCGGCCTGTTGCAGATGGCGGCGCAAGGGCATGACCGCCGCCAGGCTGTCCAGCAGGTGGTGCGTCATCATTTCCGCCGGATCGCGCACGGCCGTCAGGTTGTAAACCTTGGTCCATTTCGCAATCAGGTTCTGGTAGTCCAGCAGTTGGCTGATCTGCTGATCGCTCAATTCCAGCTGCAGCGTTTTGAGTCCTGCAGCCAAGCTGGCGCGCAAATCCGGTTCCGGGCCCGCCATCAGACCCCCGCCTGCTCGGGAGTCTTGATGGGAAGCGTGTTTTTCCACAGGTTCTTTTTCAGGTGCACCAGCAGCAGCGACACGGTGGCCGGCGTGATGCCGGAGATGCGCGAGGCCATGCCCAAGGTTTCGGGCCTATGTTTGGCCAGGGTTTGCCGTGCCTCAAAGCTCAGGGCCGACACCTGCAGGTAGTCCAGGTCGGCCGGCAGCTTGAGGTTTTCATAATACGACGCCCGCTCGACCTCGGTTTTCTGCAGATCGATATAGCCCGCGTACTTGGCGGTAATTTCGATTTGTTCGACCACGCTCTTGAGCAAATCTACTGGCAAGGCGTTTTCGCCGGAGGTTTCACGTGAAACATCGGCCGGCCCGACCGGGATCTCGGGGTTGGCATATTTGCCATCGGCCAGCGACATCAGCCCGGCGTAGCTCACGTCGGGACGGCGCAGCAGGTCGGCCAGGTTGTATTCGCGCTCAATCGCCTTGCCCAGCACGCGCTCGGCCTCGGCCAGCGGCAGGTTGTTGGGGTTGACCCAGATGGCGCGCAGCCGCTCTGTTTCACGTGAAACAGCATCGCGCTTGCGGTTGAAGGCGTCCCAGCGGGCGTCGTCCACCAGGCCCAGTTCGCGGCCTTTTTCGGTCAGCCGCATGTCGGCATTGTCTTCGCGCAGCATCAGGCGGAACTCGGCCCGGCTGGTGAACATGCGGTAGGGCTCGGTCACGCCCTTGGTGATCAGGTCGTCGACCAGCACGCCCAGGTAGGCCTCGTCGCGCTTGGGGCACCAGGCCTCCTTGCCCTGGCATTGCAGCGCGGCATTGATGCCGGCGAACAGGCCCTGCGCCGCCGCCTCTTCGTAGCCGGTGGTGCCGTTGATCTGCCCGGCAAAAAACAGGCCGGCTATGGCGCGGGTCTCAAAGCTGCTTTTCAGCGAGCGCGGGTCGAAGTAGTCGTACTCGATGGCGTAGCCGGGCCGCAGGATATGGGCGTTTTCCATGCCGGCCATGGAACGCACCAGCTCGTACTGGATGTCGAACGGCAGGCTGGTCGAGATGCCGTTGGGGTAGATCTCGTGCGTGCTCAGGCCTTCGGGCTCCAGAAAAATCTGGTGCGCCTCCTTGTCGGCGAAGCGGTTGATCTTGTCTTCCACGCTCGGGCAGTAGCGCGGGCCCACGCCGTCGATCTTGCCGGTGAACATGGGGCTGCGGTCAAAACCGGAGCGGATGATGTCGTGCGTGCGCGCGTTGGTGTGGGTGATCCAGCAAGGCATTTGCCGCGGGTGCGCGATGGCGCCGCCCATGAAGCTGAACACCGGCACCGTCTCGCCGACGCCGCCCGGCATGCCATCGCCGGGCTGCACCGTGCATTTGCTGAAGTCGATGCTGCGGCCGTCAATGCGCGGCGGCGTGCCGGTTTTCAGCCGGCCCTGCGGCAGCTTGAGCTCCTTCAGGCGCGCGCTCAGCGACACCGCCGGTGGGTCGCCCGCCCTGCCCGCCGCGTAGTTGTTCAACCCGACATGGATCTTGCCGTCCAGGAAGGTGCCGGCCGTCAGCACCACGGTGCGGGCACGGAACCGGATGCCGACCTGCGTGACCGCACCGACGACGCGATCGCCCTCCACCATCAGGTCATCGACCGCCTGCTGGAACAGCCACAGATTGGGCTGGTTTTCCAGCCGGCGCCGGATCGCCGCCTTGTACAGAATGCGGTCGGCCTGCGCCCGCGTCGCGCGCACGGCCGGGCCCTTGGAGCTGTTGAGAATGCGGAACTGGATGCCGCCCTCGTCGGTCGCCAGCGCCATCGCGCCGCCCATGGCGTCGACCTCCTTCACCAGGTGGCCCTTGCCGATGCCGCCTATCGAGGGGTTGCAGCTCATCTGGCCCAGGGTTTCGATGTTGTGCGTCAGCAGCAGGGTCTTGCAGCCCATGCGGGCGGCGGCCAGCGCGGCCTCGGTCCCGGCATGGCCGCCACCGACCACGATCACGTCAAATTCTTGCGGATAAACATAAGGCGAGTGCATCACGCCTCCTTCAATAAAGCGGCCTTCAGGCCAGATGCCTGTACGCCATGGAGTTGCCCGCTGCTGCCCGACCTGGGCCGGTCACGGCGACACGCCAGGCCGCGCACGGCCTGCGTCAAGGCCTGCCAGTCCCAGGGGGCGAAAGACCAATTTTATCAGGCAGGCCCTGTTTTGTGCTGCGCAGTGGCATTGCCCCGGTCCTGCCGACAGGCCAAGACTCGCTATTAATTTGATAGCTATTGGCGCTCATCACCCGTGGGCCCCATGCCGAAAAGGCTTGGCATACACCGCGCCGACCGGGCCGGCGCTGGCCAGGGGCGACGGACTTGCCGAAAGCCGGGCTTGTCCCATCGGTTCAGGACGCACGGCCTGGCGCCCTCGCCCTGCGCTAGCAAAACCACGTAGGCCGGGGGCCGCTTTATCGGCCTATATTGAGCCCAGCACAACGACTGGAGACATGACCATGAACACCACCCCCACGCGCCGCGGCGCACTGCAATTCGGCCTCAAGGCCGGCGGCGCCCTGGCAGCGGCCTCGGCCTTTCCGGGTCTGCTCGGCACGGCGCACGCGCAAAGCAGCTGGCCAGCCAAGCCGATTCGCCTGCTGGTGCCGTTTGCACCGGGCGGCAGCTCGGAAATCGTGGCGCGCACGGCGGCCCACGAGCTGGGCAAAAGCCTGGGCCAGAACGTGTTCGTGGACAACAAGCCCGGCGCCGGCGGCACCATCGCCATGCAGGAATGCGCCGCCAGCACCGACGGCCACACCATGATCCTGGGCCATATCGGCACCATGGCGGTCAACCCCTATATGTACGACAAGCTGCCGTTCGACACCGAGAAGGACTTCAAGCCGATCTCGCTGCTGGCCAAGGTGCCCAGCCTGTACGTGGTCAACGCCAATGTGCCGGCCAAAAACCTCAAGGAATTCATCGCGCTGGCCCGCGCCAAACCGGGCCAGCTCAACTACGGCTCGGCCGGCAACGGCAGCGCCGGCCACCTGGCCTTTGAATACCTGAAGATGGCGAGCAATATTTTTGTGCTGCATGTGCCCTACCGCGGCACCGGCCCGCAGCTCACCGACCTGCTGGCCGGCCGGCTCGACGCCGCCAGCGTGGGCGCGCCGGCCATCCTGGCGCACATCAAGTCGGGCAAGCTGCGCGCCATCGCCACCGGCACCAAGGAGCGCCTGCCGCAGCTGCCCGACGTGCCGACGGTGGCCGAAAGCGGCTTCCCCGGCTTCGAGATGACGCAGTGGTACGGCCTGAACGCGCCCGCCAGCATGCCGCAGGCCGCCATCGACAAGATTGCCGAGGCCTGCGGCAAGGCCATGCGCAACCCGCAGGCCACCGAGCGCCTGCGCGGCGACACCGCCCAGCCGGTGGGCGACACCCCGGCGCAGTACGCGGCCTTCATCAAGACCGAGCAGGCGCGCTGGAAACAGGTGGTGGCGCGGGCGAAGATCAAGGCGGATTGAACGGCAGGCGCGCTGCGGCGGGCCTTGGGCCGAGCCCGGCCCGACGACCGACGCTCGCAAGCCCCTCCCCGCAGCCCGGCCCGCGGTTCAGCAACAGATACGGTATCTCCCCCCGCCCTATCCCCAAGTCATTGAGCTCGCGCGCGCTCATGCCCTGCAGCTCGGCCGCCTGGCGCCGTTTCGTGAAGGCCGGGTGAAACAAGACATGTATCAGCTTTAACAACATGGTGGCAACTCCTGTGATCGGGAAGTGCCCAATGGTGCGCCGCATCATGCTATTGTGGAAGTTGAATTTTCTGATCCAAATTATCAGGATTGCTGATGCGTGAACTCAATCTGGACCAACTGCGCACCCTCGTCGCCATCGCCGACCTGGGCACTTTTTCCGCCGCGGCGCGGGCGCTGCACCTGGCGCAGCCCACGGTCAGCCTGCACATCAGCGAGCTGGAGGCCAGGCTGGGCGCACAGCTGGTGCTGCGCGGCGGCCGCAGCGTGCTGCCGACGGCGGCCGGTGCCGTGCTGGTCGAGCGGGCGCGGCGCCTGCTGCGTGACGCCGACGAGGCCGCCGATGCCGTCAAGCGCCATGTCGAGGGGCGGGTCGGCCGCGTGCGGCTGGGCACCTCCACCGGCATCGTGGTGCATTTGCTGCCCCGGGTGCTGGAGCTCATGGCGCGCACCCACCCCGGGATCGACGTGGAGGTCAGCATCCTCGGCTCCACGGAGGCCATGGAGCGCGTGGGCCTGGGCACGCTGGATGTCGGGCTGGTGAGCACGCCCCAGCCTGCGCGGCGCGAGTTGCTGCTGAGCCACTGGCGCAGCGACCCGATGATGGCCTTCCTCCCCGCGGGCTGGCAGGCGCCCAAGCGCATCACGCCGCCCTGGCTGATGGACAAACCGCTGATCTTCAACGACTCGACCACCCACATGTACCGCCTGACCATGGAGTGGTTTGCCGCGGCCGGCCACACGCCGCGGGCGCGCATAGAGCTCAACTACAACGAGGCCATGAAAAGCCTGGTGGCGGCCGGTTATGGCGCCGCCCTGCTGCCGCTGGAGCAGGAGGGCGTGGCCGCCATTCCGCGCGGCGTGCAGGTGCTGCCGCTCAGGCCGGCCTTGACCCGCCATACCGCGGTAGTGCACAGGCCGCTGGCCACGCTGGACGGGGCCACGCACAGGCTGCTGCAGACGCTGGCGCAGTTCCGGCAAGGCTGAAACCCCCACCCCTCCGCCAGCGCGGCAAAGCATGGCTTGGCCGATATGCGGGAAAGCAGGGATTGCGCGCCGACGGGGCCAGCCCGCATGCTGCTGAGGCTTAGGCAAGCCCTGCATTACCCCAAGGAGACATCCCATGCCCATGTCCGCCATCAAGTCCCTCCAGGGCATCGTCAGCGACCAGGAATGGCAGCTGCGCTGCGAGCTCGCCGCCTGCTACCGGCTGGTGGCGCTGTACGGCTGGAGCGACCTGGTCTTTACCCACATCAGCGCCAGGCTGCCGGAGGAGGTCTCAGGCCCCGGCGCGCACCATTTTCTGATCAACCCCTATGGCCTGATGTTTGACGAGATCACGGCGTCCAGCCTGGTCAAGGTCGACGGGCACTGCAACAAGGTTGTTGATTCGCCCTTCCCGGTGAATCCGGCCGGCTTTGTGATCCACAGCGCCGTGCACGAGGCCCGCAGCGACGCGGCTTGCGTGCTGCACACCCACACCCGCGCCGGGGTCGCCGTGAGCGCGCAACAATGCGGCGTGCTGCCGATCAGCCAGCAGTCGACCTTCGTGCTGGCCTCGCTGGCCTACCACGACTACGAGGGCGTGGCCTTTCGCGACGAGGAAAAGCCGCGGCTGCAGGCCGACCTGGGGCAAGCCAATTTTTTGATGCTGCGCAACCATGGGCTGCTGGTGCTGGGCAAGACGATCGCCGATGCGTTTTTGAACATGTACATCTTCGAGAACAGCTGCCGCATCCAGCTCGATGCGCAGGCCGGTGGCTACACCGGCGGCGAGCTGATCGAAGTCAACCCGCGGATCGTCAAGGGCGTGGCCGAAGCCGTGCGGGTGCAGACCGGCGGCCTGGGCGGGGCCTTTGTCTGGCCTGCGCTGATCCGCAAGCTGGACCGGCTGGATGAAAGCTACAAGACCTGAGCCCGGGCCGCAACAAGCCGGGCACTGGCCTACATCTCCAGAATGACCCGCGCGATCTGCCGCGGCGAGGCCAGCGCCGGTGTCATGGCCCAGCGGTCCAGCACGGTGTTGCCAATCCGCAGCATGCCGGTGTGCTGGGAAATATCGGCATCGACGGCCGGATCGCTGTCAAAAAACCCCAGCTTGCGGCGAATGATGTCGATGTCGGCGGGTTTCCCGGTCAGAAAGGTCCAGCCGGGCTTGATGCCGAACTGCGCCCTGTAGGCCTGCAGGGCCTCGGGCGTATCGAACTCGGGCCGCAGCGTCAGCGAGTACATGAAAATGTCCTGCCCGACCCGGCTGCCCAAGGCTTGCTGCACCTGTAGCAGGTTGGCGGTGTTGCCGGGGCAGATGCCCGTGCAGGCGGTGTACATCATGTTGAAGACGACGATCTTTCCGCTGACCACATCGTCGTAAAACCTCAGCTTCCTGCCCTCGTGGGTTTGCAGCACCAGGTTGGGAAAATAGTCGGCCCGTGGCCCGGCGGCGGCCTTGGCGAAGGCGGCGCCGGCCAGCAGAGGGGACAGGGCCACCCCACCCATGAGTCCCAGCAGGTTGCGTTTCGTGTTCATGATGAATCCTTCCTATGGTGGGTCATGACAGGCCGGGTGCCTTATCACTTACCCGGTTCAAACAGCAGGATGAAGAATGTCAAATCGAACCATCATGGCGTGGTCTTCATGGACCGTGTTGTGGCAGTGCATCATGTACTTGCCGACAAAGTCCCTGAACTGCAGCAACACGCGCACTTTTTCGCCGGGACTCAGGGCATAGGTGTCCTTGCGACCGCGCTCGTGCGGCGGCGGCGGCTTGCCGTTGCGCGACAGGATGCGCCCTTCCTCAAAATGGATGTGGACCGGATGCCACCAGTTGCCAGTGACCTCCAGCTCCCAGATTTCAACATCGCCCTGAATGAATTCCACGGTCGCCACTTCAGGGTCAAACAGCTTGCCGTTGACGGTCCAGCCGCCATTGCTGCGGTCGAATCTGAATGGCCGGGTTCTCTTGACCTTTTTGAGCAGGATGTCGATGTCGGGCTGTTCACGCAGCTTGGCCGGCACCTGGCTGTTGTCCCTGGCTGAAGGGAGGTCGCCAACGATGAACTTCAGGATGGGTGTTCCCGGTGTCAGCAGATTACCGGTAGGCCCCCGGCCGTTGACCTGTTCCAGGCGGTTGACGATGTACAGCTCGTCGCCCATGTTGTATTTGGAGAAATCGACCACGATATCGCCACGTTCAGAGGGACCAAGCCTGACATTGTTCATGGTCAGCGGCGCCGGCAGCAGGTTGCCGTCGTTGGCAATGTAGGCAAAGTCCTGCGGAACACCCTGGCGCATCAGGTAGAGCTCGTAAAAGCGCGAATTCGAGGCATCGAGCATGCGAAAGCGGTACTTGCGCCTTTCCACCTTGAAATAGGGCTGGACCTTGCCGTTGACGGCGAACTTGTCGCCCAGGAAACCATCGTTCCCAAAGGTGTCGAACCACAGGTGGCCGCTGGAATCAAACTGCAGGTCCTGAAACATCAGCGGAATGTCGTACTTGCCGACACCGCTGGGCAGGCGCAGCGCCTTGGGGTTGCTATCGTTTTCGTTGCCGGAGTCGAGTTCATCGAATATCAAATAGAAGCCGGCCAGGCCTTTGTAAACATTGGGCGCGGTGAAATCGATACGGTGGTCGTGGTACCACAGCGTGCCCAGGGCCTCGCGTGAGTCACCACGCAGCGCAACATTCATGGTGCCGTTGGGAAACTCGTCATAGCCCGCATAAATGTTGGCGTAGTGGTGATCCTTGAAGCGGCCTGGCACGGTCAGCCCGGTAGGCGCAGGACTGCCATTGAGCAGGTAAATCTTGGTGGGGCTGAAGAAGTCAGCGGTGAAGCCATCGCAGCTCGACGAAGCATGCAGATTGTGCAAGTGGATGGACATTTCCGGCGATCCAAAGCCCTGGGAGTTTGCCGGCAGCTCGTTGTAAAAGCGCACGATGACCGGCTGCCCGTAAGTGGCCTGGATGGTTGGTCCATGCAGCTTGCCATTGAAGCCCCAGACCTTCTGGTCCCTCGGTGCATCGCGGTGAAACAGGTGAGTTGACTCTTGCGCGTGGAGTTCATAAAAGGCTTTAGGCGCTGGAAAGTCTGCAAAGCGCTGGTGCGGCTGGCGCCCCGCCTCGGACGCGTTGACGTTGGGCGGGACCGTGAAAGGTGGAACAAGCGCCGCTCTTGCCGGCTCGGGCGGCTCATTTGGCAATTGATCCACAAAGGGCGGCCAGAACGGTGCCGTAGGCACTTTGGTGCCGCCGCCGTCTTTGGCCTGAACCGGTGTGGCCGCCTGCTGGAGCGCCAGCAAGCCGGCCGCCGTGGTCGCCGCCCCGAGCTGGAGCGACTGGCGCCGGTTTGGTTTCGGAAGATTGGCGGGGTCAGACCTTGACATGACACTTCTCCTTGCTTGTTCTTGGGTGCGCGTGCCAGCCAGCACGCGAGATCATCGACACGCGCTCAGACCACGTCGAAGCGGGCCATCATCGCGTGATCCTCGTGTTCCAGGTTGTGGCAGTGAAAGACAAACGGGCCCGTGTAGTTTTGGAACTTCACGAAGACCTCGACGTCGCTGTTAGGTCCGAGCACCATGGTGTCTTTCCGCGCCAGGCCGTCGCGCTCCAGGCTCTGGCCGAAGTCGGGGCCGGTGCCGTCAAACGGCAACTTGCCGTTGCGTTTGAGCACACGCGCGAACTCGTGATGAATGTGGATAGGGTGCCACCAGCCGCCCGACTTGTTGACCAGGTGCCAGATCTCACCCTGGCCGAGGACCGGCTGGGCCATGGCGCGGCCGAGGTCGCCGGCGAATTTTCCGTTGATGGCCCACTGGCCGTTGGTGCGCTCGAAGACAAAGCTGCGGCGCCGGGCCGTGCTGAGTTCCTGGGCGCTGATCGCGTCGAAAGGCCGCAGCACATCCGGCACCCGGCTCGGGTCGGGCACCACCTCCTCCAGCTGGAACTTGAGGAGTTGAGTGCCGCGCGCCGCCAGCTCGGGCCGCTCGAACTTGCCTTTCGGGCCCCTGCCATCGTCCTGCAGCAGGCGGTTCTCGATGTAGAGCTCGCTGACCTGCGGGTACGCAAACTGGGGCGCGTTGAAATCGATCACTACCTCGATGCGTTCGGCCATCCCCAGCAGGAAGCTCGGGCGCACCACCGGCCGCGACAGCAGCCCGCCCTCGGTGGCGATCTGCTTCATCGGGTAAGTGCGGCCATTTTTGTCGGCAAGAAACAGCTGGTAGAAGCGCGCGTTCGAACCGTTCAGAAAGCGCAGCCGGTACTTGCGGCGTTTCACCGGCAGATAGGGCTGCACCATGCCGTTGACCAGGGACTGTTCGCCCAGAAAGCCATCGGTATTGAACACGTCGTAGACCAGCTCGCCGTTCGGGCCGAAGGTCTTTTCCTGCAGCGCCAGCGGAATGTCGAAATCGCCGCTGGGCAGCTGCAGCGCAAACGGTGCCCCGGCGGCATTGGTTTCGTCGCTGGTATCGCGCATGTGCACCACCAGCGCCGCCGCGTTGGGGTCGGCGGGGTCCGGGATCGGGCGGTCATGGACCAGGAAAAATCCCGCCAGGCCGCGGTAAACGTTCTGCGCGGTGAAGTCGATGATGTGGTCGTGGTACCACAGCGTCGACCCACGCTCGATGTGCGCGCCGTGAGACACGGTGAAAAAGCCTGGCTCGACCAAGGGGTAGGCATAGTCGAAATGTTCGCCGCGCTCGAACGTGACCTTGAACGGCCTGCCGTCAGGCAGCGTGATGTCGGTCGGGAAGCCGTCAAATCGGGCCGCTTGGTGGCCGCCGTGCAGATGCACCGAGGTGCGCGGTTCGCCGAAGCCACGGTGCTCCTGGACCGACGGCAGATGGTTTTCGTGGCGCACGATCGTGCCTATAAATTGATTATGGTTGGACAGGGGTCGCCGGAACGTCGGCCCGAGCGCGTAGGTCCAGCTCTGGCCCGCCGGCAGGTTGCCGTCGGCATAACCCCAGATCTCGGTGGCGGGCAATTGCGCATGGAACTTGACCGAGCGCACCTCGGAAACGATGCGGTAGAAGGTGGCCTTGCCCTTGACCTGAGTCGGGTCGACAAAGGTCGCCGCCTCGGGATCGAGATCGCTAAACGGCAACTGGTTGGGACTCCAGTCGATGGCACGGGGTTCCGGCGGCAAAGGCAGCCGGTCAAGAAAGGGCGTGAGCACCGGGCGCAGCGCGCTGGCACTGCGGCTGGCCGCGCGCAGCACCGGCCAGGACAGGAGCGCGCCGGCCGAGCCCCACAGGCCCAGATTAAAAAGGTTTCGCCGGTTCATCATGGTGATGTCTCCTCGATGACTTCGTCTTGGCGCTTTGTGGTGAATTTGGGCGCGTAGCCTGCGGGCCAAAAACCTCAGGTCCAGCGCGTGATGCTGGCGACAATCCGGCGCGGATCGGCCAGCGCGGAAACCCGGCTCCAGCGTCCCCTGGCCTGGTTGCCATAGACCAGCATGCCGGTGTGCTGTGACTTGTCCCGGTCTTTAACGGGATCGCGGTCGTAGACGCCCAGCGTGCGGCGGATCAGTTCAATGTCCTGGGCCCGGCCGGTCAGGAACTGCCAGCCTGCCCGGACATCGAAGCGCTCGGCATAACCTTTGAGCACGGCCGGGCTGTCGCGCAGCGGGTCTATGCTGATCGAAGCCAAACGCACTTCCCGTCCCAGCCGTTCGCCCAGCAGCTCCTGCACCCTGGCCAGGTTGGCCATCGTCATCGGACAGATGTCGCCGCACTGGGCGTAGATGAAATTGATGGCGACGGTGTGGTCACCACGAATCAGGTCGTCGTAGAAGTGAATGGCCCGGCCGTCCTGGTTCAGCAGCAGAACGTTTGGAAAATCGGCGCGGCCCGGCGGCAACGCACTGGGCACGCCCAGGGCCGGCTCAAGAAGCACCCAGGGGGCCAGCGCCACGGCGGCGGCGAATCGCCTTCGTCTCAGCAGGGCGATCGCCCGAACCAGGCCCAGTGGCTGCAACGAACAGTCTTGTGACATGACGCTTCTCCTGGCCTGCCGTGGACGGCCTGGTCCAACAAAGCCCGACCAAGCCGTCACCGCAACAGCCCAGTGTGTTGCCGGATTTCAGCGCCAGCAATCCCCTGAACAGGGGAGGCCGTTCCAGCCCGGCGGGCTTGGCCGGCCGGCCCTGGCCCGTGTTCATTGCATTTTTCGAAGCAAAAACAACTGCTTGCGGGAGTCGGTCGCGCCGCCAGTGCCAACAAGCGCTGGAAAAATCGATTTGTTGTGTTGTGTCACAAATGAAACTTAAAAACCGGCGCCGCATGCGCCAGCTGCACCTGGGCTATTGGCCAGGCCCTGGCGTCAGCGCCGCTGGCTGGGCCGCGGCCGGGCCCGCTGGCAGGTCGCCCTGCTCCACTACCAGCTCCTTGCGCAGCATCCGCACATCGCCAAACAGGGTGGCAAAGGCCACGTCCTTGGCATCGTGGCCGGTGCCCACGCGCACCAGCCGGTCCACGGGCGCCATGCGGGTGGGGTCGAACAGCACCCAGCGCCCGTCCAGCCAGGCTTCGAACAGCGCGTGGAAATCCTGCGGCGGCTCGTCAAAATAGACGTAGCCCACCACCAGCCGCGCCGGAATATTGAGCGCCCGGCACAGGGTGATGCCCAGGTGGGCGAAGTCGCGGCAGACGCCCGCGCGCTGCACAAACACGTCCTGCGCGGTGGTGCCGGCGTTGCTAAAGCCCGGCAGGTAGGCGATCGAATCGTGAATCCAGCCCTCGATCGCGCGCACGCGGGCCAGGCCTGGCGGCAGCCGGCCAAACAGCTGCTGCGAGGCGCGGCTCAGGCTGTCGGATTCGCAGTAGCGGCTGGGCAGCAGGTAGTGCAGCACCTCGTCGGGCAGGGCGCTCACCGGCGTTTCCTCCAGCTGCAGCTGCAGCGGCGCGGCCTGCAGCCGCAGCCGGGCATGGTAGTTGACCGACAGCAGGCCCTTGGGCGCATCCAGCCGGAAAAAGCGGTTGCCGTTGCGCGCGTCGCTGAAATGGCGCGGCTTCAGGCTGGGCGTGATCGTCAAGCGCTCCTGCACGACCTGATTCACCTCATGCAGGGCCGCCTCCAGGTTGAACAGAAAGTGCGTGGGGCCGCGGACCTCGTATTCCAGCAAGGCATCAATTTGGGCGGTGTGCATACCGGGTGCCAGGTATCAGTGGCAGCAGGGATGAGGCGCCCTAGCGGCGGGCCCGGGGTGGTGGCTGCTGCGGGTCGGCGTTGCGGTTGTCGGCCTTGCCAAACCAGTTCTGGCAGGTCACAAACACGATGCGGGAAGCGCGCGCCATCACCTCGGCGGAAGACGCGGCGCTGCGGCGCACGCGCAGGCGGTTCACCAGCAAAAACTCGGCAATGCTGGACTGGAGCCCGGCCTGCCGCTTTGTCAGCGGGGCCGGCAGGGACGAAGCCGGCGGCGCTTCACGCGCCGACCAGGGCTGGAACAGCCGCTGCCGGAAGCGGGCCACCACCCCGTTGGCCGGGGCTTGGGCGGGCGCGTCGGGGACGCTGGAGGTGGAACCGGGTGTGGCCTCGGGTGGCAATTTGGGCGGCATTTACTTCATCACCTTGTTGACGGCGCCCACCCCCAAGGCGGCCAGCACCACAAAAACAAGCGCCAGAATCATGAACAGGCCGAACAGTATCTTGGCAATGCCGGCAGCGCCTGCCGCCACGCCGCCAAAACCCAGCGCGCCGGCCACCACGGCAATCAGCGCAAAAATAATCGCGTACTTGAGCATCATGTTCTCCCATGTCGCGCCTCATGGCAAAGGCCTTCGCCACATAGTAAGCGCCAACAATCACCGCTATCAAACCTTGCGCGGTGATGGCCCCATGCTAAGAGTGGGCATGGCGCCCACGCATCGGCAGCCCGCGCATGGCGCTGTAGGACAAGACCGCAGGCGGCGCCAAAACGCTATGGTTTCAGGAGCTGGTGGTGCTCACTCCATCTTGGCTAGCGTCCGACTTAAGGCAAATTACCTACTCGGCGATCACCCGGCAGCGCAGCCGCTTTAAACCCCCAACTCAGACTGGCTGCGCGCCAGCGCCAACAGGCTTTGCAGCAGCAGGGCGGCATTGGCTTGCCGGTAGGCCACGCCCAGCGGGTCCAGGGGGGCGGACAGGGCCACGTCTAGCCGGCACACCCGCCCCCCGGCCAGCAGGCCGGCGGACATGCTGCGCGGAATCAGGGCCACGGCGCCCGGCTGCTGCAGCAGGCCTTCCAGCACCGGCATGGACAGCGAGGACACCGGGAACCACTGCGCGTGCGGCAGCGCGCCCAGCACCCTGGTTTCGAAGACCTCGCGCAGCTGGATATTGATGGCCGGCAGGACCCAGCGGGCACTGGCTAGCGCACCCAGGGGCAGATCGGCCCGGCCCGCCAGCGCATGGCCAGCCGCGGCCACCACCCAGACATCGTCGGCCAGCAGCGGCTCGAACACAAAGCCGGCCGGCAGCAGCTGGGGCGCGCGGCAAAAAACGGCGTCCAGCCGGCCGGCCGTCAGCATGGGCAGCAGGTGCGCACCGGTGTCCTCCTGCAGTTCCAGGTGAACGTCGGGATGCGCGCGGTAGAACGCGCCCAGCAGGGGCGACATCAGGCCATGCGCAGCGGCCGGTATGGCGCCCAGGCGCAGCGCGGCGGTGGCGCCGCGGCTGATCGCGGCCAGCGATTCGGCCGACTCCAGCAGCCCCGCGATGGCACCGCGTGCCGCCGACAGCAGCGCCCGCCCGGCGGCCGTGGAGCGGATGCCGCGCGCATGGCGCTCGAACAGCTGCATGCCGACAATGCGCTCGAGCTCGGCCAGCGCCTGCGTCGCGGCCGACTGGCTCATGTGGATATGCGCGGCGGCGCGCGCGATGCTGCCGCAGTCGTCCATCAGCACCAGCAATTGCAGCTGGCGCAGCCGGCC
>CAZWDK010000048.1:0-16442 GCA_964633095.1 uncultured Polaromonas sp. | reverse complement strand
TCGGCCGCACCACCGACCCGGTCCGCATGTACATGCGTGAAATGGGCACGGTCGAGCTGCTGACCCGCGAAGGCGAAATCGAGATTGCCAAGCGCATCGAGGGCGGCCTCATGAAGATGATGGAAGCCATCTCGGAAAGCCCGGCCACGATTGCCGAGATCATGCGCCTGGCCGAAGACATCCGTGAAGGCAAGGTCGTCATCTCCACCATTGTTGACGGTTTCTCCAACCCCAACGAGGCCGACGACTATGTGGCCGAAGAAGACTTTGACGAGTTCGACGAGGAAGACGACGACGACGGCAAGGGCGGCTCCAAGGCCCTGACCAAAAAACTTGAAGAACTGAAAAAAGAAGCGCTCAGCCGCTTCGACAAGATCGCCGTCCTGTTCGAGAAGGTTCACAAGACCTATGACAAGGAAGGCTACGGCACGCCCATATACGCCAAGACGCAAAAAGCCCTGAGCGACGAGCTGATGACGGTGCGCTTTACCGCCAAGACCATTGAAAAGCTGTGCGACCTGCTGCGCAGCCAGGTGCTGGACGTGCGCAAGAAAGAGCGCGAGCTGCGCCGCATCATCGTCGAGAAATGCGGCATGCCGCAGGAAGTCTTCATCAAGGATTTCCCGCCCAACCTGCTCAACCTGAAATGGGTTGAAAAACAGGTTGCCGCCGGCAAGCCCTGGTCGACCGTGATGGCGCGCAACATTCCGCCCATTCAGGAACTGCAGACCAAGCTGGCCGAACTGCAATCGCGCGTGGTGGTGCCGCTGTCCCAGCTCAAGGACATCAACAAGCGCATGAACGAAGGCGAGTCCAACTCGCGTGATGCCAAGAAAGAGATGATCGAGGCCAACTTGCGCCTGGTGATCTCGATTGCAAAAAAATACACCAACCGCGGCCTGCAATTCCTCGACTTGATCCAGGAAGGCAACATCGGCTTGATGAAGGCGGTGGACAAGTTTGAGTACCGCCGCGGCTACAAATTCTCGACCTACGCCACCTGGTGGATTCGCCAGGCCATCACGCGCTCCATTGCCGACCAGGCCCGCACCATCCGCATCCCGGTGCACATGATCGAGACCATCAACAAGATGAACCGCCTGTCGCGCCAGCACCTGCAGGAGTTTGGCTTCGAGCCCGACGCCAGCATCCTGGCCGAGAAGATGGAGATTCCCGAAGACAAGATTCGCAAGATCATGAAGATCGCGAAAGAGCCGATCTCCATGGAGACGCCCATCGGCGACGATGACGATTCCCATCTGGGCGACTTCATCGAAGACGGTGCCAACACCGCACCGCTGGAAGCCGCGATGCAGGCCGGCCTGCGCGACGTGGTGAAAGACATCCTGGACAGCCTGACGCCGCGCGAAGCCAAGGTGCTGCGCATGCGCTTCGGTATCGAGATGTCGACCGACCACACGCTGGAAGAAGTCGGCAAGCAGTTTGACGTGACGCGCGAGCGCATCCGCCAGATCGAAGCCAAGGCCCTGCGCAAGCTCAAGCACCCCAGCCGCAGCGACAAGCTGCGCAGCTTCATCGATACGCTGTAAAACGCATCGAGCGCTGCAAAGCGCCAAAACAAAAGCCGCATTCCGTTTCAACGGGCTGCGGCTTTTTCATTGGAAATCACAAGCCTTTTCGGGACGATCGCAAGCAGCTATTAAAACCGCAGCAACCGGCGCGCCCGCTTGCGCTCTCAGGACCAGTACAGCCGGGTCGGGTTGTCCACCAGCAGTTTTTTCTGCAGTTCCGGCGTGGGGGCAATGTGGGGAATGAAGTCCACCAGCAGACCGTCGTCGGGCATGTGATCCTTCAGATTGGGGTGCGGCCAGTCGGTGCCCCAGAGCACACGGTCGGGGAAGGTCTCAACGATGCGGCGCGCGAACGGCACGACGTCGCGGTAGGCGTTCTGCTGCCCATCCAGGGCCGGCGGGCCGGCCACGCTCAGCCGCTCCGGGCAGCTCACCTTGGACCAGACATGAGGGTGCTCGGTCATGAACTTCAGGAACAGCCCGAACGCCGGGCCGTCGACAGGCTGGCTCACGTCCGGCCGGCCCATGTGGTCCACCACCACCGGGGTTGCGAAATCGTCATGCAAGGCGGTAAAGAGATCGCACAGCCCGGGCAGGTCCTCCGCCTCAAAATAAATCACCACGTGCCAGCCCAGCGGCGCAATGCGCGCGGCGATCTCCAGCAGTTCGTCCCTGGGCGTGAAGTCCACCAGACGCTTGACGAAGTTGAAGCGCACGCCACGCACGCCGGCCGCGTGCATGTTGAGCAGCTCCCCGTCGCTGATGCTGCGTTGGACCGTGACTACGCCGCGCGCGCGGCCCTCCGAATGCCTGAGCGCATCCAGCAGCGCACGGTTGTCGGCGCCGTGGCAGGTGGCCTGCACGATCACGTTCTTGTCGAAGCCCAACTGGTCGCGCAGCGCAAACAGTTGCTGCCTGCCCGCATCACAAGGCGTGTACTTGCGCCCGGATGCGAACGGAAATTCGCTGCTCGGGCCGAACACATGGCAATGCGCGTCCACGCTGCCCGGCGGCAACTGGAAGCGCGGTTTGCTGGGACCGGCGTACCAGTCCAGCCAGCCCGGCGTTTTGTCGAATCCCATCACCGGGCTTCAGTCGGGCTTGATGCCGGCTTCACGCACCAGCTTTTCGTAGCGCTGGCGCTCGCTGTGAATCAGGCCGGCGACCATGGCCATGCTGCCGGGAAGCACCTCGCCGCCCACGGCCGTCATGCGCTGCCGCACCTCGGGCGTGTGCAGGGCTTTCTGCACCTCGGCGTGCAGCTGGGCGACGACAGCCTTGGGTGTGGCAGCCGGCGCCATCAGCGCATACCAGACGGAGGCTTCGAAACCGGGAAAGCCCGACTCGGCAATCGTTGGAACGTCGGGAAAAATCGACGAACGATTCGGGCTAAGCACGGCCAGCACCTTGAGCTTGCCACTGATCACATGCGGGCGCACCTCCAGCGCATTCATGGCCAGCAGCGGCACCTGGCCGCCGATCACGTCGGTGATGGCCTGCGCCCCGCCTCGGTAAGGAATGTGCTGCAGCTGCATGCCGGCCGCGCGCGCGAACAGCTCTGTCGCCATGTGTGGCGTCGAGCCGTTGCCGGGACTGGCAAACGCAATCGAACCCGGTTTGGCCTTGGCGGCTTCGATCAGCTTGCTGACCGTGGCATAGGGCACACTGGTGTTGGCCGCAATCACCACGGGCACGCGGCCCACCAGCGAGATGGCCACCAGGTCACGCTCGGCGTCAAACGGTGCAGGCTGGTACAGCGCCATGTTGGCCGCCAGCGCATTGGCCGCGAGCATCAGCGTGTAGCCGTCGGCCGGCGCATCGATGACCTGCTTCACCGCGATATTGGTGCCGGCGCCGGGCTTGTTGTCCACAATGAAGGGCTGGCCCAGGCTACCGGCCAGGCTTTGCCCCAGCGTTCGGGCAACGCTATCCACCGCGCCGCCGGCGGAGTAGCCGACGACGATTTTGCCCGGCTTGGCCGGGTAGGCTTGCGCCGACACCTGCAGTGGCAACACAGTCGCGGCAGCGGCCAGCAGGCCCATCAGGCCGGAGCGAAGAAACGTAATTTTCATGATGTTCATTTCCGGATCGACAAGGAATGCGAGTGAACAACCATCATGACGGCCAGGCCGCTGCGGCGGGAGAATTTTTGCCATGTCATGGTGGTCAATCGATGTACCTGAGGCCGGCTTTTTCCAGCGGCTCGCGCATGTTGTACAGGTCCAGACCCAACACGCCAGCGGCGAACTTTGCGCGTTTTTCGCCTTCAAGGCTTTCGCGCCTTTCGGCAGCGTCCGCCACTTGCCGGGCCATGGCGGCTGGCACCACCACCACGCCATCGGTGTCGGCGATCACCACGTCACCCGGATTGACCAGGGCACCGGCGCACACCACGGGAATATTGACCGAGCCGAGCGTGGCCTTGATGGTGCCCTTGGCGTGAATGGCGCGGCTGAATACCGGAAAGCGCATTTTTTCCAGCTCGTCAATGTCGCGTACACCGCCATCAATAATCAGCCCCCTGGCACCGCGTGCCTGGAACGAGGTGGCCAGCAGGTCGCCAAAAAAACCATCGAAATTGTCGGTGGTGCAGGCGGCCACGGCCACATCGCCGGGCTGCAACTGCTCGGCCGCCACATGCATCATCCAGTTGTCGCCGGGCTGCAGAAAAATCGTCACGGCCGTGCCGCAGAGGCGCGCGCCCGGGTAAACAGGACGCATGTAGGGCTTCATCAAGCCGACGCGGCCCATGGCCTCGTGAACAGTGGCCACGCCAAAGCGCGAAAGCTTTTCTACGGCGGCCTTGTCGGCGCGAACGATGTTGCGCTTGACAACGCCTAATTGGTTCATGCTCATGATCATTTGCCTTTCAGTTTGAGCGCTGTGTCCAGACGCGTGAACACGCGGCGCGCGTTGCCTTCGTAAATCTGGTGACGGTCTTCATTGCTCAGGATTTTTGACGCTTCGATGTAGCGCTTGGTATCGTCGTAATAGTGGCCGGTTTCGGGGTCGATGCTACGCATGGCGCCTATCATCTCGCTGGCAAACAACACGTTCCTGACCGGAATCACAGTGTTGAGCAGGTCAATGCCCGGCTGGTGGTAGACGCAGGTGTCGAAGAAGATGTTGTTCAGCAGATGCTCCGTGAGCAAGGGCTTTTTGAGCTCCTGGGCCAGGCCACGGAAGCGCCCCCAGTGGTAAGGCACAGCACCGCCGCCATGGGGAATGAGGAACTTCAGCGTGGGGAAGTCCTTGAACAGGTCCGACGTGAGGCACTGCATGAAGGCCGTGGTGTCGGCGTTCAAGTAATGCGCGCCGGTGGTGTGAAAGCAGGCGTTGCAGCTGGTGGACACATGGATCATGGCGGGGATGTCGTACTCCACCATTTTTTCGTACAGGGGGTACCACTGCCTGTCACTCAAAGGCGGTGAGGTCCAGTGGCCGCCCGACGGATCGGGATTCAGGTTGACGCCGACATTGCCGAATTCCTTGACGCATTTTTCCAGCTCGGGAATGCAGGTCGCAGGGTCCACGCCGGGCGACTGGGGCAGCATGGCGGCGGGAACAAAGTGGTCCGGAAAGAGCTGGCTCACGCGAAAGCAGAGCTCGTTGCAGATCGCAGCCCAGGTGGCCGACACCTTGAAGTCGCCGATGTGGTGGGCCATGAAGCTGGCACGCGGGCTGAAGATGGTGAGGTCGGAGCCACGCTCTTTCATCAAACGCAGCTGGTTTTGCTCGATGCTCTCGCGCAATTCGTCGTCGCTGATTTTCAGCTCGCTCACCTTGGGGCTAAGGGACGGGTCCTGGATGCCGGCGATTTGCCGGTTACGCCAGTTCTCCAGCGCCTTGGGGGCCGTGGTGTAGTGGCCATGGCAGTCAATGATCAAGCTCATTTTTTCCTTGGGGTTCAGTGTGGCGTGGATCAGCGGGATTCAGGCGGGGCCATGCCATGGCGGCGTTTCGCCTCTGCCGCCTCCGGCGAAGCCATGAAGGCCAGCATCCGGCGCACGGCGTCGCCCTGCGTGGAGGCAGGCCCCAGGCCCGCCGAGAAGGTGGTGGTGATCTGGACGGCGTCGGGCAGCGGGCCGACCACGGCGATTCCCTCGAGATGCATCAACTCGCTCAATTGCTGGAAACCCAGCTCGACCTCGCCTCGCGCAACCAGCCCGCCAACCGGCACACCCGCGCGCGCCTGCACGGCCTTTTGCCGGACATCGGCAGCCATGCCCCAGCGCTCGAACAGCCCGATCAGCGCAACGCCGCTGGGCCCGGTGGAATAGCCTATGCTTCGCGCAGCCAGCACGGCACGCCGCAACGCATCTTCGGAACTGATGTCAGGCCACGGCGCGCCGGCGCGGACGCAGACGGCCACGCCCGAGTCGGCCAGGTCGACCTTGCTGCCGGCCACCAGGAATCCGCCGGCGGTGAGCTTGTCGATGGCATCGGATGCAAGCACCACGATATCGAAAGGCTCACCGGCCTGGACGCGGCGCACTGCATCCACACCACCGACCGATTCGATGCTGGTGGCACAGCCCGAGCTTTGCTCCCACGCCGAGGTCAACTCGGCCAGCACCAGGCGGGTGGCCATGGAAGAGATTCCACGGAGAGCGGCGCTCATACGAGTACGCGCCACGTAAGGGCAAGGACAGCTTGAAGACCAACAACCATGGGGCTGATTTTGTAGCCAGCGCCGCACCAGGGAAAGCCGCCGCGCTCGCTAGCAGCTATAACAAACCAGCATAATGTTTGTCTCGCTATTCAAACGACCCATGGACCTCAAACAGCTCGAATACTTTGTCAGGGTGGCCGAGCTCGGCAGCTTCACCCGTGCGGCCCTTGCGCTGGACATTGCCCAGCCGGCGCTGAGCCGGCAGGTGCGACTGCTGGAAGTGGAGCTGCGCCAGAACCTGTTGATACGCAACGGCCGCGGCGCCGTGCCTACCGAAGCCGGCCTGCTGCTGCTGGCGCATGCCCGCGGCATTTTGCACCAGGTGGCGCGTGCGAGAGAGGAACTGGGGCGGGTGCGCGGCGCGCTCGACGGGCGCGTGGCCATCGGCTTGCCCACCAGCCTGGCGCGGGCGCTGACGGTGCCACTGACACGCGCGTTTCGTGCGCAAATGCCGGACGCCACCATTTCCATCAGTGAAGGTTTGTCGGTGGCCCTCCAGGAAGACCTGGTGAACGGTCGGCTTGACATTGCCGTGCTGTACAACGCCCAGCCCACGGGCGACATCGACATCAGCCCCCTGATCGAGGAGGAGCTGTTGCTGGTGCAGGCCCGCCCCCAGGGGCCGCATGAGGACCCGCCCTCTCAACCCATCACCCTTCAGGCATTGGCGACCTTGCCGCTGGTGATCCCGAGCCGGCCCAACGCCTTCCGGATGCGGGTGGAGTCCGAACTCGCCGCAGCCGCCTTGAGGCCGACCATTGCACTGGAAATTGATGGCGTCTCAGCCATTCTGGACCTGGTGGCCGACGGCGCTGGCCATGCCATTTTGAGCCGCAACGCGGTGGCCGGTTCGCTGCGCCCATCGGCTTTTACGCTGCGCCAGATTGGCGATGCCGCATTGCGCATAGAGGTGTCGCTTGCCACCAGTGCACGCCGCCCGTCCACCCTGACGCAACAAACCACGCTGCAACTGCTGCGCGAGGTCGCTGCCAAATACCTCTGAGCGGCTGGAGCGTGCCTGCCGCCATACCCGATGTCATCGGCATGGGTCATCCATCATGATTTTGATGCCACAGCCCAACGATCACGAGCGCAGGAAGCTATCAAAAACATAGCAAAAGTTTGACTATTCCAAATCGCTATAACTGCTAGCGCCCTATAGCGCTTATCAGCGGAGGGCTGACTTCGCACAATACGGGCCATGTCAAACCTGTATTCATCCCGCCATTTTTTTGGAGACTCGGCATGAACCGTCGTGTTAAAGCCTGCCTGCTAGTGGCATTCCTGGGCTTGCTGGCGGCCGGCCATGCGGGCGCCCAGGATTTCCCGGCCAAACCTGTCCGCATCATTACCCCGTTCCCCGTGGGCAGCGGACCTGAAGGGGTGCTGCGCATGGTGGCCGACAAGCTGTCGCGTACCTGGGGCAAGCCCGTCATCGTGGAAAACAAACCAGGCGGCAACGGTTTCATTGCTATTGATGCCTTCAAGCGGGGCGCGTCCGATGGACACGACCTGATCCAGTTGGACAACGTCCACCTGTCGGTCTATCCCCATCTATTCAAGAAACTGCCGTATGACACGCAAAAGGACTTTGATCCCATCCTGCCACTGTTCAAAACCTACTTTTTTGCGACGGTGGCCACCAACAGCCCCTACAAGAATGTGGGGGACCTGATCGCCGACGCCAAGGCCCGCCCGGGACAACTCAACTACGGTTCCTGGTCTGTGGGAAATCCGGTCCATCTTGGCTCGGCGCTGTTCACAACCGTGACGGCAACCCAGATGGAACACATTATTTTCAAGGAAACGTCACAGCTCTACACTGCGGTTGCCACCGGTGATCTGGCGTTTTCGCTGGGCACCAGCGCCACCGCAGGCCCGCTCTACCGGGCCGGCAAAGTCCGCTTCCTGGCGGTCGCCGCTCCACGCCGGATTGCCGCCTACCCCGATGTGCCGACGGTCGCAGAAGCTGGTGGACCTGCCGGATTCGAGGTCAGCGGCTGGACCGCCATTGCGGCGCCGCGCGGCCTGCCCAGGGCGGTGACCGAGAAAATCCAGAAGGACATCGAAAAAGCCCTGTCCGAAGCGGATATCAAGGAAAAGTACCAGTCATTCGGCTACGAGTTGTTCCCGCAGACACGCGAGCAGTTTGGCCAATACATTCAGGCCGAGTCCACCCGTTTTGCCGAGGTGATCCGCAAAACCCGGGCATCGCTGGACTGACAGGACACCCCCGCTCACGCGACGTTTCACAGAGATATTCCCCATGGCCACCCTACTTGGCGCAGTCGCCGCCTCACACACGCCCACTATCGGCTTTGCACTGGACAGCGGCAAGCAGGCTGATCCGGTGTGGGCGCCCATTTTCGAGGCTTTCGAGCCGCCCCGCCGCTGGCTTGCCGAACAACAACCCGACGCACTGGTGGTGATCTACAACGACCACATCAGCTCCTTCTTTTTGGACCACTACTCGGCGTTTTCGCTGGGCGTGGGCGAGCAGTATCCGGTGGCCGACGAAGGGGGCGGCGCCCGCGGCCTGCCGCCCATTGCCGGCCACCCGCTGCTTGCCGCACACATTGGCCAGTCGGTCATGGCCGATGCCTTCGACCTGTCCTTCTTCCAGGGCCGGGCGCTGGACCACGGCTGCTTTTCACCGCTGTCGCTGCTGCTGCCCCACCCACCGGGGCCAGGGGGTGGCTGGCCGCTTCCGATCATTCCCCTGCAGGTGGGCGTGCTGCAGTTTCCCATGCCGACCGCGCGGCGCTGCTTCGAGCTGGGCAAGGCGCTGCGCCGCGCGATCGAAAGCTACCCCGAGCCACTGCGCATCGCCATCGTGGCGACAGGCGGCCTGTCGCACCAGGTGCACGGCGAGCGCGCGGGCTTCAACAACCCGGCCTGGGACCAGACGTTTCTGGACCTCATCGAGCACGACCCTGAGCGCCTGGCCGACCTGACCCAGGCCGAACTGGTCGAGCTCGGTGGCGCAGAAGGGGCCGAAGTCATCATGTGGCTGGTGATGCGCGGGGCCTTGTCCGCATCGGTACGCAAGGTACACCAAAGCTACTACCTGCCGTCCATGACGGGCATCGCCACCGCCATCTACGAAAACCGCGGCCACCCACCCGTGGCGGGTGAAGTGCAGCGCCATCTGCATCAATCGCAATTGCAACTGCAGGGCGCCGAACGACTGGCCGGCACCTACCCCTACACGCTGGCGCGCAGCGTCAAGGCGCTTCGCATCAACCGCTTTTTGCATGCCATGACGCAGCCCGCCCACCGGCAGGCCTTTTTGCAGGATGAAGAAACTTCCTACACCGCTGCGGGCCTGACCGATGAGGAAAGCGGCTTGCTGCGCGCGCGCGACTGGCGCGGCCTGATCCACTACGGCGTGATCTTTTTCGTGCTGGAAAAGTGGGGCGCGGTCCTGGGGATCAGCAACCTGCACATCTACGCCGCCATGCGCGGTCAGAGCCTGGCCGAATTCCAGCAAACCCGCAATGCGCCCGGCGCGCTGTACTCGGTCGGGACACTCAAGGGCGACGAGGCTGCAACAGTGCCTGCGCAGCCTTCGTCCCCCTCCGCTGCCCGGGCGCCGGTCCATCCCACTTCCCCGGAGTCAACGTCTTGATATTACGGACTGCCCAACTACTGCTGCTGGCCTGCGCCGCGCTGACGGCCACGCTTGCCCAGGCCCAAACGGGTGTAGCGGCCAATGCACCGACGGCTTACCCGAGTCGGCCGATCCGAATCGTCGTTCCGTTCACACCGGGCGGCAGCACGGACATACTTGCGCGCGCCATTGGCCAGGAGCTGACAAAAGCCTGGGGCCAGCCGGTCATCATCGACAACGTGTCGGGTGCGGGCGGCAGCGTCGGTGCCGAAAAGGTGGCCAAGGCAACGCCCGACGGCTACACCCTGCTGATGGGCCACATCGGTACCCTGGCGGCGAACCCGTCTCTTTACCCGGCTTTGCCCTATGACCCGGTGACAAGCTTTGCGCCTGTGGCCTGGGTGGCGCGTGTGCCCAATGTGCTGGTGGTGCACCCGCAGGTACCGGCCAACTCAGTGAAGGAACTGGTGGCACTGGCCAAGGCCAAGCCCGGCCAGCTCAACTACGGCTCGGGCGGCAACGGCAGCGCGGCAAATCTGGCCACCGAGTACTTCAAGCTGCAGACCGGTACCTCGCTGCTGCACATTCCTTACCGGGGCACAGGACCGGCCGTCACCGACCTGATGGGCGGACAGATTCAGGTGCTGTTTACCGGCGCGCCTGCGGTGCTGGGTCAGATCAAAAGCGGCCAGTTGCGGGCGCTCGCCGTGTCCTCGCCCAAGCGCCTCGCTGCCCTGCCCGACCTGCCCACCGTGGCGGAAGCCGGCTACAAGGATTTCGAAGCCGACCAGTGGTACGGCGTCGTGGCGCCAGCCGGCATCCCGCGCGACATCGTGAACAAGCTCAACGCGCAGATCAACCAGTCGCTGGCGTCCAGCGAACTCAAAACCCGGCTGACCCACGAAGGTGCCATCGCCGCGCCCGCGACACCCGAAGTCTTCGGCCAGCTCATCGTGCGCGAAATCGCGCGCTGGAAACCGGTGATTCAGTCGGGCAGGGTCAAGTCAGATTAAGCCATGGACCCGCTTCAGAGCAGTCGTAGTGCAATTTTTCACCTAAAACAGGAGACATCATGCCAACCTCTTTCACCCTGAAATCGCTGCTGGGCGGGCTGGCCCTGGCTGCCGCCAGCGTCACATGGGCCCAGCAAACCGTACCCATTTTTGGCCTGGTTGAGCTCAGCGGCACCGGCGCCACATCGGGCAGCAATTTCGACAACGGCGTCAAGCTTGCCGTCAAGGAAATCAATGCCGCCGGCGGCATTCTGGGCCGCAAGATCAGCTACCAGTCTCTGGATACGCAGTCCAACCCGGGTGTGGCCAAGGCCTTGGCGCAAAAGGCCGTGGACCAGTCCGCCTATGTGGTGATGGGGCCGGTGTTTTCGGGCTCCATCATGGTCAGCATGGCCGAGACGCGGCGCGCCGAGATTCCCAATTTCACCGGTGGCGAGGCGGCGGCCATTACCCAGCAGGGCAACCCCTACGTGTTCCGCACCTCGTTCACGCAATCAACGGCCATGCCCAAGATCGCCAGCTACATTCAGAACACCGTCAAGGCCAGGTCGGCTGACGTCATTTACGTCAACAACGACTTCGGCAAGGGTGGCCGGGACCTGATCAAGAAAGAGCTCGATGCGCGTGGCGTCAAAGTCACCAATACCATTTCGACCGAGCCCGGACAGATCGACTTCAGCGCGCCCGTGCTCAAGGCCAAACAGTCGGGCAGCGATGCTGTCTTCATCTACAGCAACGAGGAAGAGTCAGCCCGCGCCTTGCGCGAGTTGCGCAAACAGGGCTACGACAAGCCCATCATTGGCGAGACCGTGTTGACCAGCCAGAAGGTGATCGAGCTGGCAGGCGACGCTGCCAACGGGGCCGTAGCGCATGTCGGCTTGACTGCCGATGCGCCGCAGCCGCTCATTCGAAAATTCAGCGAGGCCTTCCAGGCGGAATACAAGGTCAAGTCCGACCATAACGGGCTGAAGGGCTACAGCGGCATGTACATCGTGAAGGCGGTGACGGAGAAGCTGGGCAAGTTCGACCCCAAGGCGTTCGCTGCAGCCATGAAAGGCCTTTCACTGTCCGTCAAAGACCATCCAGGCATCTTGCTGGACGTCAGCTTTGACGCCAACGGCGACCTTGACCGTGAGAGCTACATGACAAAAGTAGAAAACGGCAAGCAGGTGATCAGCAGCATCTTGCCGCCCGTCGGCCGTAAATAAGGAGTCCAGGAAAATGAGTTCACACACCTTCGGCCTGGCCGGCATCATGGGCTGGCCCGTCGCGCATTCGCGCTCCCCCAAACTTCACAACTACTGGCTGGAAAAGTACGGCCTGCCGGGGGCTTACGTGCAATTGCCGGTGGCGCCGGGCAAGCTTGACGTGGCGCTGCCTGGCCTGGCGGCCTTGGGCTTTCGCGGCTGCAACATCACCATCCCGCACAAGGTAGAGGCCCTCCAATTCGTTCACGAGGTGGATGCCAACGCCAAACGCATGGGGGCGCTGAACACCATCGTGGTCCAGCCGGACGGATCTCTCAAAGGATTCAACAACGACGGCTTTGGCTACATCCAGAGCCTGCTGGACGCCCAACCGGACTGGCGCGCCGACACCGGCCCCATCACCGTGCTGGGCGCTGGCGGCGCTGCGCGCGCCGTGGTGCTGAGCCTGGCCGACCGCGGCGCCAAGGAAATTCGCCTGCTGAACCGCACGCCCGACAAGGCCCAGGCGTTGGCTGCCGAATTTGGCACACCCGTCAAGGCCTTGCCCTGGAGTGAGCGGCATGCAGCGCTGGCCGATGTGGCGCTGCTCGTCAACACCACCAACCAGGGCATGCATGGCAACCCGGCGCTTGAGCTGGCGCTGGACGCCCTGCCCCGCCACGCGCTGGTGTCGGACGTCATTTACGTGCCGCTTGAAACGCCTTTGCTGGCCGCTGCGCGGCAGCGCGGCAACCCCACCGTCAATGGACTGGGCATGCTGCTCAATCAGGCGCGCCCGGCTTTTCATGCCTGGTTCGGGGTGATGCCCGAGATCACGCCTGAGTTGCGACGGGCCATAGAAGCAACCTTGTGAAGGCGACCTTATGAACCTGTCGCAGATGCCTGTGGATGCGTCGATTTACACCGTTCCCAAGGTCGACTGCCACTGCCATGTACTGGACCCTGAAGGTTTTGCGTACGCGGCGGATGTAGCCTATCGCCCGATGGGCCAGGAAACCGGCTCAGCCGATTATTGTTCGCACGTGCAGGACGCTTACGGCGTGCGGCACGCCTTGCTGGTCGGCCCCAACTCCGGGTATGGCACAGACAACCGCTGCCTGATGAGCGCCATCGCGGGCAGCCAGGGCCGCTTTAAGGGCATCGCCGTCGTCCCGAACGACGCGTCGGCGCTTTACCTCCAGGAACTCAAGGCACAAGGCATTGTGGGCGTCGCCTTCAACTTTGCCTTGCACGGGCTGGACTACTACCGCACTGCTATCCCCTTGCTGGCACGACTGGCTGCGCTGGACATGTTCGTGCAGGTTCAGGTGGAAGCAAGCCAGCTCCAGCTACTGGCGCCCCTGCTGCTCGACTCGGGCGCACAAATACTGGTCGATCATTGCGGCCGGCCCGAGGTGGCGCGCGGCATCACCGGCGAGGGCTTTGCCGCCCTGCTTCGTCTCGCGGACAGCCGGCGTGCCACTGTCAAGCTGTCGGGCTTTGCCAAGTTTTCCGCGCAGGAATTCCCGTTTCCGGACACCCGTTCGTTCACCGACGCCCTGCTTCAAGCCTTCGGTGCAGACCACTGCGTCTGGGCCTCGGACTGGCCTTTTCTCAGGGCGCCGCGGCGCCTCGACTATGGGCCTCTACTGCAACTGTTTGCGCAAACGGTGCCCAACGCACAGGACAGGCACAAGATACTCTGGAGCACGCCCTTGCGGCTGTTTGGCTTCGGCCCGGAGTGAGTGTGATGGATGGTGAGTTTGATCCGAATTGTTGGATCAAATCTGCCACCAGCCCAATGAACACGGGCGTAACAAGCTATCAACTTTATAGCTACCTGGCGACCAGCAGGTGGTCGGCATAGTCCTGCCAGTGGGCGTCCATGGCAAGGCCTCCGAACACACCGGCACTGGCCTGGTCGGCCACCCATTGCTGCTTGTCGGCAATAGCCGCCGTCATGTAGGGCTCAAAACCGGCTTCGCGCACGGTGTTGGCGGATTCACGCATTTCCTCGGCGCGTCGCTGGCCGTGCTGCACCACCCGGCTGAAGAAGTAGGCGCCGGTTTTTTGCCAGTCTATGCTGGGGAAAGTTTCTGCCAGCGTCGGCAACAGGTGGTCTTCCACGCCGTAGGCCCTGGCCGTGGTGTAGCTCTCGATGAGCAATGCCTCCAGGCCCTTGATCATCACGCTGCGGCACATCTTGATGGCACTGGCCACACCCAGCTTCTCGCTGACCGCCTTCGCGTCCATTCCCCAGGCCGTGAGCCTGCCGGCCAGTTCGGCCGCACACGCGCCGCCCAGCAGCATGGGCACCCGTATGCCATAAGGCGGCACGGAAGTCATCACACCCGCTTCAACATACCTGGCACCTGCCGCATCGATAATCCGGGCGGCATCCTGCTTGGTGCCAGGCGAGGCGGAATTGAGGTCCAGAAAGACCGCGCCGGGCCGGATGTGGCGGGCTGCCGCCTGCGCCGCTGCCAGCGTGTTGGACGCCGTGACAGCCGAAATGACCAGGTCGGCGTGCCCGCATAACTCGGCCATGGAGCCGCAGGCCCCCACACCGGCTTGCGCCGCATGGGCCAGTTGCGCATCACGCAGGGCGGGCGCATCAAATTTGAGGTCCCAGGCGCTGGCGCTCAAGACCCTGTCTTTGAGGCCGGCGCTGAAGATCTTGCCGACCTCGCCATAACCAATCATGCCAATGTGCTCAAATTTCACGGCTCGTTTTCCTGTGGTTCGGGATGCCCGTCCGGCCCTCTCACGCTCCATCTCACGGCTCGGGCTGGCTGGGTGCACGTTTACTGTGTCGAAATTTTGGCGCGGGTGATCACGTCGCCCCAGCGCCTGATGTCGCTGGCCAGCAGTTCGGCTGCCTGCTCGGGCGAACTGGAGCGCGCTTCAACGTTCAAGTCGTGCAGCTTCTTCCTGACATCCGGGGCGTTGACGGCCGCTGCCACGTTCTTGTTCAGGCGCGCAATCACGTGCCTGGGGGTTTTTGCCGGTGCGGCCAGCGCGTTCCAGCTCGATGCCACATAGCTGGGCAGGCCGCTTTCCCTGGCGGTCGGCACATCGGGCAGCACGGCGGCGCGTTTGTCGCCCGTGACGGCGAGCGCACGCAAGGCCTTGGCGTTGATGTGTGGAAGGATGGGACCCAGAATTTCCACGGCGGCGTCAATCTGACCGCCACGCAAGGCCGTGATGACAGCCGGCGTGCCGTTAAACGGCACGATTTGCAGGTCTGCGCCCGAGCTTGTCTTGAACAGCTCGGCCGCCAGGTTTTGCGTGCTGCCTATGTTGATGCCGCCCAGGTTGAGCTTGCCAGGGTTGGCCTTGGCAAAAGCGAGCAGCTCGCCCAGCGTTTTGAATTTCGAATCGACAGGGCCGATGATGGCGATGTCAAAGAAACCCAGGGTGGAAACCGGCGCGAAATCGCGCTGGGTGTCGAACGGCAGTGACTTGAACAGGCCGACACTGACCGCTGTGGCGTTGGACATCAACAGCAAAGTGTGGCCATCGGGCTCCGCCTTGGCCACTGCGTCGCCCGCCACAACACCACCGGCGCCGGGCTTGTTTTCAATCACCACAGGTGTGCCGAGCGAATCGCCGAGCTTCTGCGCCACGATGCGCGCGCTCAGGTCAGCCACGCCACCGGCACCAAAGGGCACCACGATCTTGACGGGTTTGCCGGGAAAAGTCTGAGCCGTGGCCACGTTGGCCACCACCATGGCGGCCAGCAGGCTGCAGGCAAGGCACCGAATGCGCATGGTGTTGTCCCCTGTTGTTTGTATCGCGGTATTCTGGGCCGCCCGGCCTCAAAACGTAAGCCACCGCAGCCCTCTAGCAGTCAGAACAAATACGCATAACCAGGGCCAGTGTCCGGTCCCACAAATAAGGTGATTCAATGAAATTGTCCGGTCAGTTGTCAGGCAAGGCGTGAGGAGGCGACATGGCAGTAGCCATGTCAACGACGAGCAACGCCGCAAGGCGGCTGAACGGGCGATTTCATCGAAGACGGCGCCAACACGGCACCGCTGGAAGCCGCGATGCAGGCCGGCCTGCGCGACGTGGTGAAAGACATCCTGGACAGCCTGACGCCGCGCGAAGCCAAGGTGCTGCGCATGCGCTTCGGTATCGAGATGTCGACCGACCACACGCTGGAAGAAGTCGGCAAGCAGTTTGACGTGACGCGCGAGCGCATCCGCCAGATCGAAGCCAAGGCCCTGCGCAAGCTCAAGCACCCCAGCCGCAGCGACAAGCTGCGCAGCTTCATCGATACGCTGTAAGCGATCCAGGTCGGCCCAGGTCGATTGAGATCGGCCGGTGCCATAAAGGCGCCGAGGCGCCTGCTCCGTCAAAGGAGCAGGCGCTTTTTTTTATGGCCGCCCCTCAGGCCTCCCAGGGAAACCGCGCGCCGCGCCGGTG
>CAZWDK010000047.1:12601-16448 GCA_964633095.1 uncultured Polaromonas sp. | reverse complement strand
TCCATGGCCTGGTGCTCCACCGCCGGCGGGGTCAGGCCGCCGATGTGCGGCGTGGCGATGACGCGCGGGTGCGCCGCCACGCGCGGCGAGGGCATCTGGTCCGGCGCGCGCCCCACATCCAGCGCGCAGCCGGCGAGGCTGCCGGCATCCAGCGCCTGCAGCAGCGCCGCTTCATCGACCAGGTTGCCGCGCGAGGCATTGATGAAGAACGCGCCCGGCATCATGGCGGCAAAGGTCCTGGCATTCATCAGGTTCTCGCTCGCTTCGGTCGCGGCGGCCAGGCAGACCACATAGTCGGACTGCTGCAGCAGCTGCGTCAGGCTGGTCTGGACCAGCTCCTGGCGGCCGGTGGTCGTGAACGGGTCGTGCACCACGATGCGCATGCCCAGCGCCAGCGCCACCTCGCACAGGTAGCGGCTGATCTGGCCGTAGCCGATCACGCCCAGGGTGGCGCCGCGCAGCTCGCGCCCCATCAGCGGCGGCGCCGGCTGGCCCGCGTGGTACAGCGCGACAGAGGCGCTGATGTGGCGGCTCAGGTCGATCATCACGCCGATGATCCACTCGCTCACCGAAGGAATGAAGCCGGCGCTGGCCTGGGTGACCAGCACGCCATGCCGGCTGGCGGCCGGCAGGTCGATGTTGCGGATGTCGATGGCGCAGCGCACAAAGGCCTTGAGTTGCGGCAGCGCCGCAAAAAGCGCCTCGTCGCCCAGCGTCTGGCGGTAGGAAATGATGAGCTCGCTGTCGTGCGCCAGGGCGGCCAGCTCCGGCGACGAGAGATCGGTATCACCGGGATTGAAGCGCACGTCGGCAATGGCCTCCAGTGCCGCGGTCGCCCGGGCGCCGAAATAATGCGCCAGCTTGCTTTGGGGGTGGCTTACGAAAACCGTTGTCATTCAATCACCTTGTTCAAGTTTCAACAATGGGCTGGCTTTATTTTTTCGGCGGCCACGCCGCCACCGAGTCCCTGGCCACCAGGCTGGGCTGGAACATGAATTCGCCGGTGGGCAGCGCAGGGTCGGCCAGGCGGCTCATCACGCGCTCGACCATGGTCTGGGCCATCTCGGGCACCGGCATGCGCACCGTGGTCAGGGCCGGATGCATCAGCGCCGACAAAAACACATCGTCCATGCCCACCACCGACACATCGGCCGGCACCGACAGCCCCGCCTCGCGAAAGCCGGCCATCAGGCCCAGCGCCATCATGTCGTTGACGGCCACGATGCCGCTGGGGCGTTCTGCACCCTGGCGGGCGGCCAGCGCCGCCGCCTCGATACGGCCCAGCTCGCTCATCATCGAATCGCCATATTCGTTGAGCGGCGTGCCCTCGATCACCTGCGCGCTGGCGGCCAGGCCGGCGCCGGCCGCAGCCGCCATGAAGCCGTTGATCTTTTCACGCCGGCTCATGGTCATGCCGGCGGCCGTCACAAAGGCCAGACGGGTGTGGCCCTGGGCAATCAGGTGCGCGGTGGCGAGGCGCGCCGCTTCGAAGTTGTCGACCGACACATGGTCAATGCCCGACTCGACGCCGGGCGTGGCGCGCCGGTCATAACTGACCACCACCAGACCGCGCTCGCCGGCCGACTCGAAGTGCTGCTCGTCGACCAGCGAGGAGATGATGATCACGCCGCGCACGCCATGCGCCATCAGGTCGTCGAAAAACCGGGCCTCCTTGTCCTTGTCGCGGTAGGTGTTGCCGATCATGATGCGAAAGCCGTGGCGCTCCTGCGCCTGGGTTTCGATCTCGCGCGCAATAAAGCCATACATGGGGTTGGCGATGGACGGCACCAAGAGGCCCAGCAGGGGGGTATGCCCGGTCTTGAGCTGGCGCGCCGTGGTGTTGGGCCGGTACTTGAGCTCGGCAATCGCCGCCTCCACGCGCGCCAGCGTCTCTTTGGCCATGCGGTTGCCGCGGCCGTTGAGCACATTGGACACGGTGCTGGTGGAAACGCCAGCGCGGCTGGCCACATCTCGAATCTTGCTCACACAGACCTTCTTTTCTTCATCACAAGCCCATGCGGGTGGGCAGCCACAGGGAAAACGCCGGCACCAGTACCAGCACCATCAGCGTCACGAACAACACCGCAAGATACTTCATCATCGGCCTGGCCACATTCTTGACCTCGGTGCCGGTGATGGCGCAGGTGGCAAACAGACCCAGGCCTATGGGCGGCGCAAACAGGCCAAGGCCCATGGCAATCACCATCACCGTGCCGAAATGCAGCGGATGCACGCCCAGCTGGGCCGCAATCGGCGTCAGCAGCGGACCAAAGATGATCAGCGCCGGCGCGCCTTCGAGCACGGCGCCGAACACGATCATGATCAGCACCGACAGCAGGACGAACATGCCGCTGCCGTAATGCTGGGCAAACGCAATCATGAAGTCGGACAGGTATTGTGGAATCTGCTGGATGGTCAGCGCAAACGAGACGCTGGACGCCGCCGCCACGATGAACAGGATGCCGCCCGCCATGGAGGCCGAGCGCACAAACAGCTGCGCCACCGATTTGAGCGTCAGCTCGCGAAACGCGAACCAGCCCACCACCAGCGCGTACATCACGGCAAAGGCCGACACCTCGGTCGAGGTGGCCACGCCCGAGGTCACGCCCTTGCCTATCATCGCCACCATCAGCAAGGCCACCAGCGCGCCACCGAGCAGGCGCAGCATCGGCGTCTTCACGTCGAAGGCCTCGTCGGGGTTGATTTTGGTGCCGACATAAATCGTCACCGCCGCCAGCGACAGCGCCAGCACCGCGGCCGGCACCAGCCCCGCCATGAACAGGCCGGCGATCGAGATGTTGGCCACAAAGCCCATGATGATCATGTTGATGCAGGGGGGGATGGTTTCGGCCATGACCGCGGTGCAGGCCAGCAGGCCGGCCGTTTCATTCGGGTCCTGTCTGGTCTTGCGCACCGCCGGCATGATGATGCCGCCTACGGCCGCGATATCGGCCAGCTTGGAGCCCGAGACGCCCGAGAAAAACGCCGTGGCGGTGATGGTGATCAGGCCCAGCCCGCCGCGCACCCGGCCGAACATGCGCAGCAGCAGCTCGATCAGCCGCGACGACATGCCGTTGGACTCCATCAGCAGACCGGCCAGCACGAAAAACGGAATGGCCAGCAGCACAAAGTGGTCCATGCCCGCCATCACCTGCTGCGAATACACCAGCATGGGCAGCGACGGGTCGGCCATGAAAAACACCAGCGACGACAGCGCCAGCACAAAGGCGATGGGCACGCCCAGCACCAGCCCGCCGAAAAAGCCGATGGTCAACAGCATCCAGGGCTTGACGGCCTGCCCGGGCAGCAGGCTGTTCCAGAGCATGACCGCCGCCACCAGCCCGACGCCGACGGCCAGCGTGAGCCAGACCGTGCGCGGCGGACCGTTCATCGCATTGGCCGTGCCAAACAGGGTCATGAACAGGCTGCCAATCACCACCGGATAGACGTAAATCCACTGCGGCAGGCCAATCGAGGTGCTCATGCCGTAGGAGTCGACCAGCAGGGCGCAGGAGGACAGAAACAGGCTGAAGGACACACCCACGATGATCCAGCTGCCGGCCTGCAGCAGCGCCGGCTGCCAGGCGGCCGGGAAAAGCCCGCGGAACAGGTCAATGCCGATATGCTGGCTGCGCGCCAGCACCGTGGCCGCACCAAAAAACACCAGCACCACCATCAGCGCGCGGGCGACTTCTTCGGCCCAGTCCACCGGGTCATGCAGAAAGTAGCGGAACACCACCGAGATGAACACCACCAGCACATCGAGCGCCAGCACGGCGCCCGCCAGGTACTCGGTCCAGCGCATCAGGGCCGCCAGCCAGCGGCCCGGCGCGCGGGCGACGCTAAA
>CAZWDK010000047.1:0-12501 GCA_964633095.1 uncultured Polaromonas sp. | reverse complement strand
CTGAACACCATGCCCTGCCGGCTCAGGGCCTCGATCGCCTGGTTGCCCTTCTCCGCGGCGATGGCGCGCTGCTGGGCGGTCGCGTCGGCGGCCGCCTTCATGAAGGCCGGACGCAGCTCGGCAGGGATCTTGTCCATGCCGCGTTTGCCCATCACCACCACCAGCGGGCTGAACAGGTGTTCGGTCAGCCAGCAGTTTTTGACCACCTCGTTGAGCTTGCTGGCCAGCACCGTGGCCGCATCATGCTCAAAGCCATCGACCACGCCGGTCTGCGCGGCCATGTAGAGCTCGCCGAACGGAATCGGCGTTGGAATGGCGCCCATGATCTTGAAGGTCTCGATAAAGGCCGGCGTCGGCAGCACGCGCAGCTTGACGTTTTTCACATCGGCCAGCGACTTGACGGGCTGCTTGCTGTAGACGCTGCGCGCCCCGAAGTGCGAGGCCCAGGTGATGACCTGGCAGCCGGTGCTTTTTTGCAGGATGTCATTGAGCCTTGCGCCGACACCGCCGTCCAGCGCCCTGGCGGCATGGGCGTAGCTGTCAAACAGATAGCCCAGGTCCAGCATGCCGAATTGCGGTGCCACCGTGGCCCAGATCGACGAGCCGGTGACCATCATGTCGATGGAGCCGACCTTGACCTGCTGCACCACATCGCTTTCCTTGCCCAGCTGGTTGTTGGGAAAGTAGTCGACCCTGATCCTGTCACCCACGGCCGTTTTCAGGTTGGCGGCCAGTTGCTGGAACCAGACATAGTGGGCCGAATTCTGGTCGGCCACCAGCGAGGACGAAAAGCGCAGGGCAATGGGCGACTGCGCACGCGCCAGGCCGGGCAAGCCGGCGACAAAGGCCAGCGATGCCGCGGACGCTGACTGGACAAAACGGCGACGGGAAAGTGAACTCATGCTTGTCTCCTGATGACTCGAAGTAGTTGTACCGACTGCAGGGAAGGTCTCTTGTAGAACGATTTACTGTATCGTTACACCATATGCACGGTCAAGCCCTCAAAGACAGGTTTTGCTAGGTGTTTTCCTCCGTAAACGCAGGTTTTAGGTCTCTTTTCCCCGTTTCGGCATGCAAACTGTCTTGCAATGACGCTTGAAGCCGGCTGGCCGCGTCTGGACCGAAAACCCAAGGTAACTACGCATTGACGGGCCAACCCGCCGCCGCAGAATGCAAGTCTTTCGAGGACGCCAGAGGGGCTGGAGCTTGAAGGGCGCTTGTGCATGGTTCATGCGTGCCGCCATTGAAGACCCAGCGATGTCTTGCCGCACCCAGGCCAGACCGTATCAACAGAACCTTCACAAAGGAACTCATCTTGAAATACCCGTCTCTTCCCATCACACGCCGCCTGCTCTGCGCCACCGCCACTGCGGCCCTGCTGGTTTGCCACGGCACCGCCGCGCTGGCGGCAACGCCCAAAGACACGCTGGTGATTGCCTTTGGGTTCGACGACATCATCACGATGGATCCGGCCGAGGCCTTTGAGCTGTCTGCGGGCGAGATCATGGGCAACACCTATGACCGGCTGGTGCGCCTGGACATCAACGACCCGTCCAAGCTGATTGGCGACGTCGCCAAGTCCTGGACCGTGTCGCCCGATGGCAGGACCTACACCTTTGAGCTCAAGCCCGGGCTGAAATTTGCCTCGGGCAACCCGCTGACGGCGGAAGAGGTGGCGTATTCGCTGCAGCGGGCCGTCATCCTGGACAAATCCCCGGCCTTCATCCTCACCCAGTTTGGCTTTGGCAAAGACAACGTGAAAGACAAGATCAAGCAGACCGGCCCGCTGACGCTGACGCTCGAAACCGACAAGGCCTTCGCGCCCACCTTTGTGCTGAATTGCCTGACGGCCAACATCGGCGCCATCGTCGACAAGAAGCTTTTGACGTCCAAGGAGCAAAACGGCGACTGGGGCTATGGCTGGCTGAAAACCAACTACGCCGGCTCGGGCCCAATGAAGCTGCGCGAGTGGCGCGCCAATGAAATCGTGGCGCTGGAGCGCAACGACAGCTACTACGGCCCCAAGGCCCCGCTGGCCCGCGTGATCTACCGCCATGTGAAGGAAGCGGCGACGCAGCGCCTGCTGCTGGAAAAAGGCGACATAGACATTGCCCGCAACCTGAGCCCGCAGGACATTGCCGCGCTCACCGCCAACAAGGACGTGAAGATCACCTCGGCGCCCAAGGGCACGGTCTACTACATCAGCCTGAACCAGAAGAACCCGACGCTGGCCAAACCCGAGGTACGCGAGGCCATGAAATGGCTGGTCGACTACTCGGCCATCGGCGACACGCTGATCAAGAACATCGGCGTGATCCACCAGAACTACCTGCCCATAGGCCTGCTGGGTGCCAGCAAGGACAACCCCTACAAGCTGGATGTGGACAAGGCCAAGGCCCTGCTGGCCAAGGCGGGCGTACCCAACGGCTTCAAGGTGACGATAGACATGCGCACCATCCAGCCGGTGCAGGGCATCGTCGAGGCCTTCCAGCAAACGGCCAAACGCGCCGGCATCGAGGTCGAGATCATTCCCGGCGACGGCAAGCAGACGCTCACCAAATACCGCGCCCGCACCCACGACATGTACATCGGCCAATGGGGCGCCGACTACTGGGACCCGCACTCGAACGCCGACACCTTCACGCGCAACCCCGACAACGCCGACGATGCCAAGGCCAAGCCGCTGGCCTGGCGCAACGCCTGGGCCATTCCCGAGCTGACCAAAAAATCCGATGCCGCCGTGCTGGAACGCGATGCCGGCAAGCGCAAGGTCATGTACGAAGAGCTGCAGGCCGAGTTCCGCAAGACCAGCCCCTTTGTCATGCTGTTCCAGCAAACCGAGGTGGCGGCCTTACGCAGCAATGTGGACGGCCTGAAGCTGGGCCCCACCTTTGACACCAACTACATGTTCAGGGTGGTCAAGCGCTAACGGGGTCACAGCGGCTTTGGCAGTTCCTGATCCCCTGGCCACCGGCCAGGACCCTCTTGGCCTGGCGCCGCCGCCAGCCGCCGCACGCCCGGCAGGCCGGCGCCCTGCCCGGCTGCTGAACGCTGCGGGGCGCTTCTTGGTGGTGATTTTGCTCACCTACCTGGGCCTGCTGGCGGTCACGTTTTTCATCGGCCGGGTGATTCCGGTCGACCCGGTGCTGGCCATCGTCGGCGACCGTGCGCCCGCGCATGTCATCGCCCGGGTGCGCGAAGAGCTGGGCCTGAACAAGCCGCTGTACCAGCAGTTCTACATCTACCTCGGCAAGGTGCTGCAGGGCGACTTTGGCACCTCGGTGCTGACCTCCAACCCGGTGATGCAGGACATACGCCGCGCCTTCCCGGCGACGCTGGAACTGGCCAGCCTGGGCATACTGATAGGCGCCGGGCTGGGCGTGCCGCTCGGCGTGTGGGCGGCGGTGCGGCGCGGCGGGCTGGTGGACCAGGTGGTGCGCGTCACCGGCCTCGTCGGTTATTCCGTGCCCATCTTCTGGCTGGGCCTGATGGCGCTGCTGGTGTTTTATGCGCGACTGGGCTGGGTGGCCGGGCCGGGCCGCATTGATGTCAGCTACGAATTCACGCTGGTGCCGGTGAGCGGCCTGCTGCTGCTGGACACCGCCATGGCGGGCGAATGGGAAGCCTTTGCCAACGCGCTGTCGCACCTGATCCTGCCGGGCTCGCTGCTGGGTTATTTCTCGCTGGCCTACATCAGCCGCATGACGCGCTCCTTCATGCTCAATGAGCTGGCCCAGGAATATGTGATCGCGGCCAGGGCCAAGGGCCTGTCGGAGGCCCGCATCATCTGGCGCCACGCCCTGCGCAACGCCATGGTGCCGCTGGTGACGGTGATCGCGCTGTCGTATGCGGGCCTGCTGGAGGGCTCGGTCCTGACCGAAACCGTGTTTGCCTGGCCCGGCCTGGGCCTCTACATCACCAACTCGCTGCAAAACGCCGACATGAATGCGGTACTGGGCGGCACCATCGTCGTGGGTTCGATTTTTATCGGCCTGAACCTGCTGTCCGATGTGCTGTACAAGCTGCTGGACCCGAGGACACGCGTGCGATGAACGACACGATGCCTGCCAAACGAGAGACCCTGCATGCCTGGCTGATGTCGGACCGGCCGCTGTCGCGCCGGCAGGCCTCGCTGGGGCGTGCCTACAACGCCTGCCGCACGTTCGCGCGCAACCGCCTGGCGATGCTCGGGCTGCTGATTGTGCTGGCGCTGGTGGCGGTGGCGATTTTTGCCGACCTGCTGGCGCCTTATTCGGCCTATATCGGCGACTTGCGCACCACGCGCCTGCTGCCGCCGTCTTCCGCGCACTGGTTTGGCACCGACGACCAGGGTCGCGACATCTTGTCGCGCATCATTCACGGCTCGCGCATCACGCTGTTTGTGGTGGTGCTGGTCGCCGTGCTGGCCGCGCCCATCGGGCTGGTGGTGGGCACGGTGGCCGGTTATGCCGGCGGCATGGTCGATGCCGTGCTGATGCGCATCACGGATATTTTTCTGGCGTTTCCGCGCCTGATTCTGGCGCTGGCTTTCGTGGCCGCGCTCGGGCCGGGCATCGAGAACGCGGTGATCGCGATTGCCATCACCTCCTGGCCACCCTATGCACGGCTGGCCCGCGCCGAGACGCTGACGATACGCCAGACCGACTACATCGCCGCCGTCCAGCTGCTGGGCGCTTCGCCCTGGCGCATCGTGCTCAGGCACATCATGCCGCTGTGCGTGTCGTCGGTGATCGTGCGCGTCACGCTGGACATGGCCGGCATTATCCTGACGGCGGCGGGCCTGGGCTTTCTGGGCCTGGGCGCACAGCCGCCCACGCCCGAATGGGGCGCCATGATTGCCAATGGCCGCCTGTATGTGCTCGACCAGTGGTGGGTGGCGGCGGCGCCGGGCGCGGCCATTTTCATCGTGAGCCTGGCCTTTAACCTGCTGGGCGACGGCTTGCGCGACGCGCTGGACCCCAAGGCTGCCCAATGACCGGCGCCATGCATCCTCTTTTGGTGGTCGATGACCTGCGCGTGGCCTTTCCTGGCCGTGATGGCGGCATGACCGAGGCGGTGCGCGGCGTGTCGTTCACGCTGGGCCGCGAGCGCCTGGGGATTGTGGGCGAGTCGGGCTCGGGAAAGTCCCAAACCGGCCGCGCCATTTTGGGCCTCACCGCCCCCGAAGGCCGCATCAGCGCCAGGCGGCTGGAGTTCAGCGGCGTGGACCTGCTGAACTGCCCGCCGAGGCAGCGGCGCGCGCTGCGTGGCGGGCGCATTGCCATGGTGCTGCAAGACCCGAAGTTTTCGCTCAATCCGGTCATGACCATTGGCGCGCAAATTGTCGAAACCCTGTGCGCCCACACCCCTGTGTCAGCGCGCGAGGCCAGAGCACGTGCACTGGCCTCGCTTGAATCGGTGCGCATCGACGACCCCGAGCGCGTCTACCGGCTGTATCCGCACGAGGTCTCGGGCGGCATGGGCCAGCGCGCCATGATTGCCATGATGCTGATTGCCGAGCCCGACCTCCTGATTGCCGACGAACCAACCTCGGCGCTCGATGTCACGGTGCAGCTGCAGGTGCTGTCCATCCTGGACACGCTGGTGGCCGAGCGCGGCATGGGCCTGATCCTGGTGTCGCACGATTTGCGGCTGGTGTCCTCGTTTTGCGACCGCATCCTGGTGATGTACGCCGGCCGCGTGGTCGAAGAGCTGCCCGCCGGCGGGCTGGCCCATGCCCAACACCCCTACACGCGCGGCCTGATGGCCTGCCTGCCCCGGCTTGGGGCTTCCGTGCACCCGCTGGCCACGCTGGACCGCCGGCCGGAGTGGGCGCTATGAACGCCAGCCACGCCCTGGGCCTGGATGTCAGCCAGCTGCGCGTCGTGTATGACGGCTTTGTCGCGGTGGCCGATACGACATTTCGCGTCAAGCCCGGCGAAAGCTTTGGCATTGTCGGCGAGTCGGGTTCCGGCAAATCGACGGTGCTGCGCGCCATCTGCGGGCTGGCACCCAGGGTATCGGGCGCGGTGCGGCTCGTCGGCGACGAAAGCGCAGCGGGCAGCAAGAGCTTTCGCCGCCTGGTGCAAATGGTGTTCCAGGACCCTTACGGTTCGCTGCACCCACGGCAGACGGTGGACCGCATCCTGGCCGAACCGCTGGCCATCCACGGCATCACCGACGCTGAAGCGCGCATTGAACGCGCGCTGGACGAAGTCGGGCTCGGCAGCGGTTTTCGCTTTCGCTACCCGCACCAGCTGTCGGGCGGGCAAAGGCAGCGCGTTGCCATTGCCCGCGCGCTGATTCTGGAGCCGCAAATCCTGCTGCTGGACGAGCCCACCTCGGCGCTCGATGCCTCGGTGCAGGCCGAGGTGCTGAATCTGCTGGAAGAACTGCGCCGCCGCCGCGGCCTGAGCTTTGTCATGGTCAGCCATGACCTGGCGGTGGTCACCCACTTGTGCGACCGGCTCATGGTCATGCAGCGCGGCCAGACGGTGGAGTTGCTATCGGCAGCCGACCTGGCCGCCAGCCGCGTCGGCAAGCCCTACACCCTGAGCCTGATGCAGGCATCCTCGGGCTTCAGGCGCACGGCAGAATCCATCCGGTAACGCGGGCGGCCTGCTGGCGCATGCGCCAAGCGCATGGTTTAATTTCTGCATCACTGGAGAGCCAACCTATGATGATTCACTGGGAAGCCCACGCCTGTCTGCCCCTGCACCCGCAGGCCGATTTTTCGCCGCTGGACAGCCTGCGCGCCGCCGGCGTGAACTACGTGTCCCTCAATGTCGGCATGGACATGAACCCGGTGTCCCAGATCCTGTCGGTGATCGCCGCCTTCCGCGCCAACATCGCGGCCCAGCCCCAGCGTTTCAGGCTGGTGTCCAGCGTCGCAGAGATCAAGCAGGCGGCCGCCGCCGGCGTGCTGGCCGTGGGCTTCGACCTGGAAGGCGCCATGCCGCTGCTGGAGCAGCCCGACATGGTGGCGCTGTACCGCGACCTCGGCGTGCGCCAGATCCACCTGGCCTACAACCGCAACAACAGCGTGGCCGACGGCTGCCATGACGTGGAACGCGGCCTGACGCCGCTGGGGCGGCGCATGGTGCAGGCCGTCAATGAGGCCGGCCTGCTGATGGACTGCTCGCACACCGGCAGGCGCTGCAGCCTGGACATCATGGCCGCGTCGTCAAGGCCGGTGATCTTCAGCCACGCCAATCCGCTGGCACTGGTGGCGCATGGCCGCAACATCAGCGACGAGCAGATCCGCGCCTGCGCCGCCACCGGCGGCGTGGTCTGCGTCTCCGGCGTGTCGGCCTTTCTCGGCACCCGCAGCCCCGGCGCCGACGATGTGGCACGGCACGCGGCCCATGTGGCCAACCTGGTCGGCGTTCAGCATGCGGGCATAGGGCTGGACATCAGTTTTCGCCAGGATGAACTCAACGACAAGCCGCCGGGCGACTATGACCCGGACTACTGGTGGCCCAAGGCGGCAGGCTACAACCGCTCGGTTGAGCGCATGACTTACACACCGGTGGACACCTGGCAGGTTTTGTCGGGCGCGCTGCAAAAGGTTGGCATGAGCGCGGCCGAAGCCGCCGCGGTCATGGGTGACAATATGCTGCGCGTGGCCGGCCTGGCCTGGCAGCGCGACCACTCCTGACCACAACCATTCCCTACCGCATGTCCTCCATCACCCTGCGTTTTCTGGCTGAACCTAGCACCGTCAACTTTGGCGGCAAAGTCCATGGCGGCACCGTCATGAAGTGGATAGACGAGGCCGGCTATGCCTGCGCCACCAGCTGGGCCAAGCGCTACTGCGTCACCGTCTCGGTGGGCAGCATCCGCTTTCAGCGCCCCATCATGATCGGCGACCTGGTCGAAGTCGAGGCGCGGCTGGCCTACACCGGCCGCACCAGCATGAACATCTCGGTCCAAGTGCGCGCCGGCGACATGAAGACCGGCCAGATGGCGGTCATCACCGAATGCCTGGTGGTCTTTGTGGCGGTGGAGCCGGACGGGAGCACCATTCCCGTCGAGGCCTGGCTGCCCGAGACACCCGGCGACATCGCCCTGGCGCAGCGCGTCAAGGCCCACCTGGACGCCGCCCGCGCCGCCCTGCCCGGCGCGTAGGCCCGGCAGTCACCCTTCAAACGCCCGTTTTAGCGTGCACAGGCCTTGATGCGCAGCCCTGCCCTGAGCGGCCGCGATCTGGCCGCCTTGCTGACCGTGGTGCTGGTCTGGGGCGTGAATTTCGTCGTGATGAAGTTCGCCCTGCGCGACTTCACGCCGTTTCAGCTCGGCACCGCCCGCTACATGTTTGTCTTGCTGCCGCTGCTGCTGTTCATACGGCCGCCCAAGGTTCCCTGGAAATGGGTGCTGCTGTATGGCGCGTTTCAGGGTGTCGGGCAGTTCGGCATCTTGTTCTTCGCCTTGAAGGTCGGCATGACGGCGGCGCTGGCCTCGGTGATCTTGCAGACCCAGGTGTTCTGGACCGCGCTGTTCGGCTTTGTGCTGCTGCGCGAGCGCGCCAGCCGGCCGCTGCAGGCCGGCCTGCTGCTGGCGGCGCTGGGCCTGTCCTGTTTTGCCCTCAACTATGTGAACCCCGGCGCGACCGCCGGCGGTGCGACGACGCTGCCGGGTTTTGTGCTGACGCTGTGCGCGGCGGCCATGTGGGCCATGTCCAACATCGTGGCCAGGCGCGTGCAACAGGCGGCCACCGACTATTCACCGCTGGCCTTTGTGGTCTGGAGCGGCCTGGTCGCGGTGCCGCCCTTTGCCGCCCTGTCTTATGGTTTCGACCCCGAGGCCGCGCGCTGGCAGTGGACGGCGGCACGCTGGTCCAGCTGGCTGGCCGTGGCCTATCTCGGCTGGGTCGCCACCCTGCTGGGCTACAGCCTCTGGACCGGCCTGCTCAAGCGCCACCCGGCCAACCGCGTGGCGCCCTTCAGCCTGGGCGTGCCGGTGGTGGGCCTGGCCACCGGCATGCTGGTGCTGGGTGAAGTCATCACGCCCTGGCAATGGGCCGGCATCGCGCTGGTGGCGGCGGCGCTGGCCTGCGTGATGCTGGGCGGCCTCGTCGGGCGCCGCTGACCATTAGCCCCGTCTCAAAATCAATCCACATGCGGCCGCAGCGCGCCGGGAATGCGCGGCTGCTGCAGGCCGCCGCCCTCCAGCCAGTGCCGGGTCGTCTTCTCGGCCCGCTCAATCAGCTCGGGCGCGCGCGAGAAGTCGTAGGCCGATGCCGCCAGCGGGCACAGCGGCGGCACCGTCAGCACCTCGAAGCGGTCGGCCAGCAACTCCAGGTCTTGCACCAGCTGGTGCGCAATCAGCATGTTGAGCGCATGCAGCGCGCTGGCGATGGCACTGGCCGGCGGTTCGCTCAAGGCGCAGGCATAACCGGTGGGCAGCACGATCAGCCGGCTCGCCCCCAGCGCGACCGCCGTCGTGACCGGCGTGTTGCTGGCAATCGCGCCGTCTATCAGGTAGTCCTGGCCGACCAGCACCGGCGGGAAGATCGCCGGGATCGCGCAACTGGCCAGGATCGCCTCCACGGCCGGGCCGGACGACAGGCAGACCGGGTTGCCGTGCAGCTGCTCGGTGGCGACCACATGCAGGGGCAGCGCCGCCTGCTCCAGCCGGTGGTAGGGCAGATGCTGTGCGATCAGCGCGCGCAGGCCGCTGGAATCGACCAGCGCCGGCGAACGTGAAAACAGGCCGGCGATGCGGCTCAAGGTCATGGGGAAAATCGTGCTGCGCTTGAGCTGGCACCAGAGCTGCTCCAGCTGCCTGACCCCGGCCAGCGTCGGATTGCCGGCGAAATACGCGCCATTGATGGCGCCCACCGAGGCGCCCACCACCAGGTCGGGCCGCACGCCGTGGGCGACCAGCGCATGCAGCATGCCGACCTGAATCGCGCCAAAACTGCCGCCGCCGGCAAATACAAAGGCGGTCTTGCCATGGGCCCTGGTTTCCATCTGCGCCTCCATACGGCCGTCCCTGCCGGCGGCCGATCACGCATCTTACTGCTGCGCAGAGCGGCCTGCCTCAGGAAGCCCTGGCGGTGTGCGTCGCCTCCGTACCTTGCGCGTGGCCGAAGTAAAGCGCCAGCAGCTCCAGCGCATGGCGCACCTTGGCCGGCTGCTCGCCGCGCCTGGGCGTCACCGCATAGACCGGCAGGTCGGCCAGCCGCCAGCCGGGCAGCACCGGCAGCAATCGCCCGTCGGCCAGCGCCTGGCGGTCGTCCTCGCTGACGCCCAGGCCTATGCCCCAGCCCGCCACGGCCAGCGCGTGCAGCGCCGTCACCTGCGAGGCCTGCACCCGGCCTTCCAGCCGCAGCGTCTGCTGTTCGCCGTTCGGCCCCTGCAGTTCCAGCAGCTCATGGCCGGCATGTCGCGGCCTGCTGCCCAGCCAGTCGTGCTGCAGCAGGTCTTGCGGCTGCGCCGGCCAGCCGCGCTCGGCCAGGTAGGCCGGCGCAGCGCACAGCTGCCGCGCCAGGCGGCCCAGCTGGCGCGCCACCAGGGTCGAGTCGGCCTGCTCCCCGACCCGCAGCGCGATATCGACGCGCGCCTCGATCAAATCGATCAGCGTGTCATCCAGCAGCAGCTGCAGCCTGAGTTGGGGGTAGCGGCGCAGCGGCGCCAACGCGCTGGCCAGCAGGCTGCCAAAGCCGGCCGGCGCGGCCAGCCGCAGCTCGCCCTCGGGCTCATCGCGCAGGCGGGCCAGCGCCTGCTCGGCCGAACGCGCCGCCGCGACCATGGCGGCGCAGCCCTCGTAGTAGCGCTCGCCGGCCTCGGTCAGGCTGAGCCGCCGCGTCGAGCGCTGCAGCAGCGTCAGCCCCAGCGCCTGCTCCAGCTGGCGCAAATGCTGGCTGACGGCCGAGGGCGTCATGCCCAGCTGGCGCGCCGCCCCGGTCAGCGAACCGGCGGCCACGACCTCGGCAAAAATCGCCATGCGTTTGAGTTGGTCCATGGGTTTGCCGCCTATTGATTAGTTTTACTTCACAGTATTAGCCAATAATGCCCTCTATTCGGCAACTTGTGAAGACATCAGACTAGCGGCTTGTTTCATCTTCAGGAGTTTTTCATGAACATTGCACTGATAGGCGCCACCGGTTTTGTCGGCTCGGCCATTCTTCCCGAGCTGCTGAGCCGCGGCCACCAGGTCACGGTGCTGGCCCGCAACCCCGCCAAGCTGGCGCCGCAAGCCGGCCTGCGCATCGTGCAGGCCGATGTACTGGACGCGGCCCAGGTGGCCCAGGCCGTGGCCGGCCAGGACGCGGTGGTCAGCGCCTACAACCCGGGCTGGAGCGAAGCGAAAATTTACGAGCTCTTCCTGCAGGGCAGCCAGGCGATCGTCAAGGGCGTGAAACAGGCCGGCGTGAAGCGCCTGCTGGTGGTCGGCGGCGCGGGCAGCCTGTATGTGGCGCCCGGCCTGCAGCTGGTCGACACACCGGAGTTTCCGGCCCAGTACCGGCAGGGCGCGCTGGCGGCACGCGAGGCACTGAAGCAGCTCAGGGAAGAAAGCACGCTGGACTGGAGTTTTGTCTCGCCCCCGATTGGCCTGGCACCGGGCGCGCGCAGCGGCCAGTACCGGCTGGGCGCCGACGACTTGCTGCCCGGCCAGGGCGGGCAGCCGGCCGGTATTTCCGTGGCCGACCTGGCCGTGGCCATCGTCGATGAAATCGAGCAGCCACGCCATCTGCAGCGCCGCTTCACGGTCGCCAGTTAAGCGTCAAATCGGCATGCAGCCCAGGCAGTACGGGCGCCAACAGCTATCAATAAAATAGCAGCCACACACCAGAAGGCCCCGCCGCGGCGGGGCCTTCTGCAATCACAAGGGGCTGCGGCGGGCGAAACGCACCACGGTGACGCCGGCGCGCGCCTGACGCACCGAAGGCATCACCAGCACGCAGTCGTCGTAAGGCGTGGTCACGGGCTGGTCCTCGTTCCAGCCGATCACGGTGCCGGCCTTTTCAATCAGCTCCAGCCCCTGAAACGGCTGGCTGAAGCGGAAGCGCTCGCTGCGGGCCACCACCGGGCCGGTGACTTCCAGCACCCATTGGCGCGGCGCATCGTCCTGCAGCCAGCCCGGCAGCGCCTGCTGCAGGGCGTCTGCCTCCAGCGTGCCGGCGGCCCGCAGGAAACGCGCGCACAGGTCCTGCGCCACGCTGCGGCTGGACAGGTCGCCATGAAAGCCGCATTCCAGCAAGAGCGAGCGGGTATCCGCATCCTCGCCCTCGGGGTTCAGCGCGCCGAAACGGCCGAAGTCGCGCATGCGCACGCCGTCCTGGTGGCCGGCATCGACCACGATGTGCTCGGGCGCGCCCAGCTGCTTGGCCAGCGCCAGGTTGCGCGGCTGCAGGCCGGCCAGCAGCAAGGGGGCGGCGCGCTCGTGCATCGAATGCAGGTCGAGCAGCCAGTCGGCGCGTTCGACAAACGGCCGCAGTTCGGCGGCGCGGCGGCGCTCCAGCGTGCTGCCGCTGGCCATGCGCTCGGCCAGCCATTGCCGGTTCAGGTCTTCGTCGAC
>CAZWDK010000046.1:0-16491 GCA_964633095.1 uncultured Polaromonas sp. | reverse complement strand
GCTGCACCCGCTGCTCACCGCCACCCAGGAGGGCAACTTCAAGGGCACCGAGGGCCTGGGTGCCATCCCCTTCGATGGCATCGTGATGGCGCACTCGAACGAAAGCGAGTGGAAGGCTTTCAAGAACAACAGGAACAACGAGGCCCTCCTCGACCGGATCTTTATCGTCAAGGTGCCCTACTGCCTGCGCGTTTCGGAAGAAGTCAAGATTTATGAAAAGCTGATCCGCAACTCCTCCCTGCTGAACGCGGTCTGCGCACCCGGCACCTTGAAGATGATGGCGCAGTTTGCGGTGCTGACGCGCCTGAAAGAGCCGGAGAACTCCAGCCTGTTCAGCAAGCTGCAGGTGTATGACGGCGAGAACCTCAAAGACACCGACCCGAAGGCCAAGAGCTACCAGGAATACCGTGACTACGCGGGCGTGGACGAGGGCATGAGCGGCATCTCGACGCGGTTTGCCTTCAAGATCGTGTCCAAGGTGTTCAACTTCGATTCCACCGAAATTGCCGCCAACCCGGTGCACCTGATGTATGTGCTGGAGCAGCAGATCGAGCGCGAGCAGTTCCCGCCCGAAACCGAGCAGAAGTACCTGGCCTTTATCAAGGAAGCCCTGGCCGTGCGCTATGCCGAATTCATCGGCAAGGAAATCCAGACCGCCTACCTGGAGTCGTATTCGGAATATGGCCAGAATATTTTCGACCGCTACGTCACCTATGCTGACTTCTGGATTCAGGATCAGGAATACCGGGATACCGACACCGGGGAAATCTTCGATCGCTCAGCGCTCAATGCCGAGCTCGAAAAAATAGAAAAACCGGCCGGCATCAGCAACCCGAAAGACTTCCGCAACGAAATCGTCAACTTCGTGCTGCGAGCGCGAGCCAACAATGCGGGCAAGAACCCGGTCTGGACCAGCTATGAGAAGCTGCGAGCCGTGATAGAGAAGAAGATGTTCTCAAACACCGAAGACTTGCTGCCGGTGATTTCCTTCAATGCCAAGGCCAGTGCGGACGAGCAGCAAAAGCACCAGGACTTCGTCAACCGTATGGTCGCCAAGGGCTATACCACGCGGCAGGTTCGGTTGTTGTGTGACTGGTACCTGCGGGTTCGCAAGAGTTCCTGAAGTCCGCGGCGCGTCGTGACGGGCGCGCCTTTTGTATCTGACCGGGGATCACCATGCTCCAGCAAGTCATTGATCGGCGGTTGTCGGGCAAGAACAAGTCGATTGGCAATCGTGAACGCTTTTTGCGCCGCTTTCGCGACCAGATTCGGGAAGCCGTTCGCCGCGCGGTGGCAGGGCGCAGCATTCACGACATCGAACAAGGCGAGGACATTACGTTGCCGCGACGCGATGTGTCCGAACCCGTTTTTGGCCATGGACCCGGTGGTACCCGCGAGACGGTCCACCCCGGCAATCGTGACTACGTGCGCGGCGACCGCATCGAGCGGCCGCGGGGCGGTGGCGCCGGCGGGGCGGGCCCGGGGGCCAGCCAGGACGGCACCGGCGAAGACGATTTCGTGTTCCGCATCACGCGCGAAGAATTCATGCAGTATTTCTTTGACGATCTTGCGCTGCCCCACCTGGTGCGTACCCAGCTCTTGCCCGATGCGCCGGAATGGAAGTTCCGGCGCGCCGGCTTTGTCTCTGAGGGCACGCCGACCAATCTGCATGTGGTGCGTTCTATGCGGGTTGCGCTCAGCCGGCGCATCGCCATAGGCGGTGAAACCCGGCGGCAATTGCGTGAGGTGGAAGCCCGGCTGGCTGAGGAGATGCGCCGGTCTCCTGGTTTGTCTGACGTCATTTCTGCGTTGAAGGTTCAAATTGAAGCGCTTCGCCGCCGCCTCAGGACGATCCCGTTTTTTGACCCGTTTGACCTGCGTTACCGCAACCGGGTCAAGGTGCCATTGCCCACCGCCAAGGCGGCGATGTTTTGCCTGATGGATGTCTCGGGCTCGATGGACGAGGCGCGCAAGGACATCGCCAAACGGTTTTTCATCCTGCTGTATTTGTTCCTGAAGCGGCATTACGAGCGGACAGATGTCATCTTCATTCGTCACCACACCCAGGCTTCCGAGGTCTCTGAGGAGGAGTTTTTCAAGTCGACCGAGTCTGGCGGTACCGTGGTGTCCAGTGCCTTGACGCTGATGCACCAGATTATTCAGGCACGTTACCCGCCGTCCGACTGGAACATCTATGGCGCCCAGGCTTCAGATGGTGACAACTGGCACCAGGACTCGGTCAAGTGCCGCGAACTTCTGATGGGCAAGCTCTTGCCGGTGTCGAGGTATTTCGCCTATGTGCAAGTGGGTGAAGAAGACCAGAATCTGTGGGAAGAGTACAGCCAGGTACTTGATGGCAGCGCCAACTTCGCGATGCGCAAGCTCAGCGGCGCTGCGGAGATTTACCCGGTGTTCAGGGAGCTGTTCAAGAAAGGCGGGAGCACATGACAAAGTCCGGGCAGCGTGCGCGTGTCAAAGTGCCGGTGTCTGATTCGACCGACAGCGGGCGCCGACGTGAGCGCCTGCCCTGTCCGTCCGATTGGTCGTTCGAGCTGATCGAGACCTACCACACCGAGATTGCGCGAACGGCCCGCGCCTTCGGCCTGGACACTTATCCGGTACAACTGGAGGTCATCAGTGCCGAGCAGATGATTGACGCCTACGCGTCGGTGGGCATGCCGGTGAATTACCGGCATTGGTCCTTCGGAAAACAGTTCATCGCGACCGAAAAAAGCTATCGCCGTGGCCAGATGGGACTGGCCTACGAAATCGTGATCAACTCAGATCCCTGCATCGCCTACCTGATGGAGGAAAACACGATGCCGATGCAGGCGCTGGTGATGGCTCACGCCAGTTACGGCCACAACTCTTTCTTCAAGGGCAATTACCTGTTCCGGATGTGGACCGATGCCTCCTCGATCATCGACTACCTGGTGTACGCGCGGGCCTACATTGCCGAGTGTGAAGAGAAGCAGGGCTGGGAAGCGGTCGAGCTGTTGCTGGACTCCTGCCATGCGCTGATGAGCCATGGCGTTGATCGCTACCGGCGTTCGCAGAAGCTGTCGCTGGCAGAGGAAGAAATGCGCCGCAAGGACCGCGAGATCTACCTGCAACAGCAAATTAACGACCTGTGGCGCACCGTGCCCAAGCAAGCAGACAAACAGGTTGAAAAAGTCACCCGCCGCTTTCCGCCCGAGCCACAGGAGAACATTCTTTATTTCATCGAGAAGAACGCGCCCCTGCTGGAGCCCTGGCAGCGCGAACTGGTTCGCATCGTGCGCAAGGTTGCGCAGTATTTTTATCCGCAGCGGCAGACCCAGATCATGAACGAAGGCTGGGCCACGTTCTGGCACTACACCCTGCTCAACGCGATGTACGACGAGGGCATGCTGACCGATGGCTTCATGATCGAATGCCTGCGCTCGCACACCAACGTCATCTACCAGCCACCGGTTACGCACCCGGGCTACAGCGGCATCAATCCCTACGCCCTGGGCTTTGCCATGTTCAGCGACCTCAAGCGCATCTGCCTGGCGCCCACGGAAGAAGACCGGCTATGGTTTCCTGACATTGCCGGCTCCGACTGGCTCAAGACGCTGGATCACGCCATGCGCCATTTCAGGGACGAGAGTTTCATTGGTCAATACCTCTCGCCGCATCTGATCCGCGAGATGCGCCTTTTTTCCGTGATCGATGATGCCGCCAGGAGTGAGCTCGAAGTCGCCGCTATCCACGACGAGGTGGGCTACCGGCATGTGCGCGAAGCGCTGTCGCGCCAGCAGGACCTGAACTACCGCGAGCCCAATATACAGGTCTGGAATGTGGATGTACGCGGTGACCGTGCCCTGACCCTGCGCCATACACGCCACAACGACAGGCCGCTCACCGACGAGGTTCAGGAAGTGATCAAGCATGTCGCGCGCTTGTGGGGATTTCGCGTCCTGCTGGAAAGCGTGGACAAGCACGGCAAGGTCATGCAGCACTGGGAGGCGCAGCCGCACGCCTGACTTCATGTCCGGATCAGGCGCGCATTTTCTCGGCTTCGCTTGCCGTGGGTTTGTACCGTCTTCGCTTCGCCTTCGCGTTCACGGCTGATCTTGCAATGGACGCAGCGTTTGTGATGGCGTGGCGCGCTCGTTAGCCCGCCGCCTCCAGCCCATTGCTGAAATGCTCACGCATGCGCAGTGCCGCGGCCTCGGCGTCGTGCGCGGTCAGTGCCTGCATGATGGCGCGGTGCTCGGCCAGCGATTCCTCAATGCGCCCGCTTTTCAGAAGCGAGTTGTGGCGGTTGAGCTTCATCACCTTGCGCAGGTCGGCCACCATCTGGTCGCGCCAGCGGTTGTTGGCAATTTCCAGCAAGCGCATGTGAAAGACTTCGTTGATCTCAAAAAAGCGGTCCCGCTGGGCAACGGCTTTTTCCAGTTCGTTGTGCAGGCCCTGCAATTCCTGGAGCTGCGCTTCCGTCGCCTGGCTTGCCACAACGCCGGCCGCATCGCTTTCGAGCAGGGCCAGCAGGTGGTAGACGTCGCTCAGGTCTTTTTCATTGACCTCGGTGACATAGGCGCCGCGCCGCACCTTCATGGTGACCAGGCCCTCGGTGGCCAGCACCTTCAGGGCTTCCCGCAGCGGCGTGCGGCTGATGCCGTACTCCTCGGCCAGCTTGAGCTCGTCAATCCAGCTGCCCGGTGCCAGTTCGCGATTAAAAATGCGCTGGCGCAATAGCTCGGCGACTTCTTCATAAAGCGCCTTGGGGGTGAGGGACACAGCAGCCATTGTTGAGTCAGATCAATAGGGAAATGGAAAGAAAAACATCGTGCGGCTGGCGGCGGTTTGCCTGGCCTTCACGAATGTCGCATCTTACTTGAACTGAATTTTGCATCAATAATTATAAATGATGTAAACTTTGCGAATTGTCTGAAAAGCGTGCCATGAGCCTTAACAAATCCTCTCCCCAGCCCCATTTCAATCCCGCCAGTCTTGAAGCCTGGGCCAGGTCGGCTGCCAAGTCAGCGCCGGGTGGCGACGTGAGTGCGCTGAACTGGCACACGCCAGACGGCATCAGCGTCAAGCCGCTGTACACCGCGGAAGACATCAAGGAGCTGCCTTACACCAACACGCTGCCGGGCTTCGAGCCCTTTATTCGCGGCCCGCAGGCCACCATGTATGCGGTGCGCCCCTGGACGATTCGCCAGTACGCCGGTTTTTCAACGGCCGAAGAGTCCAACGCCTTTTACCGCAAGGCGCTGGCCGCCGGCGGGCAGGGTGTTTCGGTGGCCTTCGATCTGGCCACGCACCGCGGCTATGACAGCGATCATCCGCGCGTGACCGGCGACGTGGGCAAGGCCGGCGTGGCGATTGACAGCGTCGAGGACATGAAAATCCTGTTCGACCAGATTCCGCTGGACAAGGTGTCGGTTTCCATGACCATGAACGGCGCGGTGCTGCCGGTGCTGGCCGGCTATGTGGTGGCGGCCGAAGAGCAGGGCGTGAGCCAGGACAAGCTGAGCGGAACCATACAGAACGACATCCTCAAGGAGTTCATGGTCCGCAACACCTATATCTACCCGCCCGAGCCCAGCATGCGCATCATCGGCGACATCATCGAGTACACGGCGCAGAACATGCCCAAGTTCAACTCGATCAGCATCAGCGGCTACCACATGCAGGAAGCCGGCGCCAACCAGGCGCTGGAGCTGGCCTTCACGCTGGCCGACGGCAAGGAGTATGTGAAGACCGCGCTGGGCAAGGGCCTGGATGTGGATGACTTTGCCGGCCGCCTCAGTTTCTTCTGGGCCATCGGCATGAACTTCTACCTGGAGGTTGCCAAGATGCGCGCCGCCCGCCTGCTCTGGTGCCGCATCATGAAGGGTTTTGATGCCAAGAATTCCAAGAGCCTGATGTTGCGTACGCATTGCCAGACCAGCGGATGGAGCCTGACCGAGCAGGACCCCTACAACAACGTGGTGCGCACCACCATTGAGGCCATGGCGGCCGTGTTTGGTGGCACGCAAAGCCTGCACACCAACAGCTTTGACGAGGCGATCGCACTGCCGACCGAGTTCAGCGCCCGGATCGCGCGAAACACGCAACTCATCATCCAGGAAGAAACGCACATCACCAATGTGGTCGACCCCTGGGCCGGCAGCTACATGATGGAAAAGCTGACGCAGGACATGGCCGACGCGGCCTGGGCCATCATAGAGGAAGTCGAGGCCATGGGCGGCATGACCAGGGCCGTGGACAGCGGCTGGGCCAAGCTCAAGATTGAAGCGGCGGCGGCAGAAAAGCAGGCGCGCATCGACAGCGGCAAGGATGTGATCGTCGGCGTCAACAAATACAAGCTCAAGACCGAAGACGCGATCGAGGCGCGCGATATCGACAACGTCGCGGTGCGCGACGGGCAGATTGCGCGCTTGCAGGAAATCAGGAAAAAACGCGATGCAGCCCAGGTGGAGCGGGCGCTGGCTGCTATCACTTCTGCAGCAGAAAACAACTCCGGCAACCTGCTGGACTTGGCGATCAAGGCGATACGCCTGCGCGCCACGGTGGGCGAGGTCAGCGACGCGCTCGAGAAAGTTTACGGGCGCCACCGCGCCGATACGCAAAAGGTGACCGGTGTGTATGCAGCTGCTTATGACTCGGCCGAAGGCTGGGAAACCCTCAAAACCGAAATCAACGCCTTTGCCGAGGCACAAGGCCGCCGCCCGCGCGTGATGATTTCCAAGCTCGGCCAGGACGGCCATGACCGCGGTGCCAAGGTGGTGGCCACGGCCTTTGCCGACCTGGGTTTTGACGTCGACATGGGCCCGCTGTTCCAGACGCCCGAGGAATGTGCCCGCCAGGCGATTGAAAACGACGTGCATGCGGTCGGGGTTTCGACGCTGGCGGCCGGTCACAAGACACTGGTTCCGGCCATCATCGAGGAGCTCAGAAAGCAGGGCGCCGACGACATCATCGTGTTTGTGGGCGGCGTGATTCCGCGGCAGGACTACGAGATGCTGTACGAGGCCGGCGTCAAGGGTATTTACGGTCCGGGCACGCCGATTCCGGCCAGTGCCAAGGATGTGCTGGAACAAATCAGGGCCGCGGTGACGGCGTGACCCCGGCCATGCTCTCGCTTGCCATGGTTGCTGCCGGCGATTTCGATGGGATGGTGGCGATTCGCCTTGAGGCCCTGCGCGAAAGTCTTGAGCGCCTGGGGCGTTTCGATCCGGAGCGCGCGCGCGAGCGCCTGGCGGCCGGATTCGCGCCGGAGCACATGCGGCACATTGTGGCCGACGGCCAGCGCGTGGGCTATATCACGCTACGCCCGGCCTGCGAGCCGGCGCCGCGCGTTTTGCAACTGGATCACCTGTACATCAAGCCCGAATTCCAGAGCAATGGCATAGGCGCCTGGGCGCTCGACTGGGCAAAATCGCAGGCCGAATGGCAAGGCGCCGACATCACCTTGTCGGCATTGAAACAAAGCGCCGCCAACCGCTTTTACCTGCGCCATGGATTTGTCCAGGTCGGCGAAAGCGAATTTGATCTGGACTACCGCTGGCACCCACCGCACGGAGTGCGGGCATGAGCGCGATCGACCCGATTGTTCACGGCGCGGCGCTGGCCCAGCGCCGCGCCATCGCCAAAGCCATCACGCTGCTGGAGTCCACGCGTGCCGACCATCGGGCGCAGGGGGATGAACTGCTCACGGCGCTGCTGCCGCACACCGGCAAGGCGTTTCGCCTCGGTATCAGCGGCGTGCCCGGTGTCGGCAAATCCACCTTTATTGAGGTGCTGGGCCTGTATTTAATCGCGCAGGGCCATCGCGTCGCGGTGCTGACGATTGACCCGTCTTCCACCGTCTCGGGCGGCTCCATCCTCGGCGACAAGACCCGCATGGAACGGCTGTCGGTGCACGAACGCGCCTACATCCGCCCCAGCCCCAGCAGCGGCACCTTGGGCGGCGTCGCCGAAAAAACCCGCGAGGCCATGCTGGTTTGCGAGGCGGCGGGTTACGACGTGGTGATTGTGGAAACCGTGGGTGTCGGCCAGTCCGAGACCGCCGTCGCCAACATGACCGACATGTTTGTGCTGATGCAGCTGCCCAACGCCGGTGACGATTTGCAGGCGATCAAGAAGGGTGTGATGGAGCTGGCCGACCTGGTGATCATCAACAAGGCCGACATTGACGCCGATGCGGCGATGCGCGCCGAGGCCCAGATCCAGTCGGCCATGCGTTTGTTTGGCCTCGTCAACAATGCCATGGGCAGCGCACAAGCGGCAGACTACGACAGGCTCTGGCATCCGCGAGTGATACAGCTCAGCGCGCTGCACAATAGAGGCGTTGACGCATTCTGGGCGGCAGTGACGCAGTTCAAAAACATTCAAACCGCCAACGGCCAGCTGGCTGCGCGCCGCCAGCACCAGTCGCTGTCGTGGATGTGGGAGCGCATCGACGCGGGGCTGAAGCAGGCCTTCCGGCATGATCCGGCGGTGAGCGCCATGCTGCCGAGCGTGATGGCGCAGGTTGAAAGCGGCCGTATTCCCGCCTCAACCGCTGCACGAAATCTGCTTGCAGCCCAATCGGTGTGGGTGCAGGCAGCTATCAAATAAATAGCATCCAGAAAGAGCAAAGAAGGTAAACCATGCAAGACATCCTCGAGCAACTCGAACAAAAGCGCGCCGCAGCCCGCCTGGGCGGTGGCCAAAAACGCATTGACGCCCAGCATGGCAAGGGCAAGCTGACCGCGCGTGAGCGGCTGGAGCTGCTGCTCGACGAAGGCACGTTCGAAGAGTGGGACATGTTTGTCGAGCACCGCTGCACCGACTTTGGCATGGATGCCAACAAGATCCCCGGCGACGGCGTGGTCACCGGCTACGGCATGATCAACGGCCGGCTGGTGTTTGTCTTCAGCCAGGACTTCACCGTGTTTGGCGGCGCCTTGAGCGAAGCCCATGCCGAGAAAATCTGCAAGGTGATGGACCAGGCCATGAAGGTCGGCGCGCCTGTCATTGGCCTGAACGACTCCGGCGGCGCCCGCATCCAGGAAGGCGTGGCCTCGCTGGGCGGTTATGCCGACGTGTTCCAGCGCAATGTGATGGCCAGCGGCGTGATTCCGCAGATCAGCATGATCATGGGCCCCAGCGCCGGCGGCGCGGTCTATTCGCCGGCCATGACCGACTTCATCTTCATGGTGAAAGACAGCTCCTACATGTTTGTGACCGGCCCCGAAGTGGTCAAGACGGTGACGCACGAGGAAGTGACGGCCGAGGAGCTGGGCGGCGCCATCAGCCACACCACCAAGAGCGGCGTGGCCGACCTGGCCTTCGAAAACGATGTCGAAGCGCTGCTGATGCTGCGCCGGCTCTACAACTACCTGCCGCTGAACAACCGTGAAAAGGCGCCGGTGCGCCCCAGCGCCGACCCGGCCGGCCGCATGGACCGGAGCCTGGACACGCTGGTGCCCGAGAACCCGAACAAGCCCTACGACATGAAGGAGCTGATCGTCAAGACGGTGGACGACGGCGACTTTTTCGAGATCCAGCCCGAGTACGCGAAAAACATCATCATCGGCTTTGCCCGCATGGAAGGCCAGTCGGTCGGCATCGTCGCCAATCAGCCGCTGGTGCTGGCCGGTTGCCTGGACATCAAGAGCTCGATCAAGGCGGCGCGTTTTGTGCGCTTTTGCGACGCCTTCAACATCCCGGTGATCACCTTTGTCGACGTGCCCGGCTTCATGCCCGGCACCAGCCAGGAATACGGCGGCATCATCAAGCACGGCGCCAAGCTGCTCTATGCCTATGCCGAGTGCACGGTGCCCAAGATCACGGTGATCACGCGCAAGGCCTACGGCGGCGCCTATGACGTGATGGCCTCCAAGCATTTGCGCGGCGACGTCAACTTTGCCTGGCCCAACGCCGAGATTGCCGTGATGGGCCCCAAGGGCGCGGTGGAAATCATCTTCCGCGAAGACAAGGGCGACCCGGCCAAGCTGGCCGCCAAGGAGGCCGAGTACAAGGCCCGTTTCGCCAACCCCTTCGTGGCCGGCGCGCGCGGCTTTATCGACGACGTGATCCTGCCGCACGAGACGCGCAAGCGCATTTGCCGCTCGCTGGTGATGCTCAAGGACAAGAAGCTTGAGAACCCGTGGCGCAAACACGGGAACATTCCGCTGTAAGGACGGGCGTCATGGCCAAGGCCCCGAATGCAAGCGCAGCCCGTGTGCTGACCGACATACCGAATATCGGCGTGTCGCTGGCGGCAGACCTTGAATCGGTGGGTGTCCACACGCCCGCCGAGGTCAAGCGCATGGATGCACTGGCCGTTTACGAGGCCTTGCGCGGACCGATGGGAAGGCGCCATGACCCCTGTGTACTCGACACTTTCATGGCCGCGAAAAAATTCATGAACGGCGGCCCGCGCCAACCTTGGTGGGACTTCACGGCAGAGCGCAAGGCACTGCTGGCAAAACACGACAGGAAATAGAAAAATGTTGACGAAGATACAGATTGCCAACCGAGGCGAGCAGCCGCAAAGCGGCGCAGCAGCGAAGCTCAATTGCATGGTGCGCGCAGCGCGCGCAGGCGATTTCACCCCGATGGAGAAAGCATATGTTTGACAAGATACTGATCGCAAATCGGGGCGAAATCGCCTGCCGCGTCATCCTCACCGCCCGCAAGATGGGCATCAAGACCGTCGCCGTCTATTCCGACGCCGACAAGGACGCGCGCCATGTCGAGCTGGCGGACGAGGCGGTCCATATCGGCCCGGCGCCCAGTCGCGACAGCTATTTGCAGGCCGAAAAAATCATTGCCGCCTGCAAGCAGACCGGCGCCCAGGCGGTGCATCCGGGCTATGGCTTTCTGAGCGAGAACGCGGAGTTCTCCAAGCGGGTCGAAGAAGAAGGCATCATTTTCATCGGCCCCAAGCATTACTCGATTGCCGCCATGGGCGACAAGATCGAGTCCAAAAAGCTGGCCGGCGTGGCGGGCGTCAACTGCATACCGGGCGTCAACGACGCGATTGAGAGCGCCGAGAAGGCCGTTGCAATTGCCAGAGGCATAGGCTACCCGGTCATGATCAAGGCCAGCGCCGGCGGCGGCGGCAAGGGTTTGCGTGTCGCCTTCAACGACAAGGAAGCACTGGAAGGCTTTACCTCTTGCCGCAACGAGGCGCGCAGCAGCTTTGGCGACGATCGGGTTTTCATCGAAAAATTTGTCGAGGAGCCGCGCCACATCGAGATCCAGCTGGTCGGCGACAGCTACGGCAATGTGGTTTACCTGAACGAGCGCGAGTGCTCGATCCAGCGCCGCCACCAGAAGGTGATCGAAGAGGCGCCGTCGCCCTTCATCAGCGAGGCCACGCGCCGCGCCATGGGCGAGCAGGCCGTGGCGCTGGCCAAGGCGGTGAAATACCAGAGCGCCGGCACGGTGGAGTTTGTGGTCGGCAAGGACCAGAGCTTTTACTTCCTGGAGATGAACACCCGGCTGCAGGTCGAGCACCCGGTGACCGAGTGCATCACCGGCCTCGATCTGGTGGAGCTGATGATCCGCGTGGCCGCCGGCGAAAGGCTGCCGCTGGAGCAAAAAGACGTGCAGCGCAATGGCTGGGCCATTGAATGCCGCATCAACGCCGAAGACCCGTTCCGCAGTTTTCTGCCTTCGACCGGCCGGCTGGTGCGTTTTCAGCCGCCCAAGGAAAGCATGTTTGCCTCCGACGCCGTCAACCTCATGGGCGTGCGGGTGGACACCGGCGTGCAGGACGGCGGCGAAATCCCGATGTATTACGACTCGATGATTGCCAAGCTCATCGTGCATGGCAAGGACCGCAACGAGGCGATTGCCAAGATGCGCGAGGCGCTCAACGCCTTTGTGATTCGCGGCATCAGCAGCAACATCCCGTTCCAGGCGGCCCTGCTGGCGCACCCGAAATTTGTTGCCGGTGACTTCAATACCGGTTTCATCGCCGAGAACTATGGCAAGGGTTTCCATGCCCAGGACGTGCCGCACGACGACCCGGACTTTCTGGTCGCGCTGGCCGCCTATGTGAACCGCCGCATGCTGGGCCGCGCCGCCGGCATCAGCGGCCAGCTGCCCGGCCATGGCGTCACGGTGGGCGAAGAGTTTGTGGTGGTTGGCCTGGGCGCCGATGGCAAAAACACCCGGCAATCCGTTCTGGTCAAGGATTTTCAAGCCGAATCGGGTTCCAGCGCAATAGAGACGGGCACCAAGCGCTATGAAATTTCCAGCAACTGGCATTTGGGCGGGGCCCGCATCCGCGGCACCGTCAACGGCCAGCCCTTTGCCGCCCAGGTCGAGCGCGGCGTGGGCAGCAACCCGCTGGCCATCCGCATTGTCCACAACGGCACCCGACTCGATGCGCTGGTGCTGTCGCCGCGTGCCGCCGAGCTGCATGCGCTGATGCCCTTCAAGGCGCCGCCCGACATGAGCCGCTATGTGCTGTCGCCGATGCCCGGCTTGCTGGTCGACATCGCGGTGCAGCCGGGGCAAAAAGTGCAGGCCGGCGAACGCGTGGCGGTGATCGAGGCCATGAAGATGGAAAACGTGCTGTTTGCCGCGGCTGACGGCGTGGTTGGCAAGGTGCTGGCGGCCAAGGGCGAGTCGCTGGTGGTGGACCAGCCGATTGTGGAGTTCGCATGATGAGCCAGGCCCCCACGCTCGGCACTGGCGTGTCCTCGCTGCCCCCCGAGGCGGCGCAGCCTTCCTCGGGGCGGTCCGGCGCGGCGGCTCAGCGCCCCTTCAAGGTGCTGGGCATCCAGCAGATCGCCATCGGCGCGCCCAGCAAGGAGCGCTTGCGTACCCTGTGGGTGGACATGCTGGGGCTGGAAGTCACCGGCAACTTTGTCAGTGAGCGCGAGAACGTCGACGAAGATATTTGCGCCATCGGCAGTGGCCCGTTCAAGGTCGAGGTCGACCTGATGCAGCCGTTGGATAGCGACAAGAAGCCGGCCGTTCACACCACGCCGCTGAACCATGTGGGCCTGTGGATTGACGACCTGCCCAAGGCGGTGGAATGGCTGACGGCGCAGGGCGTGCGCTTTGCGCCGGGCGGCATCCGCAAGGGCGCCGCCGGCTTTGACATCTGCTTTTTGCACCCCAAGTCCAGCGACGAGTTTCCGGTGTCGGGCGAGGGCGTGTTGATCGAAATGGTGCAGGCGCCGCCCGAGGTGATCAAGGCTTTTGCGGCCTTGACCGGGGCCTGATTCAGCCCCGTGGCCGGGGCCGGTTCTGCTGCAAATAGTCGGTGAAGGCGCGCAGGCCGTGCGTGAGGTATTTGTCCTTGTGACGCACCAGGTGCAAGGGGCGCACCAGCGGCGGCAGACCTTCACGCAGCGCCACCAGCGTGCCGCGCGCAATTTCATCGCTCACCACATGCCATGACAGGCAGCTCACGCCAAAGCCGCTCATCACCGCGCGCTTGATGGCTTCGGCGTTGCCGAGCTCCAGCGCAAAGCGCAGCGGGCCGAGCTGCGGCATCAAGCGCTCTTCGATGATTTCGCGCGTGCCCGAGCCGGGCTCGCGCACCACCCAGTCCGCATCGCGCAGCGCGGCCGCGCCGGGGCTGCCCGGGCTGGTGCGGGCCAGCGCGTGCGAGGGGCTGACCACCACCAGCATTTCGTCATCAGCCCAGTGCGTGCTGACCAGCTCATGGCCCTGGCAATTCCCTTCGACCAGGCCGATGTCGGCCTCGAATTTCAGCAGCGCCTGCAGCGTCTCGCGGGTGTTGCCAATGCGCATGTCCAGCGCACAAGGCCCGCTTTGCGCATTGCGAAAACCGGCCAGCAGGGCGGGCAGGATGTAGCTGCCAATGGTGTTGCTGGCCGCCACGCGCAACTGCACGCCCGAGGGCAGCGGCAGCCGCTCCAGTTCATGGGCCTGGTCCAGCAGCGACAGCACCCGGGGAAACAGCATGCGCCCGGTCTCATTGATCACCAGCCGCCGCCCGAAGCGGTCAAACAGGGCGCCGCCCAGCGCCTGCTCCAGATCGGCCAGCGCGCCGCTGACCGCCGATTGCGACAGCGCCAGTTCATCGGCGGCTCCGACGGTCGTGCCATGCTGGGCCACGGCCGCAAACACCGAGAGCTGGCGCAGCGTGAGGCGAAGGGGGCGAGCTTTCATATCGTTAATACAGATAAGTAATACTGTTATTACCAATTTTACTTATCTGAGTGCGGCATTTAGGCTTGGGGCTGTTTTTACTTTTACTCAACGCCCTGCATGCCTTCCCTGTCTACAACTCCCCGCGCCGCCCCGCTTGTCACCGCTCCAGCCGGCCACAACGGGCCGTGGCTGAGCTTTTTGCCGCTGGGCCTGGTGGCCGCCCTGATGCTGTGGCTGGCGCGCTGGCCGGTCCTGGCCGGCACGGGCCTGTCGGCGCTGACATTGGCCATTGGCTTTGGCATGCTGGCCGGCAACTTGCTGCCCAAGCGCTGGCTGCTGCCGCTGAGCCCCGGTGCCGGCCTGGCGCGCCAGTACCTGCTGCGGCTGGGCGTGGCCTTGTATGGCTTGCGGCTGACCTTTGCGGCGGTCGTGGCGCTGGGCGCGGCCGGCGTGGTGGTGCCGCTGCTGATGCTGGCGGCCACCTTGCTGGCAGGGCTCTGGCTGGGCACCCGGCTGCTGGGCCTGGGCTGGCGCGAGGCCCTGGTGGTCAGTGCGGGCAGCGCCGTGTGCGGCGCGGCCGCAGCCATCGCGGTGGCCTCGGTGCTGCGCGCCGACGACCGGCAGACCGCCGTCGCGGTGGCCACGGTGGTGCTGTTCGGCACCTTGGGCATGTTTTTGTACCCGTTTTTGTACGAGCTGGCGGTGCAGCAGTGGCAGTGGCCCGTCAGCGCGCGTCTGTTTGGCATCTTCACCGGCGCGACCTTGCACGAGGTGGCGCAGGTGATCGCCTCCGGCCAGATGGTCAACCCGGCCGTGGCCGAGGCGGCGGTGGTGGCCAAGATGGTGCGGGTGCTGGCCCTGGCGCCCCTGCTGCTGCTGATTGCCTTGTGGCCGCAGGGCAGCCGCCAGCCGGCAAGGCCCGCCAAGGGGGCGGCAGGGCGCGCGCATGCGGTGCTGAAGTCCGTGCCCTGGTTTGCGCTGGGCTTTATCGCCGTCATGGCGTTGCACTCCGCGGGCTGGGTGCCGGCCGACTGGAAACCCGCCTTGATCACCTTCGACGACTGGCTGCTGGCCTCGGCCATGCTGGCGATTGGGCTGCACACGCGCTTGGGCGACCTGCTGCGCGCGGGCCGCCGCCCCATGCTGCTGGCCGCTTTGCTGTTTGTCTTTCTTGTCAGCGCCGGTGCCTTGCTGTGCTGGGCAGCCGCCTGAAAGCCGGTGATCTTTCGGTTATGGTTGGTCAGTTTTGACCAATGGAGTATTGCGACATGGATTTATCCCGTTTTCCCCGCCGCCGTTACACCCAGGGCGCCACCCCGCTGGAGTTTTTGCCGCATTTCACGAAAGCCCTGCGTGCCAGCTGTGAGGCCGGCGGCGGCCCCAATGTGTGGATCAAGCGCGACGACATGCTGGGCCTGACGCCGGGCGGCAACAAGACGCGCAAGCTGGAATTTCTGGTGGCCGACGCGCTGGCGCAGGGCGCCGACACCCTGATCACCTGCGGCGCACCGCAGTCCAACCATTGCCGCGCCACGCTCAGCGCTTCCATCAAGGAGGGCCTCAAATGCCGTTTCGTGATTGAAGAGCGCGTGCCGGGCAGCTACAGGCCGGACGCCAGCGGCAACAATTTCCTGTTCCGCCTGCTGGGCGTGGAGGCGCTCAGCGTGGTGCCGGCCGGCAGCAACATGCTGCAAGCCATGCAGCAAGTGGCGGCCGAGCTGGCCAAAGAGGGCCGCAAGGGCTACATCGTGCCGGGCGGCGGCTCCAACGCGATGGGCGGGCTCGGTTATGTGGCCTGCGCGCAAGAGCTGCAGCAGCAGTTTTTCGAGCAGGGCGTGCAGATCGACAAGATCGTCGTCGGCTCGGGCAGCTCGGGCACGCATGGCGGCCTGCTGGCGGGCTTTCTGGGCAACCGCATCAACATCCCGCTGGTCGGCATTGGCGTGAGCCGCGATCCGGCCGACCAGGACCCGCTGGTGCACAAGGAGGCGCAGGCGGTGGCCGATTTGCTGGGCCTGGACATGCGGGTGCCGCGCGAGGCGGTGCTGAGCTTTGGCGACTGGTGGCGGCCCAAGTACTCGGTGCCGAATCAGGCCATGGTGGAGGCCGTGCAACTGCTGGCCCGCACCGAGGCGATTTTGCTGGACCCGGTCTACACCGGAAAAATCATGGCCGGCCTGATAGGCCTGGCGCGCAAGGGCTATTTCAAGCGCGATGAAAACGTGCTGTTCATCCATACCGGGGGCGCGCCTTCGCTGCACGCCTACGAGGCCGAGGTGCTGGGCCTGACCGAGCTGACGGCCTGAGGCTTGAGCGTCAGTTTTGCTTGAGGCGCTGGGCCCGGGCGCGGGCCAGCGCCGCGGCGATGACCGCGCGCTTTCGCTCGGC
>CAZWDK010000045.1:0-16514 GCA_964633095.1 uncultured Polaromonas sp. | reverse complement strand
CGCACTTCTTGACCGAGGCCAGCTGGTCTTCGAAGTGCACGCCGCCGGCGCCGGCCTTGATCATGGCCTTCATCAGTTCGAAACCGTTCAGCACGCCGCCGAAACCGGCTTCGGCGTCAGCCACGATGGGCGCGAAGTAGTCGACATAGCCCTTGTCGCCAGGGTTCACGTTCTTCGACCACTGGATTTCGTCGGCGCGGCGGAAGGTGTTGTTGATGCGCTCGACCACGGTAGGCACCGAATCGACCGGGTACAGCGACTGGTCGGGGTACATCGAGGCGTAGCTGTTGTTATCGGCGGCGACTTGCCAGCCCGACAGGTAGATGGCCTTCACGCCGGCTTTCACCTGCTGCATCGCCTGGCCGCCGGTGAGCGCGCCGAGGCAGTTGACGTAGGGCTCGTTGTTGACCAGACCCCAGAGCTTTTCGGCGCCGCGACGTGCCAGCGTGTACTCGATCGGGAAGGAGCCACGCAGGCGCACCACGTCGGCGGCGCTGTACCCACGCTTGATGCCCTTCCAGCGCGGGTTGGTGGCCCAGTCTTTTTCCAGGGCAGAGATTTGCTGGTCACGGCTCAGTTGTTCGGTCAGGGTTTGCGGCATGGTGTGGCTCCGTAGGTTGAAAAAAGTAAAGCGGTGAGGAATTCAGTGGCTCTACTTTAAGTCTTCTACAAGACTATGTGAAGCTCTTATGTCTTATATAAGACAAAAATTAACTTCAATGAAATCAACAACATTCAATTTAATTTTCACGATACGGAATTTTGTTTCTTGTATTGAGAAATTTTTCTGCAGCGCAGCAATTCAAAATTTCACATCAAGAAAAGTAATTATTGGATTGTGAAATTCAATCTACTCCCGAGGCGGCACGGTACCGAACCCAGTCACCGCCGGTGATGACGGGCTTTCCCAGGGCGCGTTCCGGCACAATTTCGTAAAGCAGGCAGCTCAGCAGCCCGGGGACTGGCCGGGCCAGACGCCTTGGTGAGTCCGCGGCCGCAGGCTCAAGCAGCACCCGCACTTCGCGCTTGACATACTCGCCGCTGGGCTGCGGCCACACCTCCTCGATCTCGTCGAGCAGTCGCTCCAGTTCGGCACTGATTTCATAAACCTCGCCCCGCACCCTGCCCGGCCCGCCCAGCAGCAGACCGGGATAAGCCCCCAGGTCGTGCAGGACGCCCGGCACGCTGGCCGGCCCCACCCAGCGCGGCGCGGGCTGCAGCCGGTTGATATCGCGCAGCTCACCCCGGCGCAGGGTGCCGTAAACAAAGACGTGACGAACAGGTGGCAGCGGCATCATCTGAACCTTCAAGTGGGGGGGTGAAAAAGTCAGGCATCATTTCAGGCTGCGCGCCAGCGTCGGCGCGCCGTCCCAAGCACCCGGCCCCAGGGGCCTGCACCAGAGGATTTTCCGTTTCATGAACCGCCTTGTAGCTTACGCCTGCCTCGCGCTCAGCATGTCCCTGGTCGGCAGCTATGTCGCACTGTCCAAGCCCCTGGTTGCCGCCCTGCCGGTATTTTTGCTGGCCTGGCTGCGCTTTGGCATTGGCGGCCTGGCCATGCTGCGCTGGTTGCGAAAACCCTCCATGGAGACCCCGATGAGCGGTCAGACGCAGCGCCTGCTGTTTCTGGAATCATTTCTGGGCAACTTTCTGTTTTCGATCTGCATGCTGTTTGGCGTGAGCCTGACCAGCGCGGTGGCGGCCGGCGTCATCATGGCGTCGATTCCGGCGCTGGTCGCGCTGATGAGCTGGCTGTTCCTGCGCGAACGCATCAGCCTGCGGGTGTGGTGCGCCGTGGCCTGCGCCGTCATTGGCATTGGCCTGGTTTCGCTATCAAAAAATGAGCTGTCTGCGCAAGCGGCTGCTGGGCTAAAGGCCAGTGTCACCTCAAAACCCGCGTGGCTGGGCAATCTGCTGCTGGTCGGTGCCGTGCTGTGCGAATCGGCCTATGCGGTGATCGGGAAAAAACTCACCGGCGTGCTCAGCCCCAAGCGCATCACGGCGCTCATCAACCTCTGGGGCTTTGCCCTGATCACGCCCCTCGGCCTGTGGACGGCCTGGGGTTTTGACTTTTCCGGCGTCAGGGCGTCGAGCTGGCTGCTGTTGCTGTGTTATTCGCTGGCGGCCAGCGTCTGGACGGTCTGGCTCTGGATGACCGGGCTGAAAACCATCGCCGCCAACCAGGCCGGTGTGTTCACCGTGCTGCTGCCCATCAGCGCGGCGGCGGTCGGTGTCATCGTGCTGGGCGAGTCCCTGAACGGCACACAGATCGGCGCCTTCGCGATTGCCCTGACCGGTGTGGTGCTGGCTACCCTGCCGCAGCGGGATCAGGGAAAGCCGGCTCCGAGCGTGTTGCCGCGCTGATTTCGCGGTCCAGCCGCTTTTGCCGGCGCAGCATGAGCACGCTGTAAGTGATGATGCCGAGCGAGACGGCGGCAATCAGCAGCGTCGCCGCGGCATAGATGGAGGGATTCACGCCGCGCCGCGCATAGCTGAAGATGACCTGGGGCAAGGTCGTCACGCCCGGCCCCGACAAGAACTCCGAAATCACCACATCGTCAAATGACAGGGTAAAGGTCAGCAGCCAGGCCGACACCAGGGCCGGCGCGATATTGGGCAAGGTCACCAGAAAAAACACCTGCACCGGCCGGCAGCCCAGGTCCATGGCGGCCTCTTCCAGCGAGCGGTCCACCTCGCTGAGCCGTGACTGGATCACCACCGTGGCATAGGCCATGCCCAGCAGCGTGTGGCCGGTGACGATGGTGATGAAGCCGCGGTCGGGCCAGCCCAGCGTGCGCTGCACCGCCACCATCAGCAGCAGCAGGGACAGCCCGATGATCACCTCCGGCATCACCAGCGGCGCATTGACCATGCCGTAAAACAGCGTGCGGCCCGTGAACCGCAGGTAGCGCACCAGCACAAAGGCGGCAAAGCAGCCCAGCACGACCGACAGCGTGCCGGTGATCAGCGCCACCTTGAGCGAGAGGAAAAAGCCCTCCACCAGCCGGGAGTCCGACAGCAGCGCCTGGTACCAGCGCAGCGAAAATCCGGTGAACACGCCGTCCTGCCGGGTGCTGTTGAAGGAAAAAATGATCAGGAAAAACAGCGGAAGGTAGAGAAACAGATAGACCAGCCCCAGCCAGAGCCGGCCCAGGTTGTTCTCGGCAAAGCGAAGCAGCAGATTCGTCTGGCTTTTCATGTCAGGACTCCGCGTGCGCACCGCGCCCGCTGCTGGCGCGGTAGTAAAAAGCCAGCGGCACCAGAATCAGCACAATCATCACCACCGCCAGGGCCGCCGCGCGCGGCCAGTTGTTGCTGCTGAACATCTCGTCCCAGACCACGCGGCCTATCATGATGTTTTCGGCACCGCCCAGCAGCGAGGGAATGACGAACTCCCCCACACTCGGAATAAACACCAGCATGGAGCCGGCGATGATGCCGGACTTGCTCAGCGGCACGGTGATCAGCCAGAACGCCTTCCAGCGGCTGGCGCCCAGGTCATGAGCGGCCTCGAGCAGGCGGAAATCCATCTTCACCAGGTTCGCATACAGAGGCAGGATCATGAAGGGGCAGTAGACGTAAGTCATGCCGACCAGCATGGACACATTGGTGTAAAGCATCACCATCGGTTCCTGGATGATGCCCAGCGCCAGCAGCAGGTTGTTGAGCACGCCCTGGTCGGCCAGAATGCCTTTCCAGGCATAGACGCGCAGCAAAAACGAGGTCCAGAACGGCAGCATCACCAGCATCAGCAGCGCCGGGCGAACCGAGGGCCGGGAGCGGGCCAGAAAGTAGGCAAACGGATAGCCAATCAGCAGGCATGACAGCGTCGTCAGCAAGGCGTATTTCAGGGAGATGGCATAGGCCTCCATGTAGATGGTGTTGCCAAACCCCCCGCCCAGCCCGCCGACAGCACCTTGCGCGGCATCACTGAAAATGGAGAAATAGTTTTCATGGCGCAGCTTGATGCGCCATGAGCCCGGCATCGCGTCTATCAGCGGCGCGAACGGGTCAACCCCATTGCCCATGTCGGTCACGCTGATGCGCAGCAGGATCAAAAATGGCAGCACAAAAAACAGCAGCAGCCAGACATAGGGAACGCCAATGACGAAGCGCCGCCCGAGGTTGAACAAGAAACCCTGAAACCAGGAAGAGACTTTCATCTGCGCCGCTTTACTGAGTCAGCACCACCGGCGCCGTGTCATCCCACCAGAAAAAGACCCGGTCATCCCAGGTGATGGCGCTGTCGGCACTGGCCTCGTGCCGCGTGGCGTTGGTCTCCATGATCTTCACGGTTCGGCCCCTGGCCTCATTCCCGCGCGCCGGCATTTCCACAATATAGGTGTTGTAACTGCCGAAATAGGCAATTTCGCGAACCGTTCCGCTGAACAGGTTCACGCTCACGGCGGGCCGGGTCTTGGCAATATGGATCTTTTCCGGTCGCACCGCAATGGCCACGGACATGCCCTGGGTGCCGCTGATGCCATGCCCGACATTCACCACGCCATGCTCGGTCGTGACCTCACAGCGGTCCACCTCATCGACGGTCAGCCTACCCTCCATCAAATTGACGTTGCCAATAAAGTCGGCCACAAAGCGGCAATTGGGGTGCTCGTAGATTTCCTTGGGGGTTCCCACCTGCAGCACGCGGCCATGGCTCATGACGGCGATGCGGGAGGCCATGGCCATGGCCTCCTCCTGGTCGTGCGTCACCATGACGCAGGTCACGCCGACGGCCTCAATAATATTGACCAGCTCGAACTGGGTGCGCTCACGCAGTTTTTTGTCCAGTGCGCCCAGCGGCTCATCGAGCAGCAGCAGTTGCGGCTTTTTGGCCAGGCTGCGCGCCAGCGCCACGCGCTGCTGCTGGCCGCCCGAAAGCTGGTGTGGCTTGCGTTTGGCAAAGGCCTCCAGTTGCACCAGCTTGAGCATTTCCTCCACACGCGCCTGCATCTCCGCCTTGGGCATGCCTTCGCGCTTGAGCCCAAAGGCGATGTTGTCCCAGATGTTCAGGTGCGGAAACAGCGCATACGACTGGAACATCATGTTGATGGGCCGCTCATAGGGCGCAAACGACGCGATATCGACGCCATCGAGAATGACCGAACCCGAGGTCGGCTTCTCAAACCCGGCCAGCATGCGCAGCAGCGTTGACTTGCCGCAGCCCGAGCTGCCCAGCAACGCAAAGATCTCGCCCTTGTGAATGGACAGCGAAACATCGTCCACCGCCGTCACGCCCTCAAAGCGCTTGAGCAACTGGTCGGTCCGCAGAAATCCACCACCAGGCGATGCGGGTAGAGTCATGAAGCCTTAATTCCCAACGTTAATCCGGTACAAAACCACCGTTAAAAAGGCTGTGCAGCCCTTGAAGACTGCACAGCCCGACCAAGCAGCCCGGGGTTGCCTGAAAAAGCTCAGCGACCTTTTTTGAACAAGGTAAACACGTTGCTCATGGATTCACGCGCTTCATTGCTGAAGCTGGCGGGAGACACCATTTTCTGCAGGTTGGCGGCATCAGGAAACACCGCGGGGTCCTTGGCGGTTTCGGGTTTCACATGGGCCAGGCTGGCCTTGTTGGCCGTGGCATAACCCAGTTCGTTGGTCAGCGAGGCCGAGACTTCGGGGCGCAGGAAGTAGTTGATGAAGGCGTAGGCGTTGTTCGGGTGCTTGGCATCTGCAGGAATCGCCAGGTTGTCCATGAAAATCAGGCCGCCCGTGCTGGGCAGCAACACCTCGATGTCATTGCCGCTCTTGTTTTCCTGCGCACGGCCGCGGGCGATATTCATGTCGCCGGCCCAGCCCAGGGCCACGCAGGCCTTGCCGCCGGCCAGGTCGTCAATCATGGTGCTGGAGAACAGGCGGATGTGCGGCCGCACCTTGGCCAGCATCGCGCCGGCGGCCTTGTGGTCGGCCGGATCGTTGGAGTAGGCGTTTTTGCCCAGGTAATGCATGGCCGGCGGCAGCACCTCGGTCGGCGAGTCGAGGTAGGCAATGCCGCAGGATTTGAGCTTGGCGGTGTAGACCGGGTTGAACACCAGATCCCAGGCGTTTTCGGGCAGCGGCGTGCCGCCCAGCGCCTTGGTGACCTTGGCCTTGTTGATGCCCACCGTGGTGAAGCTCCAGGCCCAGGGCACCAGGTAAGCATTGCCGGGGTCGATCGTTCCCAGCTTGCCCATGATGGCCGTGTCCAGGTTGCCGTAATTGGCAATTTTGGCCTTGTCCAGCTTCATCAGCAGCCCGCCGTCAATCTGCGGCTTGGCAAACACGGCGCCCGGCACCACGATGTCATAGCCTGAATTGCCGGCCACCAGCTTGGCGTGCAGGGCTTCGTTGTTTTCAAAGGTCTGGTAGTTGACCTTGATGCCGGTCTCCTTCTCGAAGTTCGCCACCATGTCTTTGGCGATGTAGTCCGGCCAGTGGTAGATGTTCAGCACTTTCTCTTCGGTATTGGCAGGGGCTGCCGGCGCGCTGGCCACGGGCGCCGGAGTGGTCAGCGCGACAGGCGCCTCCTCCTTTTTGCCGCAGGCAACCAGTGCAATGGCCGAAAACGCGAAAGACCACAAGTGCTTTTTCATAATGTCCATAACCTTTAGTCAGAGAGAAGCCGTGAGAAATGGCGGGATGCAGGCGCGCAGCAAGGGTTGCAAGGCCCTGGCAGATTACCAGCAAGGTCGAATTGTAAAAGTTATTTAAGGGGGTTTCGGGCGCGCTCGGCTCCTGATAGCTCGTGAACAGGCCGTGGGACCTTGACATGGCTCAAGGAGCGGATTATCAAGGAGGCCTAGGCCGGAACACTCTTTCAACCTCAGGAGTTTTGCCATGTACCAGCGCATTCTGATAGCCACGGATGGGTCAGACCTGTCACGCAAAGCCGTCACCAGCGGCATCTCCCTGGCGAAGCTCACCGGCGCGGAACTAGTGGCGCTCAAGGTGGTTCCGCGCTACCCGGTCAGCTATTTTGAAGGCGGCACTGCGGTGGCGGCGGCGGCGAAAGAAGTGGCCCAGATCGAACAGCAGTGGGCAGACGATGCCCTGGCCGTGGCGGAGGCCGTCAAGTCCAGCGCCGAGGCCGCCGGGGTCAAGGCCAAGGCGGTCATCGTCACCTCGGACCTGATTGCCGAGTCCATCATCAACACGGCCAAAAAGCACGATTGCGATTTGATCGTGATGGCCTCCCATGGCCGGCGCGGCCTCAAGCGCCTGCTGCTGGGCAGCGAAACCCTGCATGTGCTGACGCATTCGCACACCCCGGTCCTGGTTTTACGATAAACAAGGCTCTGGCCCGCATACAGCGGGCGCAGCAAGCTATCAAATAGATAGCATCAAACTCAGGCGAACAGGCTTTTGTACTGCTCGCGCAGCAGGTTCTTCTGGACTTTGCCCATGGTGTTGCGCGGCAGCTCGGCCACCACAAAACATTGCTTGGGAATCTTGAAGTTGGCCAGCCTTGACTTGAGCGTGGCCACGATCTGAGCGGCATCCAGCATGGCGCCGGGTTTGGCGATGACGATGGCGACGCCGGCCTCGCCGAAATCCGGGTGCGGCACGCCGACCAGCGCGCTCTCCAGCACGCCGGGCAGCTCGTTGATGTAGCCCTCGATTTCGGCCGGGTAGACGTTGTAGCCGCCGCTGATGATCAGGTCCTTGCTGCGCCCCACGATGGTGATATAGCCCTGCTCGTCGATCCTGCCCACGTCGCCGGTCTTGAAATAGCCGTCGGCCGTGAACTCCTCTTGGGTCTTCTCGGGCATGCGCCAATAGCCCTTGAAGACATTCGGCCCCTTGACCTGAATGCCGCCAATCTCGCCCACCGGCACCGGCTGGCCCTCATCGTCCTGCACCCGCAGGCTGACGCCCGGCAGCGCAAATCCGACGGTGCCGCCTCGCCGTTCTCCGCCCTGGTAGGGATTGGAGGTGAGCATGGCGGTCTCGCTCATGCCGTAGCGCTCCAGAATCGTGTGGCCGGTGCGCTGCTGCCAGTCCTTGAAGGTCTCGATCAGCAAGGGCGCAGAACCGGCGATAAACAGGCGCATGTTGCGGCAGGCTTCGCGGGTGAGGCCCGGCTCGGCCAGCAGCCGCACATACAGGGTCGGCACGCCCATGAAGACGGTTGCCTCGGGCAGCTTCTTCAGCACCAGCCTGGGGTCGAATTTGGCCAGCCAAATCATCTTGCTGCCGTTGAGCAGCGCGCCGTGAATCGCCACAAACAGGCCGTGCACATGAAAAATCGGCAGGGCGTGGATCAGCACATCGCCGCCCTCTTCCCGTGTTCGCCAGCCCCAGTAGTCTTTCAGCACCCGTGCGTTGCTCAGCATGTTGCCGTGCGACAGCATGGCGCCCTTGCTGCGGCCGGTGGTGCCACTGGTGTACAAGATCGCTGCCAGGTCGTCCTCCTGCCGCAGCGCCACCTCATGCTGGTCGCTGCAGTGCGCGGCGCGCTCCAGCAGCGATCCGCTGCGGTCGTCGCCCAGCGTGAAGACGTTTTGCGTGCCCGCCTTGAAGGCGATCTTGCTGACCCAGCCAAAGTTTTTAGGGCTGCACACCACCACCGAGGGCTCGGCATTGCCGATGAAATACTCGATCTCGGCGCTCTGGTAGGCGGTGTTGAGCGGCAGGAACACATGGCCGGCGCGCAGGGTGGCCAGGTAAAGCACCATGGCTTCAACCGATTTTTCCACCTGCACCGCGACCCGGGCGCCGTCCGGCAGATCCAGCGACTGCAGCAGGTTGGCCATCATGGCCGTGGCGCGCTCCAGGTCACGCCACGAGTAGGTCAGGCCGTTGTCGGTCTCAACCGCGACTTCATCCAGCGCTGAAGGGAAGGCGGCGCGCAGGGCGGCAAAAAGATTGTGGTTTTTCATGGGTCAGGCTGTCGAAAAGTTAAAGATTCACGCGGGAAGCTCAGCGCTCAAACCGCGGCTGGCGTTTTTCCATAAAGGCGGTCACGCCTTCGCGGTGCTCGGGACTGGCGGCGTACCGGTAGGCGCTTGCTACCAAATCGGTAGCAGCTAGCGCAGATGGGTATTGGACCAGAGCCCTGAATGCCTGTTTATTCAGGCGCGCCGCCTGGGGTGCCAGCTGGCTGATGCGGCCGGCGCAGGCCAGCGCCGCCGCGCCCAGCGCGTCGGCGGGCTCGAGCTGGTTGAGAAAGCCGCGCCGCTTCATCTCCGCCGCATCCAGCACGGCCGCCGCCAGCAGCATCTCGCGTGCCGTCAGCTCGCCGACGGCGCGCATGACCAGCGCCGCCTCGCGCGGCGCCATCGGAAAGCCCAGCCTGGCAATCGGCGCGCCAAAGCGGGCGCTCTCGCTGGCCAGCCGCAAGTCGCAGCAGCTGGCGATCTCCAGCCCGGCGCCCATGCAGTTGCCCTCGATCTGGGCCACGATCGGCAGGTCGCAGTCCAGCATGGCCTGCAGGCCGCCCCAGACCTCGTTTTCATGAAAGTCGCGCAGCGTGGCCTCGGCAAAGCGAAACCCGGTGTATTCAGAGATGTCGCCGCCGGCACAAAAATGTCCGCCCTGCCCCCGTATCAGCACGCAGCGCAGCTCACGGCGCTGCTGAAGGGCGGTAAAAACGGCACGCAGCTCGCGCCACATCGCACGCGACATGGCGTTGAACCTGGCCGGATGCGACAGGGTGACCAGGGCCAGCGGCCCCTCGGTCGTCAGTTGAACCTGACCCGTCATTCCAGCTTGGCCCCCGACACTTTAACGACCTCCGCCCAGCGCTTGACTTCAGCGGTGACAAAGCTGCCGAACTGCTGCGGCGTCAGGTTGCCAAACTCCGCGCCGTTGCTGGCCCAGATGGTCTTGAGCTCATCGGTGGCGGCCGCCTTGCGCAGCTCTTCCACGATGCGCGCCTGCACATCGGCCGGCGTTCCCTTGGGCGCCCACATGCCATACCAGGTGGTCACGGTGTACTCCGGCAGGCCGACCTCGGCGGCGCAGGGCACATCCGGGAAGGCCGGATTGCGCTTGCTGCCCGACACCATCAGGGCCTTGACGCGGCCGCCCTTGATATGCGGCGCGGAAGAACCCAGGCCGTCAAACATCATGTCGACATTGCCGGACATCAGGTCCTGCAAGGCCGGGCCGGCACCGCGGTAAGGAATGTGCGTGATGAAGGTTTTGGTCTGCTGCTTGAACAGCTCGCCGGCCAGATGGTGCGAGGTGCCGGCACCGGCAGAGGCGTAGTTGAGCTTGCCCGGGTTTTTGCGGGCATAGTCGATAAAGGCCTTGATGTTTTGCGCTTCGGCACGTTTCGGATTGACCACCACGACCTGCGGCACATTGGCCACCAGGGCCAGCGGCACAAAATCCTTCTGGATGTCGTAGTCCAGCCTGGGGTACATGGACGACGCAATGGCGTGATGGACCGCCCCCATGAACAGGGTGTAGCCGTCGGGCTGCGCCTTGGCCGCGATGCTGGCCCCTAGCGTGCCGCCGGCGCCGCCACGGTTGTCGATGATGAGCGGCTTGCCGGTCAAGCGGGCAAACTGGCTCGACAAGGGCCGGGCAAAGGCATCGGTGCCGCCGCCCGCCGGAAAGGGCACGATCACCGTGACCGGCCTGGCGGGCCAGCCCGGCTGGGCCTGGCTGCCGAAAGAAAGCGCGGCAAGTCCGGCCGCGCCGGCACGCAGCACGCCGCGCCGGGAAGCCTTGGCCTCAAAGCTGAATGTCATGGTTGTCTCCTGTCGTTGTTGATCTGAAAAACCGGGGAAATCGATAAGTAAACGGTCAAATGGACAAATCATGCACCGCGCCTGATACCGGAATTTTTCCCTGCGCCAGCAGGCTGCGGTGCTTGTCCAGGCGCTTGAGGTCGTAGAGGTAATTCACCATCAGGCCATAGGACTGCCTCAGGCCTTTGGGCGACGGGTCGCCGGCCCAGTTCAGCCTTTCCACCCGCGCACCGTTGCCCAGGTGGAAACGCGCGACGGCATCGACCGGCTTGCCCACGCCCTCGCCCTCCAGCGCCTGGCCCAGGTAATGCGCGGCACACCGCAGCAGCAGCTGGCGCACCGGCGACTTGTCCGGCAAGGCCAGCGCCTCATCGGCGGCGCTGAGAAAATGCCCTGCCGTGGGCGGCTCAGAGCCCAGCGCACGGCCCAGCGCGGCGCGCTCCTTGTCACTGAGCCGCTCCAGCAGGCTGGCGGCGTTTTTCCCCAGCCAGCCGCGAAAACCCGGAATCGGCGACAGCGTGGCAAAGGTTTTGAGGCGCGGAAACTCCAGCTTCAGCGCCTCCACCACGCGCTTGATCAGCGAGTCGCCAAAGCTCACGCCGCGCAGGCCGGCCTGGGTGTTGCTGATGGAGTAAAAAATCGCGCTGGTGGCCTTGTTCAGGTCGGTCGCGTCGGCCGACTCGTCCAGCAGCGGCGTGATGGACTCGGCCATCGTGTCGCCCAGCGCCACCTCGACAAAAATCAGCGGCTCTTCGGGCAGGCGCGGATGAAAAAAGCCGTAGCAGCGGCGGTCCGAGTCGAGCCGGTTCTTCACATCGGCCCAGCTCTTGATGTCATGCACCGCCTCGTACTTGATCAGCTTTTCGATCAGGGACGCGGGCGAGTCCCAGCAGATGCGGCGCAGGTCCAGAAAGCCCACGTCAAACCAGGTGGAGAACATGTACTCCATCTCGACATCCAGCGCCTGCAGCCGCTTGTCCGCCTTCAGGTAGGGCAGCATGTCGGCGCGCAGGTCCACCAGAAAGCGGACGCCCTCGGGGAAGGCGCTGAAGCGCTGCAGCAGGCGCCGGCGCGGCGACACCGTGGCGCGCCGGTAGCGCACCTCGGCCACCGCCTCGTCGGGCGTTCCCACGGCGGCGGCAAACTGGGCTTGCGCCAGCTTGACCTTGTGCGCATCGGCAACAAACTGCTCGCTCATCAGCAGCCACATGTCGCGGCGCTCGTCCAGGGTGGCGCCGGCATACCAGCCGGCCACGCCCTTGGCCCGGCGGCCGCCTTCGACCTCGCTCACCTGCGGGTCGACGATGGCCTTCAACTCCTCCAGCGTGCGCCGCAGCACGCGTGGCGACAAGGCCTCTTCCTTGTGCCGCAGCGTGGCTTTCAGCCGCTCGCGCGTCGAACGGCCGGCGCCGGCGCCATCGGTCGAGGCTTCGGCCGCTGCTTTTTTAGGCGCTGCCTGCGCATTGGCAGCCTGGGCCGCAGGGACTTTGGATGCCTTTTTCTCGCCTGCCAGACGCGACACGCTGCGATTCAGCCAGCCTGCCGCGCTCATGACGCCACCCGCGAATGCTGGTTGCGGGCCACCTCGCGCAAGGCTTCGCGCTGGCGTATCAAGTGCGTGCGCATGGCGGCCTCGGCGCCTTCGCTGTCGCGGCTTTTCAGCGCCGCAAACACCGTCATGTGCTCGGACAGGCTTTGCGCCAGCCGGCCCGGCGCCTGCAGCGACTGCAGCCGCGCCAGCTTCAGGATCTTGCGCAAGTCGGCAATTGCCTGCGCCAGCCAGCGGTTGTCGGCCAGCAAAATAATGGCCTCATGAATCGCGAAATTCACCGCGTAATAGTCATTGATGCGGCCGGCCTGGGCATGGCTGGCCAGCCGCTCGTGCAGCGTGGTGAGCGCCGCCAGGTCGGCATCGCTGGCATTGCGCGCCGCCTCATAGGCGCAGCGCCCTTCCAGCAGCGCGATCACCGGGAAAATATCGTCCAGGTCCTTCTCGGTCACCTCGCTGACAAAGCAGCCGCGCCGCGGCTCGTGGCGCAGCAGCCCTTCCGCGGTCAAGACCTTGAGCGCCTCGCGCAGCGGCGTGCGCGAGATTTCCAGACGCTCGCACAGGGCGACCTCGTCCAGGAAACTGCCCGGCGCGAGCTGGCCGGCAAATATCTGCTCACGCAGGGTGTCGGCGACCTCCTGGTGCAATGAACTCTGGACAAGACGCATGGCATGGATTCCTTTAGGGACATCAAGAAGCCTGTCGGACCTTCCCTCACCGCCGCGCATCACGGCCGTAATTTCAAGTAATTACGCGTAATTATTAAGAGGCCAACGCCTGACCGCAAGTCTTGTTTCATCCGGACAAACCCTGTTCCCACCCCGGCGCCGGCCAACGAGACGGGGAGCGCCGACAAGCGGCGGCGCTGGCGCCCGTGGACAGGGTCAAACGAGGGTCAAAGGTGCGCGACGGCCTCCCGGAGTTGAACCAGCAACTCAGGGATGAACCCGAGCCGCCTGGCCTCCTCCTCAAGCACATGCCCGAATGCCCGTTTTTTCAGGGCGGCGATATCGAAATCGCCGCGCCTGTTCGCCGGAACCGTGCTGGCCAGAATATCGAAGAGCCGGTCCACCGCGTGGAGCCGGCCCCACAAATAGTCATTTTCACGAATCGACCGGCTGAGAAAACCGCCAAAGCCGGCGAACGAGCCGCCAAGCAGAACGTTCTTGTGATCGCGAAGCGTGAGGGTGGTGGCATCGTCAGGGCTGATGCGGTCGATCAGAATTTCCTCCATCGGGCCTGCGTCCAGTGACAGGGCACTGGCCGTTGGGCGCAGGATGATGTCCCAGTAAAAATAGCCGAGGTATCCGGTGAGTATCGCAATGCGGCTGCGCTCACCGAGATTCAGCAGCAATGGAGATGCCATGACGGCATCCGCATTGTCCATGGTCCGTTCCATGTCGCATTCCTCGCCCAGCCTTGCGACCAGTTTCGATATTTCATCGATGTCGTCCTGGCCAAGAAAATCGGTATCGGCAGAAATCATGTTTGCCTTTTCAGCGGCAAACCTCCCAACGAACAACTTTCGGCACATGGAAACGGCCGGACGACTCAAAAAACCGATATCGTCATAGACCGACAAGTCGTCAAGGCATTTTTGCACCTTCAACTTCAAAAGATCCAGCGATTCAGGATTGGCCGTACCGGAACCATCCGCCTGAATGTCCTGATAGAGATCATTGATTTCATGCAGGACAAAATTCAATCGTCTCTTCTTGTAGATGACGCCAAAATCCCCAATGACTCTCGCAAACTTCGGTAACCCGGAATACTCGTAAACATCTTGCGGCATCGAGTAGCTGGCGGCGATGATGCCCTGATTTCTGGCCCATGCCTCGACGGTCTCCTGGACGCCACGCGCCTCCCGCGAATCTGTGGCGTACTGGCAGACACTGACAATGACCTGAACGATGAAATCCACGCCTTCGAGAATCAGGGAACGCATCCAGGCGTCATAGACGATCGCCGTGCCGGACAGCACCCGGGTGGATGAGAGCCGCCAGTGCCGCAAGTCGTCGGTCGTGAACTTGCCCCTGAGACCACCCCCGGTCAAGTCTTCGATCATCCTCGCGACATGGGAGCGGGCGTCGAGGATCGCAGCCTTCAAGCGCCGCGCCTGCCGGTTGTACCTGCTGATCACTGCCAGTTCGTTGTAGACGGGGTCGTGGCGAGGCAGGTCCGAGAGCGCCCCGCGCAAGGTCGCGAAAAAACCCGGAACGCCCCTGCCTGCCTCCACTTTGTCGCGACTGGGACGCGGGTCTATGTAGACCAGGCGGCGATCCACTTCGCGGAAGGCGCCATGGGTGCGGATGGCCTCCACGCAGGCCGTGATCGGCTTGTTGTCCAGAACGCTGCCGTCGACCAGCACCGCGTCCTCGGGGTTTTCGCCCTGCTCGCGGTAGCGCCGGAAATTGCGCTCCAGGAAATGCGTGCGCGCCGGCCACGGCCTGTGGCGTTCGGCCAGAACGTCGTCGATCTCACGGATCTGGGCCGGCGGAAAGGCCCCGGGATATGAAGCCGAGGCGCGGCATGCAAAGGCCAGCGACGGCAGATTGTCGACGTCGAAGTCGCTCTCCAGCCGTCCGGTTCGGCGATGGTCCAGGCTGAAGCGCAGAAGTTGGCGATGCTCTCTTTCATGGGCGACCGGCGGGTCGTGGATGAAAATCGATCGCTGGAGCCCCCTGAAATCGGTCGCGGTGACCAGAAGGTCAAGCCTTGTCCCCGTGGGCAACAGCGATTCCGAGGCCAGGCCGGACTTCCCCATCGCCGTGAGGCCATCCAGCATCAGCATGGTCATGCGGCGACCGTCCAGCGGCGGCCTGAACCAGCGCGAGCGCAGAAAAACCGAGATCCGCTCCTTCATCTCGGCGTCGGCCTTGCCGGGCAGCAAGCCTTCGCGGTCGAGCCGGGTCAGCAAGGGGCGCACCAAGGGCAAGAAATACCATTTGCTCCAGAGTCGCGCCCTGCCCTCGGGCGCCAGCAGATTGAGCATGTCGGCTTCGCTCAGCCACATGTCGGTGACAGGCGCCAGACTCAGGTCATGGGCCAGTGCCGTGGCCAGGGCCACGCCGTTGATGCCCCCCGCCGAGGCGCCCGCGATGACGTCGACGATGACCCGAAGGTCAAGGTCCCGCCCCAGGGCTTGCAGGAATTCGAGGTAGATGTCCCCGGTCGAGCCTGCCGGCTCATCGGGGTAGTAGTCATGGAAGCCGGACGCTGATTGCCCATCGCCTTCGCCGGACTTGTCGCTGTGGCAGATCTTGGACGCCCGGACCAGATTGAGGATTTCGCGGTTGATGCCATGCTGGTAAATCGCCAGCGACACGCCGCCGAAGAAGACGATGGCCAACCGAAGCTCTTTTTCTTTCATCGCTGCGCTCGCTTTCAGCCCCCTGGCAAGGGGCGGCGAAATCGGTACACCGCGTGTCAGTCTGCCCCGCTGTGGCCCAAAAAGCAACTGCCGGCGCAAGCCGGTTGCGCCGGCCTTCTTGTGCAGCGCGGGAGCCCTCATCCCCCGCGGTTCACCCCGCTCAGGCGCGCGCTGCCGGCGCCGAGGCGGCCTGCTGTGAAGCCCACCACCACAGGCCGGCGCCGCCCACGATCATGGGCACGCACAGCCACTGGCCCATGCTCATGCCCAGGGCCAGAATGCCGAGAAAGTCGTCCGGCTCGCGGAAAAACTCGGCGATGAAGCGGAACACGCCATAGCCCAGCAGAAAGGCGCCGGAAACCTGGCCCGTCTTGCGCGGTTGGCGCGCATAGAGCCAGAGCAGCACAAACAGCAGCAGGCCTTCCAGCAGGAACTGGTAGATCTGCGACGGATGGCGCGGCTGCATGGAGCCGCTGCCCGGAAACACCATGCCCCAAGGCAGATCGGGCGCGCTGAAGCGGCCCCACAGCTCGCCATTGATGAAGTTGCCGACGCGCCCCGCCGCCAGCCCCGGGGGCACACAGGGCGCAATCAAGTCCATCACCTGCAGCCAGGGCCGCTGGCGCGTGCGCGAAAACCAGAATTGCGAGGCCAGCACCCCCAGCATGCCGCCGTGAAAGCTCATGCCGCCCTGCCACACCGCAAAAATCTCCAGCGGGTGCGCGAGGTAGTGGCCCGGCTTGTAAAACAGGCAGTAGCCAAGACGCCCGCCAATCACCACGCCCATGACGCCCATGAACAGCATGTCCTCAATGTCCCGGCTTGACCAGGCGCCGGGGCCGGTGATGGAGACATAGGGCTCGTGCCGCAGGCGCCGGGTGGCCAGAAAAAAGAACAGGCCAAAGGCCGCCAGGTA
>CAZWDK010000044.1:0-17109 GCA_964633095.1 uncultured Polaromonas sp. | reverse complement strand
GCCATACACGGCTGCCAGCGGCAAGGCGCGCGGCAGCCTACCGAAAAGGCGAAGGCGCAGGGGCAGCACCAGCGCGAGCAGGAACGCCAGGTGGTCATAGCCCTCCAGCAAATGGCGCACACCCAGCCCGAAATAGTCCCCCAGCACGGACCACGGTCCGTCAGACTTTGCAGCCGCCGCCCCCGCCACGCTGCCCGACCCGGCGGTCGCGCCGGCGCTCAGCAGCAGGCTGGCTGGCTGCTGCGGCGATGCGGTGCTCAGCAGGTCCTTGCCGGCGATGCGGCCGGCCACCAGCAGGCGATGGTTGGCATCCTGGTCCTTGAACAAGGTATACCTGAAAGCCAGCGCCTGGCCGACCGGACAGCGGGCCGGCGCCACCAGCCGCAGATAGGCGCCATCACTGCGGCGATCCATGCCGCCCGGCTGCCAGTCCAGCCGGCATGCCGGCGCGCCGGCCTGACCGGCTGGCGGTGGCCCAGGCTGAGGCTCGGTATTGGCTGCCTCGTTCAGCAGCGCCAGCACCAGCGGCATGGCGGCCTTGACTTCGCCCCAGGTTACCCTGCCATCGGCATTCGCATCAATCGGCACCAACAGGTCGAGGTCCTTGATGGCCACCGCCAGGACAAAGCGGTAATCGCGGTGCGCCGCGGCGCCCGACCCCTCGGCAGGCGCGCCCTCGTTGAGCTCTTGCACGTCCAGATAAGCATCGCTGCCCTTGTGTGCCCAGGCCGATCCGGCGCCCAACAGCAGCAGGCAGCTCAAACACAAGGCGGCCCAAAAATCGGCCTCAAGGTCGGCCCACAGTGCCCGCCTCATTTCGCCCCCTTGGCCGCCGGCAGCCTGGCCGCTGGCCGGGCTGCCGTGAGGCGCATGTCGTGCAAGCCGGCTTCGCGGATGGCACTGGCAATGTCAGCGGACGCCGCCGCGTCCCTGGCCTGCCGCGCGCTTTCCAGCGCCACCCACCAGTCGATAGGCTCGCGTTGCAGCAACAGGTTGCGGCGCGCCAGCGCCAGCGCGCGCGGCGCGTCATCGTCAAGCCACAGGGCCGTCAAGGCCAGCTCGCGGCCGTGCAGGGCCGGATCGTCGCCACACCGCTGGAGTTCGGCCGCGCGCTCCTTCAGCACGGCGCGTTCCGCGGTCCAGCGCGCGTCGCCCAGCCGGCGCCAGGCGGCGGCGCGGCTCAGCAGCACCGCGTCGGTCTCGGGCAGCGCCGCCAGGGCCTGCAGGGCCTGCGAAGCCTTGCCGCTGCGCAACAACAGATCGCTGTGGGCGATAGCGGTGTAAAGGTCGGGCGCCAGCGCGAGACTGCGTGCATACGAGTCCGCTGCGGCACGGCCCTGTCCACCGCGCTCCTGGCTTTCAGCCAGCAAGGACAACAGCCAGCTGCGTTGACGGGTATCTGCAGTTTGCGCGACCAGGGCCTGCAGGCCCTGCACTGCCGATTCATGCTGCCCCTGCAATGACTGGGTTTCCAGCCGGCACGCCGCAGCGTAAAGTCCCTGCCCTGCGCGCGCCACCGCTGCGCAGGCACCGAGTGCCTCGCTGTAGCGCGCCGACAGCCGCTCCAGCGCGGCCAGATTGAGCCAGCCCTGGGCATGGCCTGGCGCGCGCGCGAGGGCCGCCGTCAGCACCTTGCGCGACGCGTCGAATTCATGCCGGCCCTGCTGCACGGTGGCCTGCAGCACGGCCAGCTCCACCGGCGCATCCGGGCGGTCCCACCAGGGCGCCAGCGCCGCCTGCGCCCGCCCCCAATAACGGGTGTCGCCGGTCTGCCGCGCCACGGCGATGTCTTGCCGGGCCAAAAGTGCGGCGGCGGCAGGGCTTGCCACCAGGGGAGCGGAGCTTGCCCGTGCCGGACGACCGCGCGTGACCGCCGGCAACACCTCCAGCACCTCGTCATCCCGCAAGGGCTGCAGCTCGGTCACCGCCAGGGCACTGAGTTGCGCAGCGGCCAGTGCCAGCACGATCCATCTGGAGAAGTTGAGCATTCTCCGGCCTTTCTGTTTTGCCGGGTCCGAGGCGCTGCAAACCGCAACAGTCCGCAAGCCCATGGAAGGCCCGGCAGCCCAGGCGTACAAGGTACAAGCCAGGCTACCGGGCGGCACCCGGCCAAGGGCTAGGGCGGACTCGGCTCGGCGGTGTCATCAACCGCCAGTGTGAGCGCGCTGATGTCGACCGGGTCGCTGTTCTCGCCGTTGTTGGCGATGAGGTCTCTGATGAAAGCCAGCGTCGCCATAACGCTTTGCCCGAGGCCTGCGGCTGGGCCCAGCGCGACCCCGCCGCCACCGCCTCCGCAAGCGGCCAGGAGCGCGGCGGCCAACACGGCGGCCAGCATCGGTCTTGAATTGAGCTTGTCCATGATGTCTCCTTTTTCAGGGTGCGGCCGGCACGCCCTCGGAACCCGGGCCTGCGCCGGGAATAGGCGTGTTCAGGTAGGGGAACTGGGGCAGCAGGGGAATCACCGCCTGGTCGACACCGTCATGCAGCTTGAACACGGTGTTATTGGCAGCGAGCGGAACGGCCGCGGGATTGCACGCGGCACCGAGCTGGAAGGCATTGTTGTTGCCATTGGCCACGCACAGGCCACCCATTGCCGCCACCAGGGTGATGTCGACGACGTCGTCCCTGGGCCGGCGGCCGTTCGGGAAGCCGGCGTTGTCGGTGCCGCCCGCCAGGATGTTGCCGATGATGCCCAAGCGGTTTTGCTGCGCTTCGGGCGTTGCCGGGATGCTGGTGTTAAGCCTCAGCATTTCGGACGGCGTGACATTCAGGGGCTGGTTCAGACCCTTGATGCCGGTCAGGAAAGCCGCCACCAGATCGGTGCGCGGCAGGTTGGACGGCGCCAAGGCACCGGCCGGCTGGCCAAACGCAATCTCCAGCAGGCGCGGGAAGGTCGGGTTGGTCACATAGACACCAAACTGCGCGTCGTCCTTGGGTTTGGAGCCGTTGAAGCGGTCTTTCGCCGGCAGGCCGATCACGACCTCGTTGACCAGCGGCATGCCCAGGCGCGACACCTGGGTCCAGGCACCGCCGTTGCGCGACGAGCTGGTCTGATGGCCTGGCGCAGGCGTCGGATCGAGCAGCTGGCCCTGGCGCAGGCTGGCGGTCGTCCAGGCGCCTATCACCGGGTCATTGCCGGCCGTCAGGCAAGTCTTGTGCACTTCCATCGCCAATGTGGTGACGTTGCTGCCGGCCAGGACGTTGACACCGGCGTTGATGAGCGCCGGATCGGTGATCACGGCCAAGGGCGCGTTCACCAGGTCAAACACCACACCCAGGCCAATCGCAAACGGGTCCTGGCGCTGGCCGACGAACAGCTTGCCTGGCGTCGCGCAACCAGGGATGTTCACGTTGTAGATATGCTGATCGGCATAGGCCTTGTAGTTGGGAATGGTCTTGTTGCCGATGTTGTCCACCGGCTTGTCGAAGGTGGCCGAGCCGCCGGCGGCATTGGTGATGGCGGCGCGCTGGCCGCTACGCCGGTCGCCCCGCACCACATCCACCGTGAAGGTCTCGTTGACGTTGAGGTTGGTCGAATTCGGGCTCGCCACGGCACCGGCCTGGGTCAGCGGAATCGCCACATTGACGCCCGCTATGGGCAGCGCGATGCTGTTGAGCTTGTTCTTGAAACGGAACTGGAAGCTGATGTCCTCCCTGGCGTCACCGTTGTTGTCGATGTGGATCTCGTAGAGCGCGTTGGGGTCCATCTTGAAGTAGTTCGGCCCGCCGTAGGGCGACTGCAGCGGCTGGTAGTTCGCCAGCAGCGTCACAAACCCGGCGCGACCGGGTTCGTAGCTCGCAAACATGTAGAAGTCGGTGCCATCCACCTTGGGCACCGTGGTGATGAACGGTGCCTCGCGGTGGCTGGAAGCCAGGGCACCACCGGCTGCGAATAACAACAGGCAGGCCTTGGCAAGCTGACCATATTTTGTCTTCATGGTTGATCTCCTGTGTGCATGCAGCAGTTGCTGCCCAAGCTTTACGCAGGAGTTTGGGGACTGGATTCAACCTGGAAACGGCCGTAGACCCATCCAGCTTTACAAACCTGCACTTCGCACTTGAATCCAACGGAAAAAAGTGGGGTCAACCCACGCAGATAGTACGCAAACAGCTATGTTTTCAATAGCAACCCGGCAATCCGCCGGCTGGCCCGGCTACTGGCGCGCCATGCGGATATTCGCCGGCAAGGCCTTGGGATGGCTGGTGCGAAAGGGGTTGATGTCCAGACCGCCGCGCCGCGTGTAGCGCGCGTAGACCGAGAGCTTGATCGGTTTGCAGCGTGTCCACAGGTCCATGAAGATGCGCTCCACGCACTGCTCGTGAAACTCGTTGTGGTTGCGAAAGCTCACCAGGTATTGCAGCAGGCCTTCCTGGTTGATCTGCGGGCCCGAGTAGCTGATCTGCACGCTGCCCCAGTCGGGCTGGCCGGTCACCAGGCAGTTGCTTTTGAGCAGGTTGCTGGTCAGGGTTTCCTCGACCGGCGGCTCGTCGAATTCGGCAAACAGCAGCTCGGGCGCCGGGGTGTAGTGAATGCATTCCACGTCGAGCCGGTCCAGGTTCAGGCCGTCGAGCTCATGCACCGGCTCCTGGTCGAACAGCTCGGGCCCCAGCGTTTTCACCCCCACGCCGGCGCCCACCGCCGCGTTGATGTCGGCCCGGATGCGCTCGCGCACCTCGCGCGCATCGGCAAAACGCGTGTTGTTGAAGCTGTTGAGGTAGAGCTTGAAGGACTTGCTCTCGATGATGTTGGGCGACTCGCAGGGCACGGTGATATGCGCCAGCGCCACCTGCGGCTTGCCGCGCAGGTTGAGCCAGCTCAGCTCATAGGCCGTCCAGATGTCGGCGCCGAAAAAGGGCTGGGCGTCGGCAATGCCGATTTCGGCGCGCTTTTCGGCCCGCGGAATCGGAAACAGCAGCGACGCGTCGTACTGGTCCACATAGGCCGAGGCCTTGCCGAGTTGGGAATGTTCAGGGGTGTTCATGGTTTCAATTCGCTCTTTACGCTCTTTACGCTCTTTACGCTCTTTACGCTCTTCAATCTGCCATCGCAGTGCTTACCGCATTGTCGGTCCTGGCCGCCTTGAAGTGCGGCAGCAGCAAGGCCAGCAGCCGCTGTACCACGCCGGGCGGCAGGTCATGGCCCATGCCGTCAATCGCCACCAGCTTCGCGCCCGGAATGCGGCGCGCGGTGTCTTCGCCGCAGGCAAAGGGCACCAGCGGGTCGGCCCTGCCATGCACCACCAGCGTCGGCAGGCGGATGCCGTCCAGGGCCGCCGCCCGCGTCGTGTCCGCCACCACGGCCAGCATCTGACGCTGAATGCCTTGCGGGTGGAGGCTGCGCCGGGTGGCGGCGGCCACGCGCTGGCGCAGCAGCGCCTCGTCCATGGCAAAACCGGGACTGCCAATGACCTGGAAGAGCTTGACCGCATGCTCGATGGCGGCGTCCATGCCGCGGCCCGCCGGCCGGCTGAGCAGCGCGCGCAGCACGGCCGGGTCGGCCTGCGGCAGGCCGCGGGCGCCGCTGGAGCTCATGATGCTGGCCAGGCTCAGGCAGCGGCCGGGGGCGGCCAGCGCCATGCGCTGGGCAATCATGCCGCCCATGCTCACGCCCACGATGTGCGCCTTCCCGATCTGCAGCGCATCGAGCAGGCCCAGCGCATCGGCCGCCATGGCCTGCAGGCTGTAGGCCGGCTTGCTGGCCAGGCCGAGCTTGTGCTTGAGGCTCTCCCACAGCAGGTTGGGGCTGCCCAGGTGGTCAAAATGCTGGCTCAGGCCCGCATCGCGGTTGTCAAAGCGCAGCACGCGGTAACCGGCATCGACCAGGCCCTGCACCAGCTCGGGCGGCCAGGCAATCAGCTGCATGCCCAGGCCCATGATGAGCAGCACCACCGGCCGGCCGTCGGCGCTGGCGCCGGCGTGGCTGTCCTCGACTTCGATGTCGATCCCGTTTGCTCTGATCTTCATAGCTTCCTTCGCCCGTCAATACTGGTCTTGATGCTTGTTTGATGAAAAGATTCAACTGAATTGGCGCTCCCGCAGCCATTGCGTGGCAATCCACTTTTCGCCGGCCTGCACCGGCTCGCCGCCATGCAGGGTACGGCTGCTCGGGTGGGCGCGCGCATAGCTGAAAAAAACCGCGCCGCCACGCTGCGGCAGCACGCGCAGGCCGATATCCGGGAACACTGTCGCGCCGCCCTGCGCGGGTTCGTGCAGGTACATGATGAGGGTGGCGACACGCTGGCCGCCGCGCTGGAGTATGGTGGGCGTGCCGGGCTCGGCCGGGTCAAAGTAATCGTAGTGCGGCTTGTACTCGGCGCCCTGCGCGTAACGCAGCACCTGCAGGCCCTCGCCGTTCTGCGCCGGCCAGTTCAGCAGCCTGGCAATGCGGGCCTCGACGCGCTGGACCAGGGCATTTTCGCTGCGCGTAAAAAACATGCCCTGGCTGGTGCGGTCTGCGTTGAATTCTTCGCCGCCGGTTTTGAGGTCCACCGTCAGGGAGCGCGACAGGCGCGGCCTGGCCGCTTCCATCAAGCCTTCGCACTCGGGCACGCTGAGCAAATGGCCAAACACCAGCAGCTCGGGGTCTTGCCGGCGCTGCAGCACGGTGACCCATTTGTCGCCGGCATCCAGCGTGTCGCCCGGCCCGGCCGCCGCCACACAAGGCACGGCCGCCGTCGCAGGCAAGGCCGATAGCTGCGGCGCCGCCAATGCACGGGCCTCCTGCGCCACAAGCTGCATCGCCTGGCGGGCGGCGGCAGGCTGCCAGCCGGCCTCCTGCAAGGCCTTGAAAATCGCGTCAGGGGAGCGGCCCAGCGCGGTTTCGGCAGCAATCCACGCCAACACCTCGGGCGTCACCGCCTGGAACTTGCTGGCTCGCTGCTTCATGTCAAAAGGCCTTGTGCCAAGCGGGCGCTGGCGCCTCAGCTGTCCAGCTTGCGCCGGAACACCAGGCGGTCGGGTTCGGACACGGCGGGCTCAAAGCGGTAGCCCTCGGCATCAAAGCCTTCCAGCTTCTTCACGCTGAGCAGCTGCCGTTCAATCGCGTAGCGCAGCATCAGGCCGCGCGCGCGCTTGGCATGAAAGCTGATGATTTTGTACTTGCCGCCCTTGAAGTCCTCAAACACGCAGTTCACCACACGGGGTTTCAGCGCCTTGCGGTCCACCGCCTTGAAATACTCCTCGCTGGCCAGGTTCACGATCACCGGCGAGGTATCGGCCGAGGCGCGTTCATTGAGGTAGTCGGCAATTTGCGAGCCCCAGAACTGGTAGAGGTTTTTGCCGTGCCCATTGGCCAGCTGGGTGCCCATCTCCAGCCGGTAGGGCTGCATCCAGTCGAGCGGGCGCAGCACGCCATACAGGCCGCTCAGGATGCAGACATGGCCCTGCGCCCATTCCAGCTGCTGCTCGCCCAGGGTTTTCGCATCCAGCCCCTCGTAGACATCGCCATTGAAGGCCAGCACCGCCTGTTTGGAATTTTTGGCGCTGAATTTGCTCGACCAAGCCTGGTAACGCGCCACGTTCAGGCCGGCCAGCGCATCCGACAGCTTCATCAGCGTGCTGATTTGCTGCGGTGTCTGGGTTTTGAGCAACTCGATCAAGTGGGCCGACTGGCGCGTGAAAAGCGGTTTGGTGTACGTCGCAACGTGCGGGGGGGTGTCGTAGTCCAGCGATTTGGCCGGCGAGAGTAAAAACAGCATGCGTTGAGTTGTGGGAGTAAACCAAAAGCCTGACTTTACGCCAGAGCTGGCCCGCAGCGTGCCGCGCCGCCTTAAACCCTTGCCCAACTTCTGCTCAATGCAGATCGCCGGCCAGCGAGGCCAGCGCTTCCGCCTGAATCACCGTGTGCGCCGGGTAGTGGCTATGGTCGCAACCCAGCTTGACGCTGGCGCCGGCCTTGACCGCCGCGCACATGGCCGGGCTGAGTTCAAAGCGCACAAAATGCACGGCCGAGGTTTTCTCGTCGTTTTCCCGGTCCATGTCCTCGTCGGCAATCGCGTAGACGCGGGCATAACCTTCCACCTCGATGAACATGCGGTCTTCCACCCCTATCAGGCGGGCCAGCTCGCGCTTGCGCTCGTTGACGTCGGGATATTCGATCAGCATCGTCGCTTTCCAGTTGCTGCCGTCGGGCACCAGCGGCGCGTAGGCCTCGATTTCCTGCTCTATCGCCTCGGCCTCAAAGATTTTTTCGAGGCGCAGCATTTCCTGGATCTGGTAGCGGATGCTGGTTTCGCTCTCGAACTGCAGGTTGATGTGCTCACCCAGGAGCACGCTGCGCAAGCGGCGGTGCGCCATGATGGCGGCCTTGTGTTCCTTGCGGTACTGGCTGTAGGCCTCCAGGCTCATGAGGCTTTCCCGCGTGATTTTTCCGGTGTTCTGCATGGGATTGGCTCCAGCGCTGCTTATTTCAGGCCGTAGGCCATGCGTATCAGGGTCAGCGGGTGCTGCTGCGGCGGCGCGCCCAGCTGGTTCACCTCAAAGCCCTGGGCAATGTGGTGGCCGCCCAGCGGGCAGTCGCTGCTGATCACATCGGGCAGGCCGCCGTCCTTGTGATTGGCCATGGCCTTGAACAGCGGCTTGCCGATTTTCAGGGCCTGCTGGTGGGTGGGCTTTTTCACGCCAAAGGTGCCGGCGTGGCCCGAGCAGCGCTCATGCGTGTGCACGCTGGTGCCGGGCACCATCTTGAGCATTTCCTCGGTTTTCTTGCCGATGTTCTGCACCCGGCCATGGCAGGGGATCTGGTAGCTGATCTTGCCCAGCGGCGTGCTGAATTCGGTCTTCAGCAGGCCGTCGCGCTTGCGCGCCATCAGGTACTCGAACGGATCCCACATGTGCTCCTTGACCAGCTGCACGTCGGCATCGCCCGGATACAGCAGCGGCAGCTCCTGCTTGAACATCAGCGTGCAGCTGGGCACGGCGCTCAGGATGGCGTAGCCGTCCTTGGCATAGCTGGCCAGCACCGGGATGTTGGCCAGCTTGCTGGCGTTGACCGAATCGAGGTCGCCCAGCTCCAGCTTGGGCATGCCGCAGCATTTTTCCTTCTCGACCAGCACATAAGGCACCTCGTTGTGGCTAAGTACCTTGAGCAGGTCGTGGCCTATGCCGGGCTCGTTGTAGTTGACGTAGCAGGTGGCATAAATCACCACCTTGCCGGGGGTCTTGGCGCCGTCTTTCACCGGGTACGGCGGCGACGGCAGCGCGCCGGAGCGGAATTTTTTCGTCGCCAGCTCGGGCAGCCAGGCATTTTTGTCCACTCCCAGCACCTTTTCCATCACGGCGCGCGCCGGTTTGGTCTTGTTGACGGCATTGGCCAGCTGCACCACGATCGGAATGCCGGCGAACTGGCCATGCACATCGGTCGAGGCCAAAAACTTTTCACCGGCGCCGACACCACCCTGTTTGAACTTGATGGCCTTGGCGCGCAGCATGGTGTGCGGAAAGTCCACGTTCCACGGATGCGGCGGCACATAGGGGCATTTGGTCATGTAGCAGAGGTCGCACATATAGCACTGGTCCACCACTTTCCCGTAATCCTTCTTGTCGACGCCGTCGACCTCGCCGGTCTTGCTTTCGTCGATCAGCTCGAACAGCGTGGGAAAGGTGCCGCACAGGCTGACGCAGCGCCGGCAGCCATGGCAGATGTCAAAGATGCGCGCCAGCTCATGCAGCGTGGCCCCCTCGTCGTAGAACGCCGGGTTCTTCCAGTCGATGGGGTGGCGCGTGGGGGCTTGCAGATTGCCTTCTGTGGCCATGGTTGCCTCTTTTTCTGTGTGTGGGTTTCAGAAAAAATTGACCGCTGAAATGCTTTCCCAAACTCGCTGCACGTTCACGGCGCGGCGAGCGGGATGCTGGACAAAGGCGCGGGCGGCGGGCAACCGGAATGCGCTTCAGGCTGCCCGATCAGGCCCCGCGGCGCCGCCCTGCGCCCGCGCAGCAGCCGTATCAGTCGACCAGTTCCGCCAAAGCCTTGGTGTAGCGGTTCGCATGCGAACGCTCCGCCTTGGCCAGGGTTTCAAACCAGTCGGCCACCTCGTCGTGGCCTTCCTCACGCGCGGTTTTGGCCATGCCGGGGTACATGTCGGTGTACTCGTGGGTTTCGCCTGCTATGGCAGATTTGAGGTTGTCACGGGTCGCACCGAAGGGCATGCCGGTGGCGGGGTCGCCGCATTGCTCCAGCCACTCCAGGTGGCCGTGGGCATGGCCGGTTTCACCTTCCGCGGTGGAGCGGAACAGTGCCGACACATCGTTCTGGCCCTCCACGTCAGCCTTGTTGGCGAAATACAGATAGCGGCGGTTGGCCTGTGATTCGCCCGCAAATGCGGCCTTCAGGTTCTCTTCCGTTCGCGAGCCTTTGAGAGCAGCCATGGAAATCTCCTTCGTGGGTTGATGAAATGCCTTGCGATAACGCGCCTTTGCTTCGAGCAAGATGACCGAAGACGGAACTTACCTTAGTCCAGTTGGCACGATGCGTCCAGTGGCCGCAGTCAATGCATGGAATTGATAAAAACTATTCATGCAAAGCGCCCGACAAGCGCTCTCAATAGGCGCCGGCCGGCCTGCGCCGCAGCGCCGCCCCAGGCTTGGCAATGCACGGGAGTTCCGCTAAAGTGAATTCGTTGCGAATAGGTCAGCGAACGCCGCGCCACTGCGCTGAAACCCCGGCCAAACGACCGGCGCCTGCAGCGTGCCGCTACCAATTTGATAGCTGATGACGCCCGACGGAAAGGGGCCAAGGCCCTCAATTGTTGACAACAACCAAGCAGGAGCCCCCATGCTGGAGACCCACGAAACCTACGCAGGCGCGGCCTTGGCCAACGGTTATGCCTTTGCCGAAGGCGCGGGCTACGCGCTGCCCGAATACCCGTTTGTCGCGCCGCCCGAAATCCTCAGCGGCGAAGTCAGGCGCTATCCCGTCGTGATCGTGGGCGCGGGCATCACCGGCCTCACGCTGGCCTGCGCGCTGGCGCAGTACGGCGTTCGCGCCCTGCTGCTGGACGAAGACAACACGGTCGGCGTCAAGGGCGCTTCCTCGCGCGGCATCTGCTATGCGCAGAAAACGCTGGAGATTTTCAGGCGCCTGGGCATTTATGAACGCATTGCCAGCAAGGGCGTGCAGTGGAGCATAGGCCGCACCTTTGCCGGCGCGGACGAGGTCTATTCCTTTGACCTGCGCCAGCAGCAAACCCATTCGCTGAGCCAGCAGCCGCCGTTCATCAACATCCAGCAGTTTTACGTGGAAGGTTTTTTGGTCGAGCAGCTCAGTCCGGCCGACCCGGCCGACCGCCTGATCGACACCCGCTGGAAGCACCGCATCACCGCGTTTGAACAAAATGCCGACTTTGCTACGCTGACCGCCGCCACCCCGGCGGGCAGCTACACGCTGGAGGCCGAGCATGTGATTGACTGCAGCGGCGCCCACAGCCCGTTTCGCCAGTGGTGCGGCATCCCGCTCAGCGCCCAAAAAGGCGATGACCGCTGGTGCATTGCCGATGTGCGCTTCAAGAACCCGCCGCCGGCGGAGCGCCACACCTGGATAGAAGCGCCTTTCAATGAAGGGCGCGCCGTCTGGCAGCACCTGATGGCCGATGGCGTCTGGCGCGTTGACTACCAGATGCCGCCGCTGGCCAGCGCCGAGGCCGTCAGCCGCGAAGAGGTGGTGCGCGCCAGGCTCAGCAAGCAATTCGGCCACGAGCTTGGCGTCGATGAATGCGAGATCGTCTGGGTCGGCCCCTACGCCTACCGCAGCGAATGCCTGGACCGGCTGCGCCACGGCCGCGTCTTCTTTGCCGGCGATGCGGCCCATGTGATGAGTCCCTTTGGCGCGCGCGGCGGCAACTCGGGCGTGCAGGACGCCGACAACCTGGCCTGGAAGCTGGCCGCCGTGCTGCAGGGCCGCGCCGCCCCCGCCCTGCTGGACAGCTACCACGAGGAAAGGCATGAGGCCGCGGAGTACAACCTGCGGGTCACCAACCGCACCGCCCGCTTCTTGCGCCCGGCCGACGGTGCCGAGCGCCTGTTCCGCACGGCGGCCCTGGGCCTGGCGCGCCGCTATGTGTTTGCCCGGCAGCTGGTCAATACCGGCCGCATGTCCACACCCAACACCTACACCCGCTCCGGCGCCTGCAGCCCCACGGGCGGGCGGGCCACGCAAAACGCCGCCCTGGCCTGGCCGGACGGCAGCCGCGGCGAGTTGATGGATTTGCTGAAATGGGCCGGTGGCCGCTTGCTCCTGCTGGTGTTCGGCGACCTGTCGGCCGGCGCGGCGGCCCGGCTGCGGGCGCTGTCGCTGCGGACCGACCTGCGCTGCGTCCAGGTGATCGCCCCCGGCGAGAGCGCCAGCGCGACCGAGCATGTGCTGGACCCGCTGGGTCATTTGCAGGCAAGCTGCCATGTCTTTGGCCATGCCTGGGCGCTGCTCAGGCCCGACAGCTATGTGGCCGCGACCGGCGAGAGCATTGACGCCTCGCTGGTGCATGCCCTGGGCCTGGCGCTGGGCGCCGGCGAGCAGCCGCAGGGAAACACGGAAGAAAAACTCAAAGGGAAGGCAGCATGAAAACCAGCCTCAACTTCCAGGACGCCGATGCGTTTTACGAAAGCCTGCTGGACGCCCACCAGGGCCTGAGCCGCGAAGAGTCCGAGCTGCTCAATGCCCGGCTGATTTTGCTCATGGCCAACCAGCTGGGCGACAGCGCGCTGCTGCAGGCCTGCATCGCGGCGGCACGCGAGCCCGCCACCGTTGCTGTCTGAGGGCCAGAAGGACGGCCAGGCGGCCCGATTCATCGCGCGCCCCTTGCGCTGCGTGTGAATCAGGCGCATTCTTTGGATGCGCCTCTCCCGATCTTCCTGCACGTCCTGGAGGTCATCATGCGTGCTACAAGCTTCTGGCTTTTTGTCGCCTTGTCCTTGCCGCTGGCCTCGGGCGCGTCCACACCCTCCACACTGGCAGCCACCGCGCCGCCGCCCTCGGCACAGGCCACGCTGAACGCCCTGAGCCTGGCCAACGCGGCGGTCGTCGGCGTCCAGGTGACCGCGGCCGAAGGCGCTCGCTCGGCCGAGACCCTGGGGCGGCAGCGCACCGGATCGGGCGTGGTCATAGGCGCCGACGGCCTGGTCCTGACGATAGGCTACCTGATGCTGGAGGCGCAGCAGATCGAGATCATCACGCAGGACAACAGGATCCTGCCGGCCAGCCCCGTGGCCTACGACCTGGCCACCGGCTTTGGCCTGCTCAGGCCGCTGCTGCCCCTGCGCGGCGTGGCCCCGGTGCCGCTGGGCAGCCTGCAGGACCTGAGACCCGGCGAGCCCCTGATGGCCGCCACCGGGGCGACGGCCGACGGCGAGGAGAGCGACATCAGCATGACCCGGCTGGTCGGCAAGCGCGCCTTCTCGGGCAGCTGGGAATACCACATCGACATCGCCCTCTTTACCAGCCCGCCGGTCACCGCCGGCAGCGGCAACCACAGCGGCGCGCCGCTGTTCAACCACAAGGGCGAACTGATAGGCATAGGCTCGCTGCTGGTGATGCACGCCAGCGGCGAAAACCAGCCGCTGCCCGGCAATATGTTCGTGCCGGTGGACCTGCTCAAACCGATACTCGCCGAGTTGCAGCAGTCGGGCAGCAGCCGTCCCAGCCGCCGGCCCTGGCTGGGCGTGACCTCTAGCGACCAGGGTGGGCAGGTGCAGATCATGCGGGTCAGCGAAGGCAGCCCGGCCGAAAGCGCCGGCCTGCAAGCCGGCGAAGTGGTGCTGGCGGTGGACGGCATGGAAGTCACGACCCTGGAAGCCTTTTACAAAAAACTGTGGGCACGCGCGGCGCCCGACGCGCCCGTCAGGCTCACCGTGCGCCATGGCGATGAGGTCAGGACGCTGGTGCTGACCCCGCAGGACCGCATGCTGACCCTGAAAAAACCGGCGGGCATCTGATTTCAAGCCAAACAGGCCGAAAACCCAGTTCCGACGGGCACAAGCAGCTACCAAATCGATAGCTAGCGCAGGCCGCCCGGCCAGTCGAATAAAATCGGGGCAGTTCAATCCACCCGAACGGCATCTCACCAGATGCCGTTTTTCATTGCCCCATGACTGACGCTGCCACCCCAACCCCCGCCGCCCCTGCCCCTGACGCCGCCAAGGTGTCTCCGCCCACGCCGGGGCTGGACAGCCTGGCCAAGTCATTTGAGCCGGCGGCGATTGAAAGCCGCTGGGGACCGGAGTGGGAGCAAAGCGGCCAGTACGAGCCGACGCTGGACGCCAACAAGCCCTCGTTTTCGATCCAGCTGCCGCCGCCCAATGTGACCGGCACGCTGCACATGGGCCATGCCTTCAACCAGACCATCATGGACAGCCTGACGCGCTACCACCGCATGCGCGGCCACAACACGCTGTGGGTGCCCGGCACCGACCACGCCGGCATTGCCACGCAAATCGTGGTGGAGCGCCAATTGCAAGAGCAGGGACAGTCCCGCCACGACCTGGGCCGCAAGAATTTTGTCGCCAAGGTCTGGGAGTGGAAAGAAGAGTCCGGCTCCACCATCACGCGCCAGATGCGCCGCATGGGCGACTCGGTGTCGTGGCAGCACGAGTACTTCACCATGGACCCGAAGATGTCCAAGGTCGTTACCGCCACCTTTGTGCAGCTCTATGAGCAGGGCCTGATTTACCGCGGCAAGCGCCTGGTCAACTGGGACCCGATTCTCAAGTCCGCCGTCAGCGACCTGGAAGTCGAAAGCGAAGAGGAAGACGGCTTTCTCTGGCATATCCGCTATCCGCTGGCCGATGGTTCGGGCTCCCTGACGGTGGCCACCACCCGCCCGGAGACCATGCTGGGCGACGTGGCCGTGATGGTGCACCCGGAAGACGAACGCTACCGGCAGCTGATCGGCAAGGAAGTCGTGCTGCCGCTGTGCGAGCGCAACATCCCCATCATTGCCGACGACTATGTGGACAAGGACTTTGGCACCGGCGTCGTCAAGGTCACGCCGGCGCACGACACCAACGACTACGCCGTCGGCCAGCGCCATCAGCTGCCCATCATCGGCGTGCTGACGCTGGACGCCGCCATCAACGACAACGCGCCCGAGAAATACCGCGGCCTGGACCGTTTCGATGCCCGCAAGTCGGTGGTGGCCGATCTGCAGGAGCAGGGCTTGCTGGTGGAAGTGAAAAAACACAAGCTGATGGTGCCGCGCTGCGCGCGCACCGGCCAGATCATTGAACCGATGCTGACCGACCAGTGGTTTGTCGCCATGAACAAGGTCAGCGAGCAGGATCCGACCGGCAAATCGATCGCGCAAAAGGCCATTGACGCGGTTGACAGCGGCGCCGTCAAGTTCGTGCCCGAGCAGTGGGTCAACACCTACAACCAGTGGATGGGCAACATCCAGGACTGGTGCATCTCGCGCCAGCTCTGGTGGGGCCACCAGATCCCGGCCTGGTACGACGAAGACGGCCAGGTCTATGTGGCCACCGACGAAGAGCAAGCGCAGCAACAGGCACCGGGCAAAAAGCTCACGCGCGATGAGGACGTGCTGGACACCTGGTATTCCTCGGCCCTGGTGCCCTTCTCCTCCATGGGCTGGCCCGAAAAGACCAAGGAGCTGGACCTGTTCCTGCCCTCCAGCGTGCTGGTGACCGGCTACGACATCATCTTTTTCTGGGTCGCCCGGATGATCATGATGACCACGCATTTCACCGGCCAGGTGCCCTTCCACCATGTCTACATCCACGGCCTGGTCAAGGATTCCCATGGCAAGAAGATGAGCAAGTCCGAGGGCAATGTGCTGGACCCGGTCGACCTGATCGACGGCATCGCGCTGGCACCGCTGCTGGAGAAGCGCTCGCAGGGCCTGCGCAAGCCCGAGACCGCGCCGCAGGTGCGCAAGAACACCGAAAAGGAATTCCCGGCCGGCATTCCCGGCTACGGCGCCGATGCGCTGCGCTTTACCTTTGCCTCGCTGGCCAGCCTGGGCCGCAGCATCAACTTTGACAGCAAGCGCTGCGAGGGCTACCGCAACTTCTGCAACAAGCTCTGGAACGCCACCCGCTTCACCCTGATGAACTGCGAAGGCCAGGACTGCGGCCTGGCCGAACACAGCAAGGCGCAGTGCGCGCCCGGCGGCGAGTTTGAAAACTACCTGACGTTCTCGCAGGCCGACCGCTGGATTTCATCGACCCTGCAGCGCGTGGAAGCCGAGGTGGCCAAGGGCTTTGCCGACTACCGGCTGGACAATGTGGCGAGCAGCATTTACCAGTTTGTCTGGGACGAGTTCTGCGACTGGTACCTGGAGATTGCCAAGGTGCAGATCCAGCTGGGAAGCGATGCGCAACAGCGCGCCACCCGCCGCACCCTGATCCGCACGCTGGAAGCCATATTGCGCCTGGCGCACCCGCTGATTCCCTTCATCACCGAGGAGCTGTGGCAGAAAGTGGCGCCGGTGGCAGGCCTCAAGAAAGGCCCGCTCATCGGCCAGGCCGCCTACCCGCAGAGCCAGCCCGGAAAAATCGATGAACAAGCCGAGGCGCATGTGGCCAAGCTCAAGACCCTGGTCGACGCCTGCCGCAACCTGCGCGGTGAAATGAAGGTGTCGCCGGCCACGCGCCTGCCACTGTTTGTGCTGGGCGACAGCGCCTTCATGACGGGCGTGGCGCCCGTGCTCAAGGCCTTGGCCAAGCTCAGCGAAGTCAAGCTGTTTGAGGACGAGGCCAGCTGGGCCGCTGCCGCCCAGGCGGCGCCCGTGGCCGTGGTCGGCGAGGCGCGTGTCTGCCTGCACATGGAAGTGGACGTGGCCGCCGAGAAAGCGCGCCTGGGCAAGGAAGCGACGCGCCTGGAAGGCGAACTGGTCAAGGTCAATGCCAAGCTGGCCAACGAGGCCTTTGTGGCCAAGGTGCCGCCCGCCGTGCTGGAGCAGGAACGCAAGCGCCTGGTCGATTTCACGGCAACGCTGGAGAAGATCCGCGACCAGCTGGCGCGCCTGAAATAAGCGCCGCCTGCGCCGCCTATCGCTCAGCGGCCCATGGTTTCCGGCTCGAACGACTGCGCGGCCGAGCCTCCATCGGGAAGTTCCACATGCACGGGCGCGCCTAGCGGCGGGACCGTGCTAATGGCTTCATGCA
>CAZWDK010000043.1:0-17273 GCA_964633095.1 uncultured Polaromonas sp. | reverse complement strand
GAATCGACTCCCGAACCGCTACAGTCGCAGCGGCTGCGCATAGCCCGTCATCTCCAGGTAACCCCAGCCCACGCGCTGGCCCTTGCTGTCCAGCAGCTCGCTCAGGCCCTCCCAGTAAATCGAGCCGGCGGACTGGCGGCTGTCGAGTTCCTGGTTGTCGATGACGGCTCTGACGGTGTAGAAGTCTGCCGGGGTACGCACCAGCCACTCCACCGGGTAGCTGGTCTGCGTGAGCGGGCTTTTCCAGCTGCGCACCGGTTTGAAAATGACTTCGCCGCGGCTGAAGGTGTAAAGCGCATGCCTGGCTGACCTGAACGAGCCGCCGTCCCACACCGCGTTGCCGTTTTTGTCGCGCAGCCTGAAGGCGGTGAGGGCGCTGCCATCCGTCAGGTTCATGCCTATCCAGTCCCAGCCCACCGCGCTGGGGTGCATCAGTTCTTCGCTCCATTCGTGGTCCAGCCAGGCCTTGCCGGTGACCGCAAAGCTTTGCCCCTTGATTTGCAGGCTGCCGCTGGTGGCGAGCTGCGGCTGGCTGTAGTAGTAGCTGGCCTGTTTTTCTTCCGGCCCTTTGCGCGACAGGCCTTGCTGGCCCTGCAGCAGCACGGGCTGGGTTTCATCGAACTGCAGCTGCAGGCCGAAGTCGGTGGCGGGCAGTTCTGCGCCGTAGCGCCCGCCTTGCGCCTGCAATGACCAGTCGCGCAGCTTGACCTGCATGTCTGTTTCGCTGGCCATGGCCACGCCAAAACCATTGCGTGCGATGCGCTGGTCGTGCCAGAGCCTGTTGCCCTGCACATCGGTGATGGCGGCATGGGCAAACAGCAGCTGTTTGGCGGCGAATTTGGAGGCCATGCCTTGCGTGCCCTCGACCCGCACGCGAAAAAACGTGAGCTGAAAACCGAACTGGCGCGCAGCCGGGCCACGGTCGCTTGCGCTGGCGTGGCCGGTGATGTACCACCATTCGGTGCGAAAGTCGGGGTGCGAACCCCGGTCGCGCGGAAAGACCAGCGCCCTGGCGGGCAGGGCGTGCGCCAGCCCGCCAACTCCCGCCAGCCCGGCCATGCTTCCCAGCAGCAACTGGCGTCGCATCAGGCTGAGTGGCATGGAGGCGCGCATATCAGGCCGTCAAGGGTGGGCGCCAGGCTGCATCAGCTGCGCGATGCGCTGTTGCGCCGCCGCGCAATCGCCCATTTTTTCCTGCACCCAGTTGGCATCGTGGTAGGTGGGCAGGTAGCGCTCGCCCGAGTCGCACAGCAGGGACAGGATGGAGCCTGGCTCGCCGCGCGCCAGCATTTCGTGCGCCAATGTGAGCATGCCGACAAAGTTGGTGCCGGTCGAGGGCCCGACCTTGCGTCCCAGCAGGGCCGAGAGCGCCTGCATGGCGGCCAGCGAATCGACGTCGGCCACGTCCACCATGCGGTCTATGACGGTGCGGATGAAACTGGCCTCCACGCGCGGCCGGCCAATGCCCTCGATGCGCGAGCCGGCGCCCTTCAGGCTGGCGTCGCCGCTGCGGTGGTAGGCGCTGAAGACCGAGCCTGCCGGGTCGGCCACGCACAGCTGGGTCGCATGGCGCTGGTAGCGCACATAGCGGCCTATGGTGGCGCTGGTGCCGCCGGTGCCGGCGCCGACCACAATCCAGCGCGGCACCGGGTGCCGTTCGCGCGCCATCTGGTTGAACATGCTTTCGGCGATGTTGTTGTTGCCGCGCCAGTCGGTGGCGCGCTCGGCGTAGGTGAACTGGTCCATGTAGTGGCCGCCGGTTTGCTGGGCCAGTTTGCGGGCTTCGTCGTACACCTCCACGGCGCTGTCCACCCAGTGGCAGCGGCCGCCGTAAAACTCGATCTGCGCGACTTTTTCGGGCGAGGTGCTGCGCGGCATCACGGCAATAAAGGGCAGGCCCAGCAGCCGCGCGAAGTAGGCCTCGCTCACGGCGGTGGAGCCGCTGGAGGCTTCCACGATGGTGGAGGTCTCATGAATCAGCCCATTGCACAGCGCGTACAGGAACAGCGAGCGCGCCAGCCGGTGTTTCAGGCTGCCGGTGGGGTGGGTCGATTCGTCCTTGAGGTAGAGGTCAATGCCGCGCGCGGCAAACCCGGGCAGCGGCAGGGTAATCAGGTGGGTGTCGGCGCTGCGCTGAAAGTCGGCCTCGATGCGGGCGATGGCGCCGCTGAGCCAGGAGTCGTTGAGCGTGGTGGGCATGGTCATGAGGCTGATTCTCGCAGCAAGCGCGCCGCAAGCGGGCGGGCAGGGCGGGCCGGTTGCATGGCGCCGCGGGAAGGTTTATCCTTTAAAGGGCTCCAGTCACTCAATTCAGGAGGTGCACCATGTACAAGCGAATTTTGCTGGCTTACGACGGTTCCGAATCGGGCCAAAAAGCTTTGCTGGACTGCCGCGATATTGTGCAGTGGAGCCAGGCGGCCTTGACCCTGATTGCTGTCACGCCCATTCACATGCAGGTCATAGGCATTGAAGGCGGCATTTACGACAGAAGCCTCGCCGAGCAGGACAAGGAAAAGTACCAGGGCGTTCTTGATGACGGCCTGCGCCGGCTGCGTGAATCGGGCCACCAGGCCAACGGTGAGGTGCTGTACGGCGAAGTCGTGGACGAAATCGCCAGATATGCCGAAAAGATCGATGCCAATCTGATTGTGGTGGGGCACAAGCACCTGGAGGGCTGGGCGGCGCGCTGGTGGCGCGGCTCGGTGTCCAAATCGCTGATCGAGCATGCGCCCTGCAGTGTGCTGGTGGTGATCACCCATTGAGTCCACTGTGCAAGGCGTAAGGCCGAAGGCATGTTGAGGCGCCCGGGTTTGCGCCAGGCCTGACGCCCAGTCCCCAATGGCGGCTAGGCTGGGGGCGCGGAAGGCGTGGTCTGAAAAACGATTTCACCACTCGGCACATGCACCACCCGCACTTCCTGTCGTGTCGGGTCGGCCACGCTTTTGACGGCGACGGCCACGGCCAGTGAGCAGTCTGCGTAAATTTCCTTGTAAGCGGTGGGCGGCAGCAAGCTGCCCATCAGGGGGGATCGGCTTTCAATGCGGTACTGAGCGGATGCCATGCTGAAACCTCGCTGAAATAGGGTTGCTCGTTGAGGCGGGAGCACCATGGTAGCCGAGCCCCCGGATGCGATGATGACAATGCCGCGTCAAAACCGTGACGAAGGTAAGCAAAAGCAAACCTGTTTGAAGGCCGAAAAAACGGCTTTCTAAACTTGATGGGTTCTGTGCCTACCAGTCTTCCTTGACGGCCAGCACCGCATCCCGGCCCGCCGCCGCGCGGCCGGCCAGCCAGGCGGTCAGCGTGCCGGCCAGCACCACGGCGGCGCACAAGGCCAGCAGGCGCCACCAGGGCAGCATCAAGTCCATGCTCCAGTGAAAGCTTTGCGGGTTGACCACATGCACCAGCACGGCGGACACCGCCAGGCCCAGCGCCAGCCCGGCCAGCGCGCCCATGGCCGTCCAGGCCGCGCCTTCGCCGGCCACCACCGTGAGGATTTGCCGGCGCGTCAGCCCCAGGTGCGCCAGCAGGCCGAACTCCTTGCGGCGCGCCAGCACCTGGGCGCTGAAGCTGGCGGCCACGCCGAACAGGCCGATCGCAATCGCCACCGCCTGCAGCCAGTAGGTCACGGCAAAGCTGCGGTCAAAAATCCTCAGCGAGGTGGCGCGCAGCTGGCCCACTGAGGCGATCTCCACCAGCGCGCCCGCGCCCGACTGCTCCGCCAGCTGGCGTATGGCCTGCTGCACCGCGCCGTCGTTGCTCCCTGCGTTCAGCCACAGCGCCACGTCGTTGACGCGCGCATCGCCGGTGAGGCGCTGAAAGTCGCGCTGGTCCATGGCGATGGCGCCGAATTGGCGGGCGTAGTCGCGCCAGACGCCGGCCACATAAAACGAGGGTGGTGAAGTTGCTATCAAATCGGGAGCTGGTTGTGCCCGTTCCGATTGGGTCGGGGCACTGAAAAGCTTTGAAAGTGGCTGAAAAGTGCGGCCCGGCCTGGCGTCATACAAGTCCACCATCGCCTCGCTCACGTAAATGCCCACATGCCCGGGCGGCACAGTCAGCAGGCTGCCCACCAGCGGCAGCGTGCTGGCCGGGTCGAGCAGGGGGCGCGCGATCAGCGTGACCGCGGGCTGGCCTGCATCCAGCAGCAGCTGCGTGCTGCGCAGCCCGCTGAGGCGCGCCACGCCGGGCAGGCGGGCCAGCGCCTGCACAAAGCCGGGCGGGAGATAGGCCGTCTCGCTGGCCGGGCTGCCCAGGGCCGTGCGCACATACAGATCGGCCGGCAGCACCACGTCCAGCCAGTGCGTCATGGAGTCGCGAAAGCTCGCCACCATCACGGTCAGCGCCACGGCGAGGCTGAGCGAGGCCACCACGCCACTGACCGCCACCGCCGCGCTCTCACGCACCCGGCGCGCGCGCTCCACGGCCAGCAAGGGCAGCGGCCGGTGCGCGACCCAGGGGCCGAGCCGGTCATACAGCAGGGCGATCAGCCAGGGTAGCGCGGTGATGCCGCCCACCAGCAGCAGGCCGACCGACACATAAGCCGCCAGTGGAATGCCAAAAATCGGCGGAGCCCACGCCAGCAGGGCGCCAGTAGCTATCAAAATGATACCAAGCCAGCGCGCCGTGCCGGCGCTGCCGGCCTGGCCCAGGCCCTTGAGGGTTTGCGCCGGTGGCAGCTTTTGCGCCGCCCGCGCCGGCCACCAGCCGCCCACGCCGGCGGCCGCCACACCGAGCGCGCCATAGATGAGCGCGGCCCGGCCGTCCCATTGCAAGGTAGGTGCGACGCCGGCAAAGTAGCCGCCGCCCAGGTCGCCGCCCAGCACGCGCAGCGCCAGCGCCGCCAGCGCCGTGCCCAGCGCAAGTCCCAGCAGGCTGCCCAGCAGGCCCAGCGCCAGCGATTCCGCCAGCACCAGTTGCAGCCGCTCGCGCCCGGTCAGGCCCAGCACGCCGAGCAGCGCAAACTGCTGCGCCCGCTTGGCCACGCTCAGCGCCAGCACCGAAAACACCAGAAACGCGCCGGTGAACAAGGCCACCAGCGCCAGCACCGTCAGGTTGACGCGGTAGGCGCGCGACAGCTGGCTGACGCGCTGGGCGGCGTCGCCGGGCGCGGCTGCGGTGATGCCGGGTGGCAGCTGTAGCGAGGCGATGAAGCTGGCCGGGTCGGCACCGGGTTTGAGTCGCACATCAATGCGCGTCAGCTGGCCGGCCTTGCCAAACAGGTCCTGGGCGGCGGCGATGTCCATCACCGCCAGCGCCGCACCGCCGGCGCTGACGGAGCCCGCCACTTTCACCTCGCGCAACTGCAGGCCGCTTTGCAGCCTGAAAGCCGTCTTATTCGATTCCGGCAGTGCTTGCCTGGCGGCAGCGTTCAAGAAAACCGTGCCGGGCGCGAACAGCGCAAAGCGGTCTGAACCGCTGCCCGGCACCGGCATCAGGGCCGGCGCCAAGGGGGCGGCGACCAGCGCGTCCAGGCCCACCACGCGCAGCGCCTTGCGCTCCCCGCTGGCGGTCACGGCATAGCTGCCCAGCTCCAGCACCGGGCTGGCCACATCGACCAGGCGGTGGCTGGCCACGCGCTCAAAAACCGCCTCGTCAAAACTGCTTTGCACCGCCCGCAGTTCCAGATCGGGCTGGCCGCTGGCCGAGCGCACGGCTTGGGAAAATTCACTGAGCGCCGAGGCATTGATCAGCTGCACCGAAAACGCCAGCGCCACGCCCAGCATCACCGCCAGCACGGCGGCGGCGTTGCGCCAGGGGTGCAAGCGCAGTTCCTGCCAGGAGAAGGTTCTCAGCAGCCTGATCATGGGTTGGACCTGCGGGATGCCGGCTTGCTTACTGTATAAACCACACCACGCTGCTTGCAATACACCCTGGCTTCGAACCGGACCTTGAACATGCTGACCCTGCCCACTTTTGATGATGTGATGGCCGCCGCCCGGCGGCTTGATGGCCATGCCCACCGCACGCCCGTGCTGCGCTCGCGCACGGCGGACGACAGGCTCAAGGCCAGTGTATTCTTTAAGTGCGAGAACTTTCAGCGCATGGGCGCCTTCAAGTTTCGCGGCGCCTTCAACGCGCTTTCCCGCTTCAGCGCCGAGCAGCGCAAGGCCGGGGTGATCACCTTTTCATCGGGCAACCATGCGCAGGCCGTGGCCCTGTCAGCCCGCCTGCTGGGCATTCCCGCCGTGATCCTGATGCCACTGGACGCGCCGCCCGCCAAGGTGGATGCCACCCGGGGCTATGGCGGCGAGATCATTTTGTTTGACCGCTTCAAGCAGGACCGCGAGGCCCTGACGCGCGAAATTGCCCAGGCGCGCGGCATGACGCTGATTCCGCCCTATGACCATCCCGACGTGATCGCCGGCCAGGGCACCGCCGCCAGGGAGTTGTTTGACGAGGTGGGCGAGCTGGATTGCCTGTTCGTGTGCCTGGGCGGCGGCGGCCTGCTCAGCGGCTCGGCCCTGTCGGCGCGCGCGCTGTCGCCGGCCTGCAAGGTTTACGGGGTGGAGCCCGAGGCCGGCAACGATGGCCAGCAGTCGTTTCGCAGCGGCGCCATCGTCCACATTCCCACGCCCAAAACCATTGCCGACGGCGCGCAAACCCAGCATCTGGGCGAGTACACCTTCGGCGTGATCCGGCGCGATGTGGATGATGTCCTGACCGTCAGCGATGCGCAACTGGTGCAGGCCATGCGGTTTTTTGCCGAACGCATGAAGATGATTGTGGAGCCCACCGGCTGCCTCGGTTTTGCGGCCGCCTGCGAGGCCGGTTTGCCGATCGCAGGCCAGCGCGTGGGGGTGATCATCAGCGGCGGCAATGTGGACCTGCGCCGCTTTGGCGAGCTGATGGCCGCCTGATGGCGGGCTGAGACCGTGGTTTCCTGTTAACCAATGCCGGTGCTGCCCGGGTGCAGCACCCGGCTGTTCGCTCCGGCTGTGCGGTCACCACGAGCGACAGCGGGACGTTCCTCGAATTGAAGACGCGTGATGTCGCGTTCCAGTCCCACAAATTGGGCCTGAGGGACGTTTTGTGTCTTGTACAAACCGACCCAGAGATCCGTGATCCGCTGGTCGGCACGGAACACCTGGTCCACCAATTCGTTCAGGCGTGTTTCCAGCAAAGCCGTATGTGCGCTCAGCGGCCACTCGTCGAGCACCCATCGGCAGATAGGCTCGTAGTCGAAACATTGAGCCAGCGTGGAGGGAAAAGTCTCGGCCAGTCCGCTGATGCGCAAGCTCACCAGGACCGGCTGCGGTTCCCGTTCATGCTCGTAAATGCCGACGCGCAAATGTGTCTCGAGCGACTGGACGCGGACCGTCCATTTGGAGCGAGGTGCCATCAGTCGGTCACCCCGCGCACTTTGTCGAGCTTGTCGCCCGGCCTGGCTGGAACCGGCGTGGATGCAGGTCCGGCGGGCAACTCTGCAGCGGCAGCCCAGGTGCCTGGGCGCTGGCGAGGCTCCGCTGGAAATAGCCGCCGCTGACATCGTTCAAGGTCATTTTCCCCAATAAAGAGCCGCGAGCGCGGCAGATGCCACAGTCATTTGTCCGCATGGATGTTCAACATTTTGTGGTGTTGTGTGTTTATTTTGAGGTTATTTGATAATTTGTCAAAATATAACATGGAGTTTGTGTTGTAATATGTGTGTTTTACGAGGCATGTCGTGGAGTACCCGTCGAATGCCGCGAACCCATTCCGATCCACCGACCACAGGAAACTGCAGTGAGCCATTCCATTCCATCGCATGCGCGCATCGTCATCATTGGTGGCGGCATCATTGGCTGTTCAACCGCCTACCACCTGACAAAGCTCGGCTGGACCGATGTGGTCGTGCTGGAACAAGGCCAGCTTTCCTGCGGAACGACCTGGCATGCCGCCGGTCTGGTGGGTCAATTGCGCTCCCAGGAGAGCATGACCAAGCTGATCCGCTACTCGACCAGACTGTATAGCGAGCTCGAGGCCGAAACCGGACTCGGGACCGGCTGGAAGAATTGCGGCTCGCTCTCGGTGGCACGCAGCCAGGAGCGCATGACGCAACTGCGCCGTACCGCCGCCATCGCGCGTGCCTATGGCGTGGACTGCGACGTGATCGGTCCCCGCGAAGCAGGCGAGCTGTGGCCAATCATGCGCACCGACGATCTGGTCGGCGCGGTGTGGCTGCCCGGTGACGGCAAGGCCAACCCGACCGACCTCACGCAAGCACTGGCCAAGGGTGCACGCAAGCGCGGCGCGAAGATCTTCGAACAGACCCGGGTGACCGGCATCAAGGTCGCTGACGGTCAGGTGCGCGGGGTCAGCTGGAAGAACAAGGAGGGCGCCGAGGGCCATATCGGCTGCGACATCGTCGTGAACTGCGCCGGCCAGTGGGCCAAGGCGGTCGGCCGCCTTTGCGGTGTCACGGTGCCGCTGCACTCCGCCGAGCATTACTACATCGTGACCGATGAAATCGCCGGCGTGCACCGCGACCTGCCGGTCATGCGCGATCCCGACGGCTATGTGTATTTCAAGGAGGAGGTCGGCGGGCTGGTGATGGGCGGCTTCGAGCCCGACGCCACGCCCTGGGGAATGGACGGCATTCCGGAGAACTTCGAGTTCCAGCTGCTGCCGGACAACTGGCCGCAGTTCGAGATCCTGATGGAAAACGCGATCACCCGCGTGCCCGCGCTCGAGAGCGCCGGCGTCAAGCAGTTCTACAACGGCCCGGAGTCCTTCACGCCTGACAACAACTTTCTGCTCGGCGAAGCGCCCGAGCTGAAGAACTTCTACATCGGCGCGGGCTTCAATTCGATGGGCATAGCCTCCGCGGGTGGCGCAGGCCTCGCGCTGGCCGAATGGATAGTCGCTGGCGAACCGACCATGGATCTCTGGCCGGTGGACATACGCCGCTTCGCCCGCTTCAACGGCAACGACCGCTGGCTCAAGGACCGCGTCAAGGAGACCCTGGGGCTGCACTATGCGATGCCCTGGCCCAACCGCGAACTCGACAGCGCGCGGCCGCTGCGCCGCTCGCCGGTCTATCACCTGCTCAAGGAGAGCGGTGCCTGCTTCGGCAGCAAGATGGGCTGGGAGCGCCCCAACTGGTTCGCACCGACCGGCGTGAAGGCCGAGGTCGAGTACTCCTTCGGCAAGCAGAACTGGCTGCCCTACTCGGGCAGCGAGCACCGGGCAACGCGTGAAGGCGTGGCGCTCTTCGACATGACTTCGTTCTCGAAGTACCTGGTCAAGGGGCGCGACGCGCAGGAAGTCCTGCAATACATGGCGGCCAACGATGTCGCCGTGCCGGTCGGCCAGACCGTCTACAGCGCCATGCTCAACGAACGCGGCGGCTTCGAATCGGATTTCACGCTGACCCGGCTCGCGAGCGACCAGTACCTGATCGTCACCGGCTCGGCCCAGACGACGCGCGATTTCGACTACATCGAACGCCGCATCCCCGCCGGCAAGCACTGCACCCTCGTCGACGTGACCGGCATGTACAGCGTGCTCGCCGTGATGGGGCCGAAGTCGCGGGAACTGCTGTCTCTTGTGTCGCGCGCCGATTTCAGCAACGCGGCATTTCCCTTCGGCACCAGCCAGGAGATCGACCTCGCCTATGCGACGGTACGCGCCACGCGCCTCACCTATGTCGGCGAGCTGGGTTGGGAGCTGTATGTGCCGGTCGAATTCGCCGTCGCGGTGTACGAGGCGCTGCAGCAAGCCGGCAAGACGCTGGGGCTTTGCAACGCCGGCTACTACGCCATCGATTCGCTGCGCATCGAGAAAGGCTACCGCGCCTGGGGCCGCGAGCTCACGCCCGACTACACGCCGCTCGAGGCGGGCCTTGCCTTCGCGGTCAAGCTTGACAAGGACATCCCGTTCCGCGGGCGCGAGGCGCTGATCAGGCAGAAGGCCCAGGGCGTGAGCCGCCGCATGGTCGTGCTGACGGTGGATGATCCCGACACCGTGCTGTGGGGGGGCGAGCTCATCGTGCGCAACGGCAAGCCCGCCGGCCACCTCACTTCGGCCGCCTATGGCCACACGGTAGGCGGCGCGGTTGCGATGGGCTATGTCGTCAACAATGCGGGCCTTGCAGACAACGCCTTCATCGCGGGCGGCCGCTATCAGATCGACGTCGCGGGTGAACTGGTCGACGCCACGGCGCATCTGCGAGCGCCGTACGACCCGAAGGCCGAACGCGTGAAGGTCTGAGGCGAAGCCGCATGAAAGCAAAGATCATCGACGGCGTCGCCATCGCCAGCAAGGTCCGCGCCGAGTGGAAGCAGCGCGCCGCCGCGCTGTCCTCCCAAGGCTGCCAGCCCGGGCTCGCGGTGATCATCATCGGCGACGACCCGGCCTCCCATGTTTACGTGCGCAACAAGGCCAAGGCCTGTTCCGACAACGGTATCCGCTCGGCAGTGCATGCGCTGCCGCGCACGACCCCTGAGACCGAGCTGCTGGCGCTGATCGAGGCGCTCAATCGCGATCGGGCCGTTCACGGCATCCTCGTGCAATTGCCGCTGCCGGCGCACATTCGCAGCGCCGCGGTGCTGGGCGCGATTGCCGCGGACAAGGACGTGGATGGCTTTCACCTCTACAACGTCGGTGCCCTGGTCACGGGCAACGCGATCTTTTCGCCGTGTACGCCGTTTGGCGTGATGAAGCTGCTCGAATGCGAGCGCATCCCGGTCTCCGGCCAGCACGCGGTGATCATCGGGGCGAGCAACATCGTCGGCAAACCGATGGCAGCGATGCTGCTCGAAGCCGGCGCGACCGTCACGATATGCCATGTCAAGACGCGTGACCTCGCCTCTCATGCGCGGCTGGCCGATATCCTGGTGGTGGCCACAGGCAACCCCAAACTGGTGACCGCAGACATGGTCAAGCCCGGTGCCGTCGTCGTCGACGTGGGCATCAACAGGCTGCGGGACGGCCGCATTGTCGGCGACGTCGACTTTGCGGGCCTGCTCGCCACCGCAGGCCACATCACGCCGGTGCCGGGCGGCGTCGGGCCCATGACCATCACCATGTTGCTCGTCAACACCATTCGGGCCGCGGCGGCGGCCCATGCCGGCCCTTCCTCGCATTTCAAGGATCAACACCATGACACAGCCAGAGTACATCCTGACCCTTTCCTGCCCTGACACGCTTGGCATCGTGCATGCGGTGTCGGGCTTCCTGGTCGAGCGCGGCGGCAATATCCTGAACAGCGCGCAGTTCGACGATCGCCGCACCGGGCTTTTCTTCATGCGCGTGCATTTCGCGCTGCGCGGCGAAGCCATCGAGCTGAACGACCTGAACCGGGACTTCGCAACACTGGCCGAACGCTTCTCGATGAAATGGGAGACCCATGCCGCTCACGTCAAGCCTCGGGTATTGCTGATGGTTTCGCGGATCGGCCATTGCCTGAACGACCTGCTCTTTCGCTACAGCTCGGGCTCGCTGCCCGTCGAGATCCCTGCCATCGTCTCGAACCACCCGGATTTCTACCAGCTCGCGGCGTCCCACAACATTCCGTTCCACCATCTCCCGGTGACGGCGCAGAACAAGTCCGACCAGGAAGCGAAGCTGCTGGAGATCATGCAGGAAAAAAAGATCGAGCTGGTCGTGCTGGCGCGCTACATGCAGGTCTTGTCCGATGAGCTGTGCCGCAAGCTCGCGGGCCGGGCCATCAACATTCACCACTCCTTCCTGCCCAGCTTCAAGGGCGCAAAGCCCTACTATCAGGCGCATGAACGCGGCGTCAAGCTGATCGGGGCGACATCGCACTACGTCACCGGCGAACTGGACGAGGGCCCGATCATCGAGCAGGACGTGGCGCGCGTCGACCACGGTATGGACCCGGACACTCTGACGGCGATCGGCCGTGACGTCGAGTGCGTGGTGCTGGCGCGTGCCGTGAAATGGCATGTCGAGCGTCGCGTCGTGCTCAACGGCAACCGAACCGTCGTGTTCCGCTGAGTTGCGGCGCAGCAGCACGCCGCAAGAGCCCGGCGCTGTCGGCCTATTGCGCCGGCCGCGCCACCACCACTGCGGTGTTCACCGCGGCGAAACACTGGCTGAGCGCGCTTGCGGGGGGCAGGTCGGTGACGAGGATGTTGATGCCTTCCGGCCCGCACGCCTTCACCACCGCGTCCTTTCCGAGCTTGGTGTGGTCCGCGATGGCGATGACCTGGCCGGCCTGGGCGCGCGCGGCACGGGTGAATTCGGCGTCACATAACTGGAAGTACATCAGGTCGCCGCTGGCACTGATGGAGCTGACCGAGAGCACGGCGTACTTGACATGGAACTGTCGCACGAACGAAAGCACGGCCTCGCCAAATGCCGCGGCATCGTCGGCGCGCAATTCCCCGCCCGCCATGAACACTCGGTTGCCATGGCGCGTGGCCAGGGTGCGGGCGATCTCGGCCGAATTCGTGACGATGGTGAGGCGCGAATGCTCGCGCAAGGCCTGGGCCACACAGATCGCGCTCGTGCCGCCGTCCAGGATCAGCGAATCGCCGTCCTGCACGAGCTCGGCGACCTTGGCCGCGATCTGCTGCTTGGCGTCCAGGTTGTCCTGCATGCGGCGCTGGTAAGGCGGCTCCTCGACGTGGTCGGGCAGCACGATGCCGCCGTGAACCTTCAACACCGTGCCGTTCTCGGTGAGCGCCTTGATGTTGCGCCGTATCGTCTCGCCCGACACCTGCAGTTGCGCCGCGAGTTCGCCTATGGTGCTGGAGCCCTTGGCTTGGACCACCCTCAGTATCTCCACCTGGCGCTGATTTCTGATCATCCCTGTAAATCTCCAGTCTTTTGTTCCGAATGACTTCCTGGCGGCAGGGAAGCCGACGCCCGTCTGACCTTGTTCCACTGCGCGGCGCCTATTGCGCAACATGGGTACACAAGATACCACGCGAATCCACGCATTTCACCACGCCATGGGTTTTCCTGTTGTGGGCTTGACCACATATTTGCCATATGTGCACATGTATTCACAAAAAAATGTGGTTTATTTTGGTATTTATGTTGATTTCTGTTGATGTATGGTCTAAAGTTGCTCGCAAGCCAATCGGATCGACACCCATGCGCTGGGACCGGTCGGCAAGCAGCAAGGGCGCCATCGCCCTAGCGATTTGACAGAGCCAAACAGGAAACCATCAATGTCCTTGCCACAAGAAAGCCGAGTCGTGATCATCGGCGGCGGCGTCATCGGTTGCAGCATCGCCTACCACCTCAGCAAGCGCGGCTGGAATGACGTCGTCATCCTCGAAAGGCTGCAACTCACGCACGGCACCACCTGGCACGCCGCCGGTCTGGTCGGCCAGTTGCGCAGCAGCAGCAATCTCACCCGTTTGATGCGCTATGGCGCGCAGCTCTACGGGGAGCTGGAAAAGGAAACGGGGCAGGCGACAGGCTGGCGCAAGGTGGGCAGCCTGCGTCTCGCGGCCTCCCAGGAGCGCTGGATGGAGATCAGGCGTGCGGCGACGATGGGCAAGGGTTTTGGGCTGGACATCGAACTGATCTCTCCCCGGCAAGCCCAGGAGCTGTTTCCCTTGCTGCAAACCAAAGGGCTGGTCGGTGCGGCCTGGATAGGGTCCGACGGTTATGTCGATCCGACCAGCCTGACCAATGCCTACGCTGCCGGAGCCCGTGCGCACGGCGTCAAGATCATCCAGAACATCCTCGTCACGCGTCTGATCAGGGAAGGGCGGCGCGTCACCGGCGTCGTCACCGACCAAGGGGCCATCAAGGCGGACTATGTCGTCAACGCGGCAGGCATGTGGGGCAGCGATGTCGCGCGCATGGCCGGCACCCGGGTGCCGGTCTGCGCGGTCGAGCATCAGTACCTGGTCACCGAGAAAACCGATCGCATTCCGGCCAATCTGCCGACACTGCGCGACCCCGACGCACGCTTTTACGTCAAGCCCGAGCCCGGCGCCTTGTGCGTGGGCGGCTGGGAAGACCGCACCGTGCCGTTCGGCGAGCACGGCATGCCGATGGACTTCGGGCCCGAGCTGCTGCAGCCCAATTTCGACCGCTTCGAGCAATACGGCCTCGACGCCGCGGAACGCATTCCCTACCTCAACGAGGTCGGCATGCGCCAGATGGTCAACGGCCCGATCCCGATCACCGCCGACGGCGAACCCATCATCGGCCTGAGTCCCGAGCTGGACAACTTCTACCTGTGCTGCGGCTTCACGTCGGGCATTGCGGCTTCCGGCGGCGCGGGCTCGGTCATGGCCAACTGGATCATCGATGGCGACCCGGGCATGGATCTCTGGCCCTTCGATGTGCGCCGTTTCGGCCACCCGCATGTGGTCAAGCAGTTCATGTACGAACGCGCGATCGAGAGCTATGCGCGCTACTACGCGGTGGCCTTCCCGAATCACGAGAACAGCACGGGTCGGGACGCGCGCCGCAGCCCGCTGTACCAGGTGCTCAGGGACAAGGGTGCGGTCTACGGCAACAAATTTGCCTGGGAGCGTCCAAACTGGTTCGCGCCGCCCGGCGTGCAAGCCAGGGACACGCCGAGCTTCCAGCGCACGCCCGAGTTCGCGCGCATTGGCGACGAGCATCGCGCGGTGCGCGAGGGCGTCGCGCTGGTCGACATGAGTTCGTTCAGCAAGTACGAATTGCGCGGCCCGGGCGCCCTGGCCGTGCTGCAAAAACTGGCCGGCAACGACATGGATAGACCGGTCGGCACGATTGTCTACACCCAGTTGCTGAACCAGCGCGGCGGCATCGAGGCAGACGTCACCATCACCAGGCTGGCGGAAGACCGCTTTTATTTCGTGACTGGCAGCGCGCTCGGCGTGCGCGACCGCTCGGTCATCGAACGCCATTTCCCGGCCGACGGCAGCGTGCGCCTGGTCGACCACACCTCGGGCAAGGCGGTGATCAATATCTGCGGCCCGCGCTCACGCGAGGTGCTGGCGCAACTGACCGATACGCCGCTCGACAACGAGCACTTCCCCTATTTGAGCGCGCAGGAACTGGACCTCGGTTTCGCGCCGGTACTTGCGCTGCGGGTGACCTACTTCGGCGAGCTCGGTTGGGAATTGCACGTGCCGAGCGAATATGCGGTTCACCTCTACGAGCGCCTGTGGGCCGCGGGTGTGCCCCTGGGCATCAAGGACGTCGGCTACCGCGCGATCTCCAGCTTGCGCCTCGAGAAGCACTATCTCGTCTGGGGCTCGGATATCACGCCCGACTACAACCCCTACGAGGCCGGGCTGGGCTTTTGCGTGGCCTTGGGGAAGAACGGCGAGTTCCTCGCGCGTGCGGCACTGGAGAGGCTCAAGGAGCAGGGGCCCAAGCGACGCCTGTGCTGGTTCACCGCGCCGGGCGAGGTGCAGATGTTCGGCGGCGAGGTCGTCCTGCTTGGCGACCGTGTGCTGGGCACCGCCAAGAGTGCCGGCTACGGCTACACGGTCGGCAAGAACATCCTGTGTGCCTACCTGCCGGCCGAGGACGCCAGGCACACCGACTACAGCGTGGAGGTCATGGGAGAGCGTTACGCCATCGTGCGCCACACCAAGCCGTTGTACGACCCTGACCGCAGGCAGATCACGCTCTGAGAAGAGCTCACCCATGTCGTGATCGAGTTGTAACCCGGAGATTGAATTGATGAAAAAAGCGCTCGTTGCCGTCAAACGCGTGGTCGACCCCAATGTGAGGGTCCGCATCAGATCGGATGGAACGGCCGTCGACACGGCCGGCCTGAAGATGTCGATCAATCCGTTCGACGAGATCGCCATCGAAGAGGCGGTCAGGCTCAAGGAGGCCGGAACGGTCAGCGAGGTGGTCGCCGTATCGATCGGCGTGGCCGCCTGCCAGGAAACCCTGCGCGCTGTGATGGCCGTGGGCGCCGACCGGGCAATCCTGGTCGAGACCGATGCAGAGGTTCAGCCCTTGGCGGTAGCCAAGCTGCTGAGGCAGATCGTTGCCAGGGAGCAGCCGCTTGTCGTCATTCTCGGCAAGCAGGCGATCGACGACGATGCCAACCAGACCGGCCAGATGCTCGCCGCGCTCTTGCGCTGGCCACAAGCCACCTGCGCATCGAAGATCGTCATCGCCGATGGCCGCGCCGAAGTGACGCGCGAAGTCGATGGCGGACTGGAAACCCTCTCGGTTCCCTTGCCCGCGCTGATCACTGCCGATCTGCGACTGAACATGCCGCGCAATGCGACGCTGCCAAATGTCATGAAGGCCAAGAAGAAGCCTCTGGAAGCCTTGAGCCCGCAGGCACTGGGCGTCGACATCGCACCGCGGCTGCGCACGCTCAGGATCACCGAACCCACGAAGCGCAAGGCCGGGCTGCTGGTGGCGGATGTGAAGGAACTGGTCAACCGACTGAAAACCGAAGCGAAGGTGATTGCGCAATGAAAGTACTGGTCATCGCTGAACACGACAGCAAATCCATCAAGGCCGGCGTGCTGCATGCCGTGACCGCCGCCTCGAAAATCGGTGGCGAGATCGATGTGCTGGTTGCAGGGCATCAATGCGCCGAAGCGGCGGCCCATGCCAGTGCCATCGCCGGCATCGGCAAGGTGCTGGTGGCCGACGCGCCGTGCCTGGCGCATCCATTGGCGGAGAACCTGGCGGATCTTGTCGCCTCGATCGCTCGCAACTACACGCACATCGTCGCCGCGGCGAGCGCGTCGGGCAAGAACGTGATGCCTCGCGTCGCCGCGCTGCTCGACGTAGCGCAGATCTCCGAGATCGTTGCGGTGGAGACGGCGGATACCTTCGTGCGACCGATTTACGCCGGCAACGCGCTGGCGGCAGTGGAGTCACTCGATCCCATCAAGGTCATCACGGTCCGTGCCACCGGCTTCGATGCGGCGGCGCTCGGGGGCAAGGCTGCTATAGAAGCGATAGCGACCTTGCCCGACAGCCAGTTGTCCAGGCTGCTCGGCCAGGAGCTGACGCCATCGGACCGTCCCGAACTCACCTCGGCCCGGGTCGTGATTTCCGGCGGCCGGGGTCTGCAAAGCGGCGAGAACTTCGCGTTGATCGAGGCGCTGGCCGGCAAGCTGGACGCTGCCATAGGCGCTTCGCGCGCCGCGGTCGATGCCGGCTATGTGCCGAACGACTACCAGATCGGACAAACCGGGAAGATCGTCGCGCCCGAGTTGTATGTTGCGATCGGCATCTCCGGGGCGATCCAACACCTGGCCGGCATGAAGGACAGCCACGTCATCGTGGCGATCAACAAGGACGCCGACGCCCCCATCTTTCAGGTTGCCGACTACGGCTTGGTCGCCGACCTGTTCCAGGCCGTTCCGGCGCTGACCGCAGAACTGGGCTAG
>CAZWDK010000042.1:16306-17363 GCA_964633095.1 uncultured Polaromonas sp. | reverse complement strand
GACGCGCTGGTGCTGATGCCGACCGGCGGCGGCAAGTCGCTGTGCTACCAGATTCCGGCCATCGCCCGGCAGAACGCCGGCCACGGCGTGACCATCGTCATCTCGCCGCTGATCGCGCTGATGCACGACCAGGTCGGTGCCCTGATCGAGGCCGGGGTGTCGGCGGCGTTTTTGAACTCGACGCAAAGCTTTGAGGAGAGCAGCCAGCTGGAGCAGCAGCTGCTGCGCAACGAGCTGACCCTGCTCTACGCCGCGCCCGAACGCATCAACACGCCGCGCATGAAGGGCCTGCTGGCCTCGCTGCACCAACGCGGCCTGCTCAGCCTGTTTGCCATCGACGAGGCGCATTGCGTGAGCCAGTGGGGCCATGATTTTCGGCCCGAGTACCGCTCCCTGAGCCTGCTGCATGAGGCCTTTCCCGATGTGCCGCGCATGGCGCTGACGGCCACCGCCGATGCGCTGACGCGGCAGGACATGGTGGAGCGGCTGAAACTCGAAGACGCGCGCGCCTTTGTCAGCAGCTTTGACCGGCCCAACATCCGCTACACCATCGTCGAAAAAACCGACCCGACGCGCCAGCTGCTGCGCTTTATCGAGTCCGAGCACGACGGCGAGGCCGGCATCGTCTACTGCCAGTCCCGCAAGCGTGTCGAGGAGATCGCCGACATGCTGGCGGACGCCGGCATCAAGGCCATGGCCTACCATGCCGGGCTGGATGCGGCCCTGCGCCAGCAGCGGCAAGACCGTTTCCTGCGCGAGGACGGCCTGGTCATGGTCGCCACCATCGCCTTTGGCATGGGCATTGACAAGCCCGACGTGCGTTTTGTGGCGCACCTGGACATGCCGAAAAACATCGAGGGCTATTACCAGGAAACCGGCCGCGCCGGCCGCGACGGCCAGAGCGCCGACGCCTGGATGGTCTACGGCCTGCAGGACGTGGTGAACCAGCGCCGCATGATAGACACCAGCGAGGTCGCCAGCGAAGAGTTCAAGCAGGTGATGCGCGGCAAGCTCGACGCGCTGCTGAGCCTGGCCGAAGACACGCGCTGCCGCCGCG
>CAZWDK010000042.1:9944-16206 GCA_964633095.1 uncultured Polaromonas sp. | reverse complement strand
TGCGGCAACTGCGACAACTGCCTGAGCCCGCCGGCGGTGTGGGATGCGACCGAGGCGGCGCGCAAGATGCTCAGCTGCATCTACCGCGTGCAGCAGGCCAGCGGCATCAGCTTTGGCGCCGGCCACATCATGGACATCCTGCGCGGCAAGGCGACCGAAAAAGTCGTGCAATACGGCCATGACCAGCTCAGCACCTTCGGCATAGGCGCCGATCTGGCGGAAGCCCAGTGGCGCGGCGTGCTGCGCCAGCTGATTGCCAAAAACACGGTGCGCGTCGATGCCGAGGCCTTCAGCACCCTGCAGCTGCTGCCCGACGCGCGCCAGGTGCTCAAGGGCGAAGTGAAGGTGCTGCTGCGCGAGCAGGCGCTGGGGGCCAAGGCGGACCGCCGCAAGCGCGTCACCAAGACCTCGGTCAAGGGGCTGGCCGAGGCCAGCCTCAACGCCGGCGCGCTGGAACGGCTGGCCCGGCTCAAGGCCTGGCGCGCCGAGATCGCGCGCGAGCACAACCTGCCGGCCTTTGTGATTTTTCACGATGCCACGCTGCGCGCCATCGCCGAGCGGGCGCCGCAACGCCTGCATGAGCTGGACGGCATCAGCGGGATTGGCGCGAAAAAGCTGGAGGCCTATGGGGCCGAGGTGCTCAGGGTGTGCGCCGCGGCTTGAAGCCGTCCACCAAACCCTCCCGGCGTCGTTCTGCCGCCCTGACCGTGGGCTGTTGCAGAATAAGGCTGCGCGAGTATTCAAAAACGACACGGGAGGGAGCTTTTGATGGCTTTCATGCAGCGGGCGCTGGCGCTGCTCATACTGCTGGCCGCCACGGTCACCCAGCCGCTGTACGCCCAATCGGCGAGCCCCCTGGTGCTGGACCAGGAGGTCGCCCGGGTTCCGCTGGACGCTTCGCTGGGCTGGCTGCCCGACGCCGGCGGCCGGCTCACGGTGGAGCAGATCGAACGGCAGCCGGATCTGCGCTTCGCGCCCGTCCTGCACGGCCAGCGCCACCTGCTGGGGGACGGCGCCTTGTGGCTGCGCTTTGATGCGCTGATCAAAAGTCCGGCGCCGCATTGGCGGCTGACGCTGCCCATGCCCACGCTGGACGACGTGACCCTCTACTACCGCGACCCGGCCGGCCAGTGGGTGCGGCAGCAGGCGGGCGACACCCTGCCCATGAGCAGCTGGGCACAACACGGACGCTACCCGGTGTTTGACCTGTCGCCCGAGACCGGCCAAAGCGTCCGTTATTACCTGCAGATACGGCACGCGCGCGTCCCCTACTCAACCCTGCCACGCATTGTGAGCAACGCGCAATTCACCGAAAGCCGCCAGAACGAGCACCTGCTGCTGGGCATTTATTTCGGCCTGGCCGGGCTGGTCATCGTGCTGGCGCTGGCCAATGCGCTGGCCTGCCGCGACGCGGCCTTCGGCATCTTCGCCCTGTATGTCACCCTGTTTGCCGGCGCGCAGGCCACCTACACCGGGCTGGCCAGGCTGTACGCCTGGCCGGATTGGCCCGACCTGAACAACGCCTGCGTCACGATGCTGTTGCTGTTGTCCTCCGCGACGGCACTGTGGTTCGCGCGCACCGTGACCACGCCGCGACGCTATTCGCGCGCGCTGGACCGCCTGATGCTGGCGCTGATGGGCCTGCTGCCGCTGGCGGGCTTGCTGGACCTGCTCCTGTCCACGCCGGCGAGCTTCTTGATGCTCAACCTCCTGGGCGGCGTGAGCATGGCCGTCCTCACGCTGGGTGTGGGCCTGGCACTGGTCGACGGTGACCGCGATACCCGCTGGGTGGCCCTGGGCTTTTCGCCGCTGCTGCTGGCCACGCTGCTCCTGCTGCTGCGCAACCTGGGCGTGCTTTCCTCCGGCTTCTGGACCGAGTACGGCCGCATGGTGGCTTCGGCGATTGAAGTCCCCATCCTGTTTTACGGGCTGCACCGCCGGGTCTCACAAAGCCGCAACCTCAGCGTCCGCACGACCGCGTTGCGCAACACCGATCCGCTGACGGGCCTGCACTCGGCCCCGGTGTTGCTGCACAAAATGCGCCTGTCACTGGCCAGGGCCGGCTGTCAGCAGCGGTCTTGCGCGCTGCTGCTGGTTAACCTGACGAACCTGGCCCGCTTGCAAAAGCAGCACGGCCGCGAAACGGCAGACCGCGCCATGGTGATGGCGGCGGCCCGCATCCGCGGCATAGCGCAGGCCACCGACACGGTGGCGCGGGTCGGCGACACCCAGTTTGCCTTGCTGATGGAAGGCCCGATCAAGGCCGAGGCCGCCAACGATGTGGCCACCAAAATTCTCGCCAGCGGCCTCAGGCCGTCCAACCAGCTGCCCGACGCCGAGCCCCTGCACTTTCATGTCGCCATCGGCCATCTGGGCGATACGGCCCATGCGGCGGAAGCCGAGGCCTGCCTGGCACGCATGCTGCAGGCGCTCCAGGCCATGAATGATGGCTCCTCGCGCAAGGCGATCCGCCTGGTGAAGCTCTGATGCCTGAATGCATAGGACCCTGGCCCAGCAAGCATGGGCGCAAGCAGCTATCAAATAAATAGCAACAAGGCCGCCTACTGGACAAAGCCGATGCCGCGCGACGCGCGCACCTCGGGCTTGATGCGGTGCTCGGCTTCGAGCTGCGCCAAAAACTCTTCCGCCGACAGCTCGGCCGACAGGATTTCGACCTGCCGCTTCACCGCCGCAAAATCGCCGGGGCACAGCTGCGTCAGCCTGGCCAGCCGTTCCTGCACGGCGCCGGCGAGCCGGCCGGCATCGCCGCCCAGCGCTTCGGTGATGAACATTTTTTCGCGCTGCGCGCCGGTCAGCGGCAGGAACTTGATCTTGAAGGTAAAGCGCCGCAGCGCGGCCTGGTCCAGGCTTTCGAGCAGGTTGGTGGTGCAGACAAAAATGCCGGCATGACGCTCCATGCCCTGCAGCATCTCGTTGACCTCGGTCACTTCATAGCTGCGCTGGGCACCGCGCCTGTCCAGCAAGAAACTGTCGGCCTCGTCCAGCAGCAGCACGGCCTTCTCCTGCTCGGCCTCGCGGAACATGGCGGCCATGTTCTGCTCGGTTTCCCCGACATACTTGCTCATCAGGTCGCTGGCCTGCTTGATGATGAGGGGCTGCTGCAGCGCCTGCGCAATATGTTCGGCCAGCGCGGTTTTGCCGGTGCCGGGCGCGCCGTAAAAGCACAGGCTGCCGTGGCCCCTGGCCTTGAGTGCCGCCACAATGCGCGGCACTTCATAGCGTGATTCGACATTGAGCATGGCCAGGTCATAGGTGGTGACGCTGCGGCGCGCGCCGGCCTCGTGCCCGGGGTTGCCCAGGGCCTGGTCGGCGTTGCGCAGCTGGCGCTCGATCAGCGCCTCCATCGCCGCGTCGGCCGATTTCGCCAGGTCCGCGAAGCGCACCGCCGTGCGAATCTGCGCCGGCGTCAGGCCCTTGCGCGCGGTGAGTTTGGCCACAAAGGCATCACTGACCTGCACGCCTTCCAGCGTCTTGCGCACCACGCCTTCGCGCGCACCGGGCGGCGGCGAGCGCAGCTCCAGATGGTAGGCAAAACGGCGGCGAAAGGCCGGGTCTATCTGCTCGATGCGGTTGGTCACCCAGAGCGTGGGCACGGTGTTGGATTCCAGGATCTGGTTGACCCAGGCCTTGCCGCTGACCGAACCGTTGGCCGGCGCCGGCAACTGCTCGGAGCGCGCCATGAGCTGCGCGGCCTCGCTGGAAATCGGCGGAAACACGTCCTCCACCTCGTCAAACAGCAGGGCCGAATGCGCGCTGCCCTTGAGGAAAACCTGCGCGATCTGCAGGGAACGGTAACGGTCGCGCCCGCTCAGCGAGTTGCCGTCGCGATCGGCGTACTCGACCTCAAACAGATCCAGCCCGGCGGCCTGCGCCACCACCTTGGCCAGCTCGGTCTTGCCGGTGCCGGGTGGCCCGTAGAGCAGCACATTGACGCCCTGCTCCTTGCCCGCCACGGCATTGCGCAGCAAGGCCACCAGCACCTGGGCATCGTCCTGCACAAACGCAAAGTCCGCCAGCCCCAGGCTGCTGCGCGCGGCCGGCCGGGTAAAGACGGCCATCAGCTCGTTCTGGTCGCGGTACTCGCGCATCAGCACCGGCGGCAGCTTTTCGCTGACCTTCATCAGGTCGGCCAGGTCGGTGATGTTGTGCTCGGAGATCAGGTTCTCCACCATGCCTATGCGCTCCAGCCGCGAGCCGGCGCGCAGCGCCTCGGCGACTTCCGGCGCCTTGACGCCGGCCACGTCGGCAATCGCGGCATAGGCCTCGGGCGCGTTGTTGACCTTGAACTCGACCAGCAGCGAGCGCAGGTCGCGTTGATAGCGCGCGAGGGTTCCATACAGCAGCAGCGCGCGCTCGGCCTGGTTCAGCTGCAGCAGGCCGGCCAGCGCGTCTATGTTTTTCTCCACCAGGGTCGACTGCTTTTTGAGCGCATGCGTGAGCCAGTCGCCGGTGGCGCTCAGCACCGACAGCAAGTCCTTGGGCTGGTCCTTGGCATGCTCGTCGAGGTAAAAAAACAGCGTGCCTTCTTCATACGGGCCGCGCCATGTGCCGTGGCGCGTCATGAACTCGGCATCGCTCAGGGTTTCATGGCCGCGCCACAATTCGTTGTCCTTGCAGCGCCGCCCCAGGAATTCGCGCAGGCGCTGCATGGCGGGCAGGGGCCAGACCAGATGCCGGCCGGACAGCGAGAGCAGGCTGTTGAGGTCGCGCCGCACATTGAACTTGGCCCCCTGGCGCGCCGCCAGCGTCAGCACAAAGTGCGAGCACATCAGGTCCAGCACCGGCGCGTCCTTCAACCCAGGGGACAGCAGCCGCTGTTGCGCATGTTCACTGACGGAACGCTTGTTCATGGACAAACCTCCAGTTGAAAAAAACACGGCGGTTTCACCGCCCCGTCCTTTGCAAGGCTCCACCATAACGCAGCTTGAAGCGTCATGGAAGCCACTACTTGAGCCCAAGCGTGTAAATTGCACGGCTGAAGCGACGCAAAATACACGATCACGGCACGGCCGTTGTAACAAAGGACTTTCATGCTCAGCCTGAACGATATCGAACAAGCCGCCCAGCGCCTAGAGGGCCATCTGCTCAACACCCCTTGCGTGGAGTCGAAAACGCTGTCGCAGCTGACCGGGGCGCAAATTTACCTGAAGTTTGAAAACCTGCAGTACACGGCCTCCTTCAAGGAGCGTGGCGCTTGCAACAAGCTGGCGCAACTTTCATCCGACGAACGGCGCCGCGGCGTGATCGCCATGAGCGCGGGTAACCATGCCCAGGGTGTGGCCTACCACGCGCAGCGCCTGGGGATCCGCGCCGTCATCGTCATGCCGCGTTTTACCCCCGGCGTGAAAACCGAGCGCACCCGCGGCTTTGGCGCCGAAGTGGTGCTGCACGGCGACACCCTCGATGAATCGCGCGCCCATGCGCTGCTGCTGGCCGAGCGCGAGGGCCTGGTCTTTGTCCACCCCTATGACGACGAAGCCATCGTGGCCGGCCAGGGCACGGTGGGGCTGGAAATGCTGCAGGCCGTGCCCGATCTGGACACCCTGGTCATCGCGGTCGGCGGCGGCGGCCTGATTGCCGGAATGGCCACGGCGGCCCGGGCGCTCAAGCCCGGCATTGAAATCGTGGGCGTGCAAACCGCGCGCTTTCCGGCCATGGTCAACGCCATCAAGGGCACCCACTACCCGCAGGGCAGCAGCACGATTGCCGAGGGCATCGCCGTCGGCACGCCCGGCGTCATCCCGCAAGCCATCATCGCCCAACTGGTGGACGACCTGGTGCTGGTCGACGAAGGCGACATCGAGCAGGCCATGGTGATGCTGCTGGAGATTGAAAAAACCCTGGTCGAGGGTGCGGGCGCGGCCGGGCTGGCGGCGCTGCTCAAATACCCGGCGCGTTTTGCCGGCAAAAAAGTCGGGCTGGTGCTGTGCGGCGGCAATATTGACCCGCTGCTGCTGGCGGCCATCATAGAGCGCGGCATGGTGCGCGCCGGGCGGCTGGCGCGCATCAAGGTCAGCGCGCGCGACGTGCCCGGCTCGCTGGCCAGGATCACCGCCACCGTGGCCGACGCCGGCGCCAACATCGAAGAGGTGCACCACCAGCGCGCCTTCACCATGCTGTCGGCCCAGAACGTGGACATTGAGCTGGTGCTCCAGACGCGCGGGCGCGAGCATATCCAGCAGGTGCTGGCGACCCTGAACGCGGCCGGCTTTGAGGCCTCGGAGCAGCACTGATTCCCTTC
>CAZWDK010000042.1:4766-9844 GCA_964633095.1 uncultured Polaromonas sp. | reverse complement strand
GCCAGGGTTTCGCGGTGCAGATCCACGAACAGGGCCTTGCCGGCCGGCGGGAAGGCACGCTGGGCGCAGCCCGCGCGCGGGCAGACGCGGCAGCCCGGGCCTATGGGCACGGCGCGGCGTTCGGCCGAGAGGTCGACCCCGTCGGCATAGACCAGCTCGCGCGCATGGCGCAGCTCGCAGCCCAGGCCGATGGCGAACAGCTTGCGCTGGGCGAAGAAGGCGCCGCCGCCGCGCTCGATGGTACGGGCCATGCCGAAGAAGCGTGTGCCGTCGGGCAGTTCAGCCACCTGCGTGATGATGCGGCCCGGGCTGGAGAAGGCATCGTGCACATGCCACAGCGGGCAGCCGCCGCCCTGGCTGGCAAAGTGAAAGGCGGTGGCGCTTTGGTGCTTGGAGATGTTGCCGGCCTGGTCCACCCGCACAAGGTAGAAGGGCACGCCGCGCGCGCCGCTGCGCTGCAAGGTGCTCAGGCGGTGGCAGACCGATTCAAAGCCGACCTGGAAGCGTTGCTGCAGGGCCTCGACGTCATAGCGGCACTGGCGCGCATGGCCCAGAAACTGGCCATAGGGCATCAGCAGGGCGCCGGCGAAATAGTGGGCCAGGCCCTGGCGCGCGAGCGCGCGCGACTGCTCATCGGCCAGGCTGCCGCCCTCGATCTCTTGATCCACCAACTCGCCGTAGGCCAGCAAGGCCAGCTGGGTCGCGATCTGGAAGGCCTGTTGGGCGTCGGACAGGTAGGGCGAGACGCGCAACTGACGCCGGCGTGCATCGTAGTGGCGCAGCTCGGTGGCGTCGGGCCCCTGCGGCGAAAAAGATTCGCTCACGACTTCGACCCCGTGGACTCGCTTCATCAACTCGCGCAAGGCCGCCATGCGCTGGCCGGGCTGCAACTGCCACTCCTGGGCCAGCGCCTCGGCGGCGTTGTCGAGCAGCTCGAAGTGGTTGTTGCGGCGGTTAAAGAAGTCGCGCGCTGCCTCATGCGGCAAGGGCGCCAGATGCGGGTGGTGCTGGTCGCCATAAAAGCGCGCGATCAGCTGCCGGTATTCCTCGTGCAGGCGCAAATGCTTTTGGTAGAGCGCGACCACGACGCCGGCCACGGTGGGCACCTGCTGCACCATGCGCTCGATGTCGGCAGGCGACACGTCGGCCTCGCTGACCGTGCGATCGCGAAACAGGGTGCGCAGCTCCGGCAGCAGGCGCTTGTTCTGCTCCTCCGAGAAGTCCGCCAGGTCGAAGTCGAACACCTCGCTCAACTTGAGCAGCACCGCGGCCGTGACCGGGCGCTGGTTGTTCTCGAGCTGGCAGACATAGCTGAATGACAGGCCCAGGCGTTCGGCCATGGCCGACTGGTGAAGCTTGTATTTCTCGCGCAGGCGCCGCAGCTGGGCGCCGACAAACAGTTTGCCTGCCATGGGATCTCCGGTTGGGTCTTCACAAGATTCACAAATTTGCGAATTGAGTTGTGAAGTGTTTTGCAACAATTCCTATTCAAATCAATAGCTTATTGAGTTTTGCAAAACTTGTAAATAACATTGCTGCAAATTGATCGGGTTTCCAGTGTGGCGCCCGGTTGGTGATTTCCACTCTTCACACGAGGCACCCCATGAAACCAGTTCCCACCGTCAAGCTGCTGATAGGCGGCCAGTTTGTCGAATCCAGCACCACCGAGTGGCGCGACATCGTCAACCCCGCCACCCAGCAGGTGCTGGCCCGCGTGCCCATGGCCACGCGCGCAGAGGTCGATGCCGCCGTTGCCGCCGGCAAGCAGGCCTTCAAGACCTGGCGCCACACGCCGATTGGCGTGCGCGCCCGCATCTTCTTGAAATACCAGCAGCTGATCCGCGAGCATATGAAGGAAGTGGCCGCCATCCTCACGGCCGAGCAGGGCAAGACCCTGCCCGATGCCGAGGGCGACATCTTCCGCGGGCTGGAGGTGGTGGAACATGCCGCCAACATCGGCAGCCTGCAGATGGGCGAGCTGGCCAACAACGTCGCCAGCGGCGTCGACACCTACACCGTGCAGCAGCCGCTGGGCGTCTGCGCCGGCATCACGCCCTTCAACTTTCCGGCCATGATTCCGCTGTGGATGTTCCCGATGGCGATTGCCTGCGGCAACACCTTTGTGCTCAAGCCCTCCGAGCAGGACCCGATGAGCACCATGCGCCTGGTCGAGCTGGCGATCGAGGCCGGCATTCCGCCCGGCGTGCTGAACGTGGTGCATGGCGGCGAAGAGGTGGTCAACGCCATCTGTGACCATGCCGACATCAAGGCTGTGTCCTTTGTCGGCTCCACCCGCGTCGGCACCCATGTCTACCACCGCGCCTCGCAGGCCGGCAAGCGCGTGCAGTGCATGATGGGCGCGAAGAACCACGCCATCATCCTGCCCGACGCGCACAAGGAGCAGACGCTGAACAGCCTGGTCGGCGCCGGTTTTGGCGCCGCCGGCCAGCGCTGCATGGCGGTGTCGGTCGCCATCCTGGTGGGCGAGGCGCAAAGCTGGATTCCGGAACTGGTCGAGCGCGCCAGGAAGCTGGCCGTGGGCAACGGCGCGCTGGCCGCCACCGACGTGGGGCCGGTGATCTCCTGCGCCGCCAAGGACCGGGTCGAAAGCATGATCGCCCGTGGCGCGGCCGAAGGCGCGCGGCTGGAGCTTGATGGCCGCCGGCCGCCGCTGGACAGCAGCGTGGCCGAGGGCAATTTCGTCGGCCCGACCATCTTCTCGGGCGTCAAGCCCGGCATGGCGATCTACGACCAGGAAATCTTTGGCCCGGTGCTGTGCCTTGCCGAGGCCGCCAGCCTGGACGAGGCGATTGCCCTGATCAATGCCAACCCCAACGGCAACGGCACGGCGCTGTTCACCCAGTCAGGGGCGGCGGCGCGCAAGTTCCAGGAAGAAGTCGACGTGGGCCAGGTCGGCATCAACGTGCCGATTCCGGTGCCGGTGCCGCTGTTTTCCTTCACCGGCTCGCGCGCCTCCAAGCTCGGCGACCTCGGGCCCTATGGCAAGCAGGTGGTGCTGTTCTACACCCAGACCAAGACCATCACCGAGCGCTGGTTTGACGACAGCAGCGTGGCCGGCGCGGTCAACACCACCATCAGCCTGCGCTAGGCCACGCATGGACTTCGAACTGTCTGACGAGCAGCGCGCCTTCCAGCACAGCGCGCGCGAGTTCGCCGCCGGCGAGTTCGCACCGCATGCGGCGCGCTGGGACGCCGAGGGCATTTTTCCGCGCGAGGCGCTGGCGGCGGCGGGCCGGCTCGGTTTTTGCGGCCTGTACGCCGACGAGCGCTACGGCGGCCTGGGCCTGCCCCGGCTCGATGCCACGCTGGTGTTTGAAGAGCTGGCCGCGGCCTGCCCTTCCACCACGGCCTACCTGACGATTCACAACATGGCGACCTGGATGGTCACGCGCTGGGCCAGCCCCGAGCTGGCGCAGGCCTGGGGGCCGCTGCTGAGCGCTGGCGAAAGGCTGGGCTCTTACTGCCTGACCGAGCCCGGCGCCGGCTCGGACGCCGCCGCGCTGCGCACCAGCGCCCGGCGCGACGGTGAGCACTATGTGCTCAATGGCAGCAAGGCCTTCATCTCGGGCGCCGGCGCCACCGACGTGCTGGTGGTGATGGCGCGCAGCGGCGGCGCGGGCGCGGCCGGTATTTCGGCGCTGCTGGTGCCGGCCGACACGCCCGGCATCAGCTTTGGCCGCAAGGAAGAAAAAATGGGCTGGAACAGCCAGCCCACGCGCACCATCGCCTTTGACAACGTGCGGGTGCCGCTCAAGCACTTGCTGGGCGAGGAAGGCGAAGGCTTTCGCATCGCCATGAAGGGGCTGGACGGCGGGCGCATCAACATCGCCACCTGCTCGGTCGGCGCGGCGCAGGGCGCGCTGGACGCGGCGCGGCGCTACATGCATGAGCGCAGCCAGTTTGGCGCCAAGCTCAGCAGCCTTCAGGCCCTGCAGTTCAAAATTGCCGACATGGCGACCGAGCTGGTGGCCGCGCGCCAGATGGTGCGGCTGGCCGCGTCCCGGCTCGATGCCGGCTTGCCGCAGGCGAGCGTGTACTGCGCCATGGCCAAGCAGTTTGCCACCGACATCGGCTTTCGCGTCTGCAACGAGGCGCTGCAAATCCACGGCGGCTACGGCTACACCCGCGAGTACCCGCTGGAGCGCTACCTGCGCGATGCCCGCGTGCACCAGATCGTGGAAGGCACCAACGAAATCATGCGCGTGATCGTCTCGCGCCGCATGCTGGAAACCGACAGCACAGACCACACCGAGGAGATCCGATGAGCCCAACAACCTACGCAGGCCTGCAACTGGAGCTGCGCGGCCACAGCGCCGTGCTGACCCTGGCCAACCCGCCCGCCAACACCTGGACCACGCAAAGCCTGGCGGCGCTCACGCAACTGGTCGCCGAGCTGAACGCCAGGCGCGAGATCTACAGCCTGGTCGTCACCGGCCAGGGCGAGAAGTTTTTTTCGGCCGGCGCCGACCTCAAGCTGTTTGCCGACGGCGACAAGGCCGTGGCACGCGAGATGGCGCGCCGCTTCGGCGCGGCGTTTGAGGCGCTGGCCGGTTTTCGCGGCCTGTCGATTGCCGCCATCAACGGCTACGCCATGGGCGGCGGACTCGAATGCGCGCTGGCCTGCGACCTGCGCATCGCCGAGGAACAGGCGCAGCTGGCGCTGCCCGAAGCGGCCGTGGGCCTCTTGCCCTGCGCCGGCGGCACGCAGTGGCTGAGCTGGCTGGTCGGCGAGGGCTGGGCCAAGCGCATGGTGCTGTGCGGCGAGCGCGTGGACGCGGCCACCGCGCTGCGCATAGGCCTGATCGAGGAAGTGGTGCCGCGCGGCCAGGCGCTGGCCCAGGCCCTGCTGCTGGCCCAGCGTGTGGAAAGGCAAAGCCCGACCAGCGTGGCCGCCTGCAAGCGCCTGATTCAGGGGGCGCGCACGCAGTCGCCCGCCGCCACCCTGGTGGCCGAGCGCGAGGCCTTTGTCGACCTGTTTGACAGCCAGGACCAGCGCGAGGGCGTGAGCGCCTTTCTGGCCAAGCGCGCGCCGGTCTGGCGCAACGCCTGAACATGGC
>CAZWDK010000042.1:0-4666 GCA_964633095.1 uncultured Polaromonas sp. | reverse complement strand
TGGCCACGCTCAACGCGCCGGCCACGCTCAACGCCCTGTCCCTGCCCATGGTGCAGGCGCTGACGCCGGCCCTGCGTGACTGGGCGGCGGACCCGGCTGTGGCCGGCGTGCTGCTGCAGGCCAGCGGCGACAAGGCCTTTTGCGCGGGCGGCGACCTGCGCGAGCTTTACCAGTCCATGCGCGACTGCGGCGCCGGCCCCAACCCCTATGCGCAGGGCTTTTTTGCGCAGGAATACCAACTCGACCACCTGATCCACCGCTACCCCAAGCCGCTGCTGTGCTGGGGCCAGGGCATCGTGATGGGCGGCGGCATCGGCCTGCTGGCGGGCGCCTCGCACCGCGTGGTGACCGCCAGCAGCAGGCTGGCCATGCCGGAAATCAGCATAGGCCTGTACCCCGATGTGGGCGGCAGCTGGTTTTTGCGCCGCATGCCGGGCAAGGTCGGCCTGTTCCTGGCGCTGACGGGCGCGCCGCTCAACGCGGCCGATGCGCTGTTTTGCGGCCTGGCGGACTTTCATGTCGACGCGACCAGCCGGGCCGGGCTGCTGGCCGGCATGGGCGCGGCCCACTGGAGCGATGCGGCGGACGACAACCGCGCCCAACTGTCGCACCTGCTGCTGCGCCATGCGGCCGAGACACAGGCCGAATCCAGGCTGCGCCTGCACTTCGACCAGATCAACACGCTGATGGCAGGCGACGACCTGCTGGACATCGCGGCGCGGCTGCGCGGGCTGCACAGCGACGACCCCTGGCTGGCGAATGCGGCCGCCACCTTTGCCAAGGGCTCGCCGACCTCGGCGGCGCTGGCCTTCGAACTGTGGCAGCGGGTGCAGCATTTGTCGCTGGCCGAGGTGTTCCGCCTGGAATACCGGGTCTCGCTGGGCTGCTGCGCCCACCCCGACTTTGCCGAGGGCATACGCGCGCTGCTGATCGACAAGGACCGCCAGCCGCGCTGGTCGCCGCCGCGGCTGGAGCAGGTCACGCCCGCGCTGATTGAAGACCACTTCAAGCCGCGTTTCGCCGCACCGCATCCGCTGGCGGCGTTGAATTAACTGAGTGAAGGTCAAGGAGACAGACATGAAAATCGCATTTATCGGCCTGGGCAACATGGGCGCGCCCATGGCCCTGAACCTGCACAAGGCCGGCCACCAGGTCGCCGCCTTTGACCTGTCGGAAGAGGCCTGCCAGCGGCTGGGCGCCGAGGGCGTGCGCATTGCCGATTCGGCCAGCAACGTGGTGCGCGGCGTTGAAGTCGTCATCAGCATGCTGCCCGCCAGCCAGCATGTGGAGGCGCTCTACCTCGGCAACGGCAAGCCGGGCCTGCTGACGCAGCTGCCGGCCGGCACGCTGGTGATGGACTGCAGCACGATTGCGACGGCCAGCGCCCGCAAGCTCGCCGATGCGGCCGCGAAACTGCAAATTGCCTGCATCGACGCGCCGGTGTCGGGCGGCACCGGCGGCGCCATCGCCGGCACGCTGACCTTCATGGTCGGCGGCGCCAGCCGCGACCTGGAGCGCGCGCGACCGCTGCTCGAGAAAATGGGGCAAAACATCTTCCACGCCGGCGAGGCCGGCGCCGGCCAGACCGCCAAGATCTGCAACAACATGCTGCTCGGCATCTTGATGGTCGGCACCGCGGAAGCGCTGGCGCTGGGCGTGGCCAACGGGCTGGATGCCAGGGTGCTGTCCGAAATCATGCGGCGCAGCTCGGGCGGCAACTGGGCGCTGGAAAAATACAACCCCCTGCCCGGCGTGATGGAGAACGCACCGGCCTCCCGCGGCTATGCCGGCGGCTTTGGCACCGACCTGATGCTGAAGGACCTGGGCCTGGCGCAGGAAAACGCCAGCGCCGTGCGCGCCGCCACGCCGCTGGGCGGGCTGGCGCGCAACCTCTATGCGGCGCACAGCCTGGGCGGCAGCGGTGCGCTGGACTTTTCCAGCGTGATCCGGCTGTTTCAGCAGCGGCCCGCTGGTCAAAGCCGATGAAAAAACATAAGCTCATGAAAAAACCGCATTGACCGGCGCCGCCTACCGTTCGTCCGATGGACTATTCTGGATAGCATGCGGCTGGCGCAAGATGGGGCGTGTCGATCCGGCCGGTCAGTTCCAGGACATGAGGGGACATCATGCAAGCCAGAACCGAAGACAGCGTGCGACGCTTGTTCGATGACGTGGTGGCGCTCGCGCGCGAGCGTTTGCAGGACGCGGCGTTTGCGGCCTTCGAGCCCTTTCTGCGCCACTACTACGGCCAGGCCGATGCGGAAGACGTGCTGAGCCGCGGCATTGCCGACCTGTATGGCGCGGCGATGGCGCACTGGCAGTTCGCACGCAAGTTCTCAACGGGCAGCGCGCGCGTGCGCACCTACAACCCGAGCCTGGAGCAGCACGGCTGGTATTCGGAGCACACGGTGGTCGAGATCGTCAATGACGACATGCCCTTTCTGGTCGATTCGGTGACCATGGAAGTCAACCGGCTCGGCCTCACGCTGCATGCGGCCATGCACCCGGTGTTTCGCGTCTGGCGCGAGGCCGGCGGCCAGATCGCGGCTGTGCAGGCGGCCAGCGAGCCGGGCGCTGGCCAGCCCGACGGTTCGCGGCTGGAGTCCTATATTCATCTTGAAGTGGATCGCCGCACCGAGGCGGCGCGCCTGGAAGAACTGGCGGCCAGCCTGACCAAGGTGCTGGGCGACGTGCGGGCGGCGGTGGAGGACTGGCCGCAGATGATGGACACGGCCAGGCGCACGATCGCCGACCTGGCCGGGCGCGAGCAGGCGGGGGGCCCGGCACAGGCGGACATTGCGGAGGCGCGGGCCTTCTTCGAATGGATGGCCGACGACCATTTCACCTTCCTCGGCTGCCGCGACTACCAGTCCTTCGAGCGGGACGGCGCCTACTACCTGCAGGGCATCGTGGGTTCCGGCCTGGGCATACTGCGCGAGGCCTTGCGCGACCCGGCCACGCCCGACCTGACCCGGCTGCCGGCCGGCGTGCAGCACATCGCCGAGTCGCCGTCGCCGATTTTTGTCACCAAGGCCAATTCGCGCGCCACCGTGCACCGGCCCGGCTACCTCGACTATGTCGGCGTCAAGCTGCTCGATGCCGACGGCAAGCTGTTCGGCGAACGCCGCTTCATCGGCCTCTACACCTCGACCGTGTACCGGGTCGCGACCGGCGAGATCCCGCTGGTGCGGCGCAAGGTCGCCCATGTCATGAACCGCGCCGGCTTCCTGTCCAAGGGCCATCTCGCCAAATCGCTGGTCACGATACTCGAGCAGTACCCGCGCGACGAGCTGTTCCAGATCGACGACAAGGAACTCTACGAGATCGCGCTCGGCATTTTGCGCCTGCAGGAGCGCCAGCGCACCCGGCTGTTCGTGCGCCGCGACCGCTTCGACCGCTTTGTGTCCTGCATGGTGTTCGTGCCGCGCGAGAAGTTCAACACCGACCTGCGCCTGCGCATCCAGCACCTGCTGCTGGACGCCTTTCGCGGCGTCAGCGCCGAGTTCACGCCACAGCTGTCGGAGTCCATGCTGGCGCGCATCTACATCCTGGTGCGCACCCAGCCGGGCAATGTGCCGGACGTCGATGTGCGCGAACTGGAGGCGCGCATTGTCGAGACCACGCGCCGCTGGCAGGACGAGCTGGCCCAGGCGCTGCTCGAAGGCTACGGCGAGGAGCGCGGCAACCGGCTGCTGCGGCGCTGGGGCGGCTCCTTCCCGGCCGGCTTTCGCGAGGACTATGCGGCGCGCACCGCGGTGCGCGACATCGAGCTGATGGAAAGCGTGCAGGGCGACGGGCACAGCGCCCTGGCGATGAATCTGTACCGGCCGATCGAGGCGGCGCCGGGCTCGCTGCGCTTCAAGGTCTACCGCGCCGGCCAGCCGGTCGCGCTGTCGCAAAGCCTGCCCATGCTCGAGCACCTGGGCGTCAAGGTGAACGAGGAACGCCCCTACTGCATAGAGCCGCAGGACGCGCAGGCGGTGTGGGTGCACGACTTCGGCATGGAGCTGGCCGACGGCGGCGAGATCGAGATCGAGCACATCAAAGCGCTGTTTGAGGACGTGTTCGCGCGCGCCTGGGGCGGCGAGGTCGAGAACGATGACTTCAACCGGCTGGTGCTTCGCGCGCAGCTGAACTGGCGCGAAGTCGCGATCCTGCGCGCCTATGCGCGCTACCTGCGCCAGGTCGGATCGACCTTTAGCGACGCCTACATCGAGCGCGCGCTGACCGGCAATGCGGCGATCGCGCGCAAGCTGGTCGAGCTCTTCCTCGCGCGCTTCGACCCGGCCCAGGGCGAGGGGCGCGAGGCGCGTATGCAGGCGCTGCAGCAGGACATCGAGGCCGCGCTGAACCAGGTGCCCAACCTCGACGAAGACCGCATCCTGCGCCAGTTCCTCGGCGTGATCGTGGCGACCACGCGCAGCAACTACTTCCAGCACGCGGCCGACGGCGGGCCCAAAGCCTATCTGTCGTTCAAGCTCGACCCGGCGCGCGTGCCCGGCCTGCCCGAGCCCAAGCCCATGTTCGAGATCTGGGTCTATGCGCCGCGCGTCGAGGGCGTGCACCTGCGCGGCGGCCGCGTGGCGCGCGGCGGGCTGCGCTGGTCCGACCGGCGCGAGGACTTCCGCACCGAGGTGCTGGGCCTGGTCAAGGCGCAGATGGTGAA
>CAZWDK010000041.1:0-17511 GCA_964633095.1 uncultured Polaromonas sp. | reverse complement strand
CACCCAACCGCGTGCAATGGGCTGTGCCATCACTGAACGGTAGAACCGTTCCGCGAACTGCGTCACGGTGTCACCCGTCTTTCGCCATATCGGTGCAACCATTGCATAGGCGACAGCCGCAACGCCCACGGCCCCGAGCATGTCCATCGGAAAGTGCACGCCCAGGTAGACGCGCGACCATGCCACGCACAGACCGACCGCCAACGTCATGATGCCCAACCCGGCCTCTCCGGCAAACAGCAGGCTGATGCCAACGCTGGCGAACACCGTTGCGTGGTCGCTTGGAAAGGACGAATCAGCAGCATGGGGAACCCAAACCTGCCCCAATCCAATCATGAAGGGGCGCGGGTGCGGCCAAGCCAGGCCGATGATCTGGCTTATGCCGACCCCGAGCATGGTGACCAGGAATACCTTGAGCGCCAGCTTGCGCTTTTGCTCGTCTCCCCACAACCACAGCACGACCAGCAAGGCCGGGATCAGGTAAATCAAGTCGTTGGCGATGATCGTGGCGCTGTCAACTACCCAGGTAGCCGTTCCAGGGCCGGCGTTGATCTTCAGGAAAAGGGCTCGGTTCAGTGCTTCGATTCGTTCCATACGTGGCTCCAGCCTTGTGACAAAAAGTTATTCAATTGCGAGTGGCATGGCCTTGCTGAGTTTACTGTTCATGCCGCAGGGGTTGAGCATTGACGCGCTGATACCAAGGCCAGACCGTCGAGCAGCATAATCCGCGCGACTTTTTCAACCACCCGCAAAACGAGCGCAGTCGGGACTTCCTCTCAAAAATCCTGGGACACTGACCGGCGCTACAACAGCGGCCGCAGTTCCCGCGCGGCATCCAGCAGCAGCGGCAGCAAATCACGCAGCATCGCCTGCGCTGGCAACCGCTGCGGGGCCGCCACCACATTGAGAGCTGCCACGGTTTTTCCCTGCATGTTGCGCAGCGGCACGGCCAGGGCCTGCACGCCCAGTTCGTGCTCCTCGTTCGCCAGGCAGTAGTCATCGGCGCGCACCTGCTCGATCACGGCCCGAAACTGCCTGGCATCGATCACGGTATGGGGAGTCAGCCTGGCCAGGGTGCGGCCCTTGAGCCATTGCGTGAAGCCGGTTTTTGTCTGGGCCGCCAGCAGCACACGCCCGGTGGAGGTGGCGTGGGCCGGCAGCCGCGCGCCTAAGTGCAGGCCGTAGGCCAGCACCCGCACGGCCCCTGCCGGCGAGTTTTTCCATTCGTAGCCGCTGCGCCCGACGATCACCACTTCATCGCCGTCGAGTACAGCGGCTGAAAACGACTCCTGGGTTTGCGCCGCCAGCCGGTTGAGCGTAGGCTGGATGGCGCGTGGCAGGCGTGCCGTTGCCAGGTAGCTGCCGGAAAAGCGCAACACCTTGGCCGCCAGCCAGAAATAGCTGCCGTCGGTTTCCAGGTAACCCAGGTGCGTCAGCGTCAGCAGATGGCGGCGCGCGGCCGCCCGGGTGATGCCGGCGCGCTCGGCCGCCAGCGTGGCGTTGAGGCGCTGGCGCTGGGTGTCAAAACTCTCCAGCACCGCCATGCCCTTGGCCATGCCTTCAATCATGTCGGCCTTGGCGATGGGAAAGCTGCTGGCGGCAGAAGGGGTTTTAGACGTGACCATTGCGCGATCATCGCACAAGGAGGCCAGCCATCGTACAAAGCCGATGACCGGCACTGGCTTCTGAAGGCGCGAGCGCCTACGCTTGGCACACAAGCCTCGAATCGACATTTCAACGGAGACAAACATGCGTGTACAAGTAGCCATTGTGGGCGGCGGCCCCGCCGGACATTTGCTGGGTCAGTTGCTGTACCAGGCCGGCATTGATGCCATCGTGATTGAGCAGCGCAGCCGGGACTATGTGCTGGGCCGCATACGCGCGGGCGTGCTGGAGCAAGGCACGACCGACTTGCTGGACGAGCTGGGGGTGGGTGCGCGCATGCACCGTGAAGGTCTGATGCATGGCGGTTTCTCGCTCGACTTCGCAGGCGCCCATCACCGCATTGACCTGCACCAGCTCACCGGCGGCAAGCAAGTGATGGTCTATGGCCAGACGGAGGTGACCCATGACCTGATGGATGCGCGTTCGGCCGCAGGTCTTGAGACAGCCTACGAGGCCGAGCATGTCAGTCTGCACGACTTCGACGGCGAGCACCCCAAGGTGCGCTATATGCAGCACGGCGTGGCGCATGAGGTCGAATGCGACTTCATTGCCGGCTGCGATGGTTTTCATGGGGTAAGCCGCGCCAGCGTGCCGGCGGGCGCGCTGCAAACCTTTGAGCGCATCTACCCTTTTGGCTGGCTGGGCATACTGTCCGATACGCCGCCCGTCTCACATGAGCTGGTTTATTCCAACCACGCACGCGGCTTCGCCCTGTGTAGCATGCGCAGCCACACGCGCAGCCGTTACTACGTGCAGTGTTCGCTTGACGACAAGGTTGAGAACTGGAGCGACGAGACCTTCTGGGACGAGTTGCGCCGCCGCCTGGCGCCCGATCTGGCGGAAAGCCTGGTGACCGGCCCGTCGATCGAAAAAAGCATTGCGCCGCTGCGCAGCTTTGTGGCCGAGCCCATGCGTTTCGGGCGGCTGTTTCTGGCGGGCGACGCCGCGCACATCGTGCCCCCCACTGGCGCCAAAGGCCTGAACCTGGCGGCCAGCGATGTGCGTTACCTGGCGCGCGCGCTGGCCGAGTTTTACGCCGGCAGCGAAGCGGGCATAGACAACTACTCGGACACCTGTCTGCGCCGGGTCTGGAAGGCCGTGCGCTTCTCGTGGTGGTTTACCTCGCTGATGCACAAGTTTCCCGACGAAAGCGGCTTTGGCCCCAGGATCCAGGCCGCCGAGCTCGACTACCTGATCCATTCGCCTGCCGCGGCCACCTCGCTGGCCGAGAACTATGTGGGCTTGCCGCTGGAGTCGTGGTGAGCGTTTGCCGAGCTTGATTTTTTGCTATTAAAACAATAGCTGATTGCGCCCATTCCGCATGGGTTGGAGGACTATTTTGCTGAGTATCTGGTGTAAAGTCGGCAGCTATGTCCCCTAGCCCAAGCACCAAGCCGACAAGACCACCCGCCCCCTTGCAGCCCCTCAAGGGCGTGCGCATGCTGAGCCTGGCGCTCAACCTGCCCGGCCCGGCGGCGCTGATGCGTTGCCGCCAGCTGGGCGCGCGCTGCGTCAAGCTGGAGCCACCCGCGCCACCAGCCAGCCCGGCCGGCACCTCCGGTGACCCGATGGGCCAGTACAACCCCAAGGCCTATGCCGCCCTGCACGAGGGGGTGCGCACCGGCGTGGTGGATTTAAAGACCGACAAGGGCCAAAAAGCCCTGCACCGCGAGCTGGCCAAAACCGATGTGCTGCTGACGTCTTTTCGTCCCTCGGCGCTGGTGAAGCTGGGTTTGACCTGGCGGGCGCTGCATAAACAGTACCCGCAGCTCAGCCAGGTCGCCATCATCGGCAGCCCCGGCGAACGCGCCGAAGAACCCGGCCATGACCTGACCTATCTGGCCGAAAACGATTTGGTCACCGGCCTGGATCTGCCGCCCACGCTCTATGCCGACATGGGCGGCTCACTGATGGCCAGTGAAGCCGTGCTGCAGGCCGTGCTGCACCAGCGCAGCAAGGCCAAGGGGGTTTATCTGGAAGTGGCCCTGTCCAGTGCCGCCGGCTACCTGGCGCTCCCGCGCGCCTGGGGGCTAACGACGGCCGGCGCAGCCATAGGCGGCGCCCATGCCGGTTACCGCGTTTACCCGTGTAAAAACGGGCGCGTCGCCGTGGCCGCGCTGGAGCCACATTTTGCCGCCCGCCTGTGCGCGGCAGCCGGGCTTGAGGCAGACGGCATCAAGGCCTTGCTGGCCCCCGCCACGCACCAGGCCATCGCCGCCTTCTTGCTCACGCAAACCCGCCAGCAGCTCGACAAGCTGGCCGTGGCCCAAGACATTCCGCTGCACACACTGGCAAAGTAACCCGACGGCAGTCCGCACTGCACCCCTTGAAGGGGGGCATCCAGAGGACTATAGTGATCGGTTCGAGGAGAGAGAGGAAAACATCAAAAGATAATGTGAGGTAAGCAGCCAAAGAAGGGGGTCCACGATGTATTTATTGAAATACAAGTGGAGCAGTATCACCCGAAACGCTTGGCGCAATCGACAGGAACTCATCAGCGCCGGCCTCACATCCCGGCGCGATCTGATGAAGCTGGGGCTCCTCACGAGCTCCGGTTATCTGCTGGTCAAGCATGGCCTGAGCAGCCGGGTGGCGAACGCCAAGGACATGAAAAGCCCCGCGACGCGCGCCTTTGTCGACCCGCTGCCCATCATGCCGATCAAGCGACCGCTGGCCAACGGCGCCAACGATCTTTTTCCGCGTCCCACGATTGCACCGAACAACGCCCAGGGTGAAGGACGAACGCGTTCGCATCAGGCCTTCATCAACTACCCGGCCAAGTTTCCGTTTCCACCGCAGAAGGTGTTTGAAATCCACCAGCGCGAGGCGCTTGTTTTCGTGTCGCCCGACCTGCCCCAGCAGCGGCTGTGGGGTTTTGACGGCATGGTGCCCGGCCCGACCTACTATGCGCTCTATGGCGAGCAGGTGCTGGTGCGCAACCGCAACGAACTGCCGGCCAACAACGGCGGCTTTGGCATCCAGCAGGTCACGACCCACCTGCACAACGCACACACCCCGTCGGAGAGCGACGGCTTCACGTTTGACTTCTTCCCTAACCCGCAAAAGCCTGCCATTGCCAACGCCCGCTTCTACGACCAACACTATCCAAACGTGTTCGCAGGCTTTGCCAGCACCCATCCACCGAACGGCGATATCAACGAGTCGCTGGCCACGCTGTGGTACCACGACCATCGCGTGGCCTTCACGGCGCAAAACGTCTACAAAGGCCTGGCCGGTTTCTACCTGCTGTTCAACCAGTTCGATACCGGTGATGAGACAAGGGGCTTTCGCCTGCCCGGTGTGAGGAATCCCAGCGACTTCTACGCCAACGTCCAGTACGACATTCCGCTGTTCCTGGCCGACAAGCTGTTCGATGAATCGACCGGCCAGTTGTTCTTCGACCTGTTCGACACCGACGGCCTCATCGGCGACAAATTTCTGGTCAACGGCAAGATCCAGCCTTACCTGACCGTCAAGCCGCGCCGTTACCGCTTCCGCATCCTGGACGGCGGGCCGTCGCGCTTCTATCAGCTGTTCCTGACCGACAAGGCGACCAACACCTCGATTCCGTTCTGGCAGATCGCAACCGACGGCAATCTGCTGCCCCGACCGATCAAGGTGACGAGCACGGTGATCTCCGTGGCTGCCCGCATGGACATCGTGATCGACTTCCGGCCCTGGGCCGGCAAGACACTCTACCTCGAAAACCGACTGCGGCAGGACGATGGGCGCGGTCCGGATGCCAACGTCGGGCAGTCTGGCTCGCTGGTGGCGCCGGGGGCGGGGAATTTCATCCTCCAGTTCCGGGTGGACACGGGGGCGGTGGTGGACAACAGCGTCGATTTCGAGACCAACCCGAATGTGCAGTTCTATGCCCTGCCGGCCAGAGAGGCACCGCGCGTCAAGCGGAGTTTCCGATTCGAGCGGGAAAACGGTCTGTGGCGAATCAACGACAAATTGTTCCCCGAAGACGACACCACCGTGAATTTCCGGGTCAAGCAAAACACCGCCGAGCAGTGGAGTTTTGAGAACGAGGAGGATGAATGGATGCATCCGATTCATATCCACTTGGAGGAGCACCAGATGCTCACCCGCAACGGTGTCGTCATCGGTCCGGGCAACGTCGAGTACTCGCGCATGGACGTCAACCGGCTGCAGCATGGCGAACGGAACACCGTCTTCTTCCGCTTCCGGGACTTCGAGGGACGCTACCTGATTCACTGCCACAACACGGTGCATGAGGACCACGCGATGATGCTGCGCTTCGACATCGACCAGACCGGGGACACGAAGCGGGAGCCCTGAGCGGACGCGGCGCGTGCACTCAACCCTAAGGAGGTCATGAATCATGTGGACGATGGACCGAAGAACCTGGCTGGCGATGGCGGGGATGGCGCCTTTTGCCGGTGTGGTGGGGGCCCAAGAAGCACCGGAGGCGAAATATGCCTGGCCTAACGTGTCGCCACGGGAAACGATCCGCAAGCGCTATTTCCCCGACATCATCTTGCGCACGCATGAAAACAAGTCGGTCCGGTTCTACGAGGACCTGATCAAAGGCAAGTTCGTGATGATCAATTTCATATACACGAATTGCCTTGACGGATCCTGTCCGGTCACGACCCACAACCTCACGCTGGTGCAGCGAATCCTCAAGGAGCGTGTGGGGCGTGACATCTTCATGTATTCGATCACCCTGGACCCGGAGCACGATACGCCGCAGATGCTCAACCTGTACGCCAGGAGTTACCACGTAGGCCCGGGTTGGCTGTTCCTGAGAGCAGAGCCCCAGGACACGGAGATGATTCGTCGCAAGCTGGGCTTCTACGACCGGAATCCTGGGCGCGACGCGAAGAAGTCGAATCACGTGGCCATGTTGCGCTACGGAGACGAACCGCGGCAACTGTGGTCTACCACCTCTGCCATGATCGCGCCCCGTACCGTGGCCCAAATCATTCTGTCGGTGGCAGACTTACCCGGCCCGAGCCGGCCGGGATGGAAGCGGGTGGCAAGCTGAGCCCATTGCGCTTCAGACAGGCGTCGCTCAGGCGGGAGAACGGAAATGAAACGAATCAAGTACTGCATGCTGGCTTCATTGCTGCTGGCGGCCTTGGCGTTGGCGCCAGTCCGCACAGCGGCGCAGACAGCCAAGCTGGGTGAAATTCCGCTCAAGGAATCCGCTGCTAGCGTGACCAGCACCGCCCCGGATGATCGCGGCGGACCACGAGCCATTGCCTTTGATGGGGTCTACATCTGGGTCGCAAGGCAGTTCGCCAATACCGTTGTGAGGCTCAATGCATCGACCGGAGCCTACGCCGGCACGTTCAAGGTGGGCGACCGCCCCTCCGCCGTCCTGCATGCCTTTTCTGCCATCTGGGTGGCGAATGCGCAGAGCAATACCGTGACCAAGTTGCAGCCCTCGAACGGTGCCGTTCTTGGCACCTTTGCGGTCGATGAAGGGCCGGCGGCCCTCGTCTCCGATGGAGCCTACCTCTGGGTTGCCAACCGTGGCAGCAACACCTTGACCAAGCTCGATTCGAACGGGCGCAAACTCTTGAGCTTAGAGACAGGACGCCGCCCCTCGGGGCTGGCCTTCGATGGTGTCAACCTCTGGGTCACGAACAACAAAAGCAATGCCGTGATGAAGCTGCGTGCCAGCGACGGCGCGCACCTGGGCAGCTTTGCCGTAGGCGATGGACCGTCCGGAATTGCCTTTGACGGCGCCAACATCTGGGTCGCGAACTTCTTCAGCGGCAACGTGATGAAGCTGCGCGCCAGCGATGGTGCTCACCTCGGGACTTTCCCCACAGGCGATGGCGCAGCGGGTGTGGCCTTCGATGGCACCGACATCTGGGTGACAAACACGGCGACCGATAGCGTGACGGTGCTGCACCGCGACGGGGCCGTGGCGGCGACTTACCGCACCGGCAGAGGGCCGGCCCAGGTGGTCTATGACGGTACCAACATCTGGCTGGCCAATGGTGGCGGCGATTCGGTGTCCACCTCTGTCATGGGGCGGAAGTAATGAGCGAATGAGCGCGATTCCTTTGACCGCCTTGTCCTGCTGCTCGTGCGTGAGGGTTGGTCGAGATCCTTGACATTCCTGGGCCAGGCCGGGCTTCGCAGGTCCATCGCATGGTCGCCAAATCGGTGGGCGCCACTGGCAAACGTCGATTGCGCTGAGACGCCCATCGCAAAGTCTTCGCCCTGCGTGCCTCCGAACAAATCAACGGTCTTGCACGAGCGGCGCAACAAGCCGGCCCTGGCCAAGGACATTTCCTTGCACACGCCGCTCAGCGAATCCAGCTGCAACACCCTTTCTGAAGCGCGACACCCATGTGACAGCGGGGTAGCCGCCGGGCCGTCCCTGGGGTGACAATGTCTGTCTTGTTAGTCACTCAAAAGACAGGCCATGGACGATCCTATTCTTACGATAGACGAAAGAGAGGCCATTAACGGTGGTCGCTGGTTTTCATCCCTGTCCCCATCCCTGAGGCACGACATACTGCGATGCGCTTACGTCAAACGTTACAAAGACGGCGAGCTGATAGCCGCCCGCGGCGAACCGCCCGAAGAATGGATCGCCTGTGCCAAGGGCGCGGTGCGGGTCAGCTCGACTTCGATCTCTGGCAAGCAGATCACGCTGACCTATGTCGAGCCGGGCATCTGGTTTGGCGACGTGGCGATCTTCGACGGCGACCGCCGCACGCACGACGCCTATGCGCATGGCGACACCACGATCTTGTGCGTGGCCAAGGCCGATTTCAGGAAAATCCTGGCTGCGCATGTGGAGCTTTACGAAGCCATGCTGCGCCTGCACGCACGGCGCATCCGCCAGCTCTACGGCCTGGTGGAAGACCTCAACACCCTGCCCTTGCGGGCACGCCTGGCCAAGCAGTTGCTGCACCTGGTGCGCAGTTACGGCATTGCCAGCCTGTCCGACGCGAGCGAAGTGCGCATAGGCCTGCAGCTGGCGCAGGAGGAACTGGCGCAGCTGCTCGGTGCTTCGCGCCAGCGCGTCAACCAGGAACTCAAGGCCATGGAGCGCGAGGAAGCCATCCGCATCGAACCGGGCGGCCTGGTGGTACGCAACCGCGCCATCCTGCTGCGCATTTCTGAAGCCGAGATTGACAAATAAACCATGAGCAACTTCGACCACTTTGTCGGCACCCGGGCCGTCTCCAGCCAGCATGTTTTTGATACCGACGCCCTCAGCGCTTACCTGAACCAGCATCTGGAGGGTTTCAAGGGCCCGCTGACAGCAGAAATATTCAAGGGCGGCCAGTCCAATCCGACCTACAAGCTGATCACGCCGGGCAAGTCTTACGTGATGCGCGCCAAACCCGGCCCGGTGGCCAGACTGCTGCCTTCGGCCCATGCGGTGGAGCGCGAATTCAAGGTCATGCAGGGCCTGCAGGGCACCGATGTACCGGTCGCCAAAATGCACTGCCTGTGCGAAGACGAGTCGGTGATAGGCCGCGCCTTTTACGTGATGGAGTTTGTCGAAGGGCGCGTGCTGTGGGACCAGGCCTTGCCCGGCATGACGAACAGCCAGCGCGGCGAAATCTACGATGAAATGAACCGTGTCATTGCCGCCCTGCATAAAGTGAAGTTTGCAGAGCGCGGACTGGCCGACTATGGCAAGCCCGGCAACTATTTTGAGCGCCAGATCGGCCGCTGGAGCAAGCAGTACGCCGCCTCCATCACCCAGCCGATTCCCGAGATGGACAGCCTGATGCAATGGCTGCCTGCCCACATTCCGGCCAGCGCGCGTGATGACAGCATGGTCTCCATCGTGCACGGCGACTACCGGCTCGACAACCTGATGTTTCACCCGACCGAGCCGCGCGTGCTGGCGGTGTTGGACTGGGAGCTGTCCACGCTGGGCCATCCGCTGGCCGATTTCAGCTACCACTGCATGGCCTGGCATATTCCGCCGGGCGCGTTTCGCGGCATTGGCGGACTCGATGTCGCCATCCTGGGCATTCCCACCGAAGACGAATACATCCGCCGCTACTGCGAGCGTACCGGCCTGACCACGCCCGAGGCACTGAAGGCCGACTGGAATTTTTACCTGGCCTACAACCTGTTTCGCCTCGCCGCGATTTTGCAGGGCATTGCCAAACGCGTTGAAGCCGGCACCGCTTCCAGCGCCCAGGCCGTCGCCTCGGCGGCCGGCGCGCCGCTGCTGGCCCAAATGGCCTGGGGCTTTGCCCGCAAAAGCGGCGCTTAAGCACGGTTTTGCGGCTTTTTCTTCACACCCATCGTCACCCCACCCCGACAGGAGCTTTCATGGACTTCAACTACACCCCCAAAGTACAGGAACTGCAGGCGCGCCTGCTGAAGTTCATGGATGAGCATATTTACCCGAACGAAGCCCGCTTCTTTCGTGAAATTGCCGAAAACCGCGCCAAGGGCAATGCCTGGATTCCCAGCACCCTCATTGAAGAGCTCAAGCCCAAGGCGCGCGCCGCCGGCCTGTGGAATTTGTTTTTGCCGCACTCCCCGCGTGCGCCCGAGGGCCTGTCCAACCTCGAATACGCGCCGCTGTGCGAGATCATGGGCCGCGTGCCCTTTGCCGCCGAGGTGTTCAACTGCTCGGCCCCCGACACCGGCAACATGGAAACCATTGCGCGCTACGGCTCGGAAGCCAACAAGGACCGCTGGCTGGAGCCGCTGCTCAAGGGCGAGATCCGCTCGGCCTTCCTGATGACCGAGCCCGAAGTCGCATCGTCAGACGCCACCAACATCCAGTGCCGCATCGAGCGCGACGGCGACGACTATGTGCTCAACGGCCTCAAGTGGTGGTCGTCCGGCGCCGGCGATCCACGCTGCGCGATCTACATCGTGATGGGCAAGACCAACCCCGAGGCCGGCCGCCATGAGCAGCAATCCATGATCCTGGTGCCGGCCAACAGCCCGGGCATCACCGTGATCCGCCCGCTCACGGTGTTTGGCTACGACGACGCGCCGCACGGCCACATGGAGGTGCGACTGAGCAATGTGCGCGTGCCCGCTGGCAATCTGCTGCTGGGCGAAGGCCGCGGCTTTGAAATCGCCCAGGGCCGGCTGGGCCCCGGACGCATTCACCACTGCATGCGCAGCATAGGCATTGCCGAACGTGCGCTGGAACTGATGTGCAAGCGCCTCAACAGCCGCTCCGCTTTCGGCAAGCCGATTGCACGCCAGTCCGTGTGGGAGGAGCGGATTGCCGAGGCCCGCTGCATGATAGAGCAGGCGCGCCTGCTGACGCTCAAGGCCGCCTACATGATGGACACGGTGGGCAACAAGGTCGCCAAGGCCGAGATTGCCATGATCAAGGTGGTGGCGCCCAACATGGCCTGCCAGATCATTGACTGGGCGATTCAGGCGCATGGCGGCGGCGGTGTCTCCGACGATTTCCCGCTGGCCTACGCCTACGCCCATCAGCGCACCCTGCGCCTGGCCGATGGCCCGGACGAAGTGCACCGCGCCTCGCTGGCCAAGCTGGAACTGGCCAAGCATTTGCTGATGCCCGGCGAGGTCGAAATGCCGGTGACGCGCGGCGGCTGAGTTTTTTGGCTGGGCGCTGGGCCAGCCCCTTTTTTGGGGCCGCTTCAACATGATTTTTGCTTTTCTCTTAAAGTGCAGCAAACATCATGCTCACAAAGGAAGCGCCCATGATCAAGGTTTATTCGTGGCCCACGCCCAATGGCCATAAGGTCCACATCATGCTGGAGGAATGCGGCCTGCGCCTGGGCCGTGACTGGCAGGCCTTTCCCATCAATATCGGCGCAGGCGACCAGTTCACACCCGACTTTCTGGCGCTCAGCCCCAACAACAAGATTCCGGCCCTGGTCGACCCGAACGGCCCGGACGGCAAGCCAATTTCACTGTTTGAGTCCGGCGCCATCCTGCTTTATCTGGCCGCCAAAACCGGCAAGCTGCTGCCGAAAACCGACCGGCTCAAATTCCAGACCCTGCAGTGGCTGATGTTCCAGATGGGCGGCGTCGGCCCCATGCTGGGGCAAACCCATCATTTCCGCATGTACGCGCCCGAGAAGATCGACTATGCCGTCAACCGCTACACCAACGAAGCCAAACGGCTCTACGGCGTGATGGACAAACAGCTGGCCAGCAGCAAGTTCATCGCCTGCAATCAGTACACGGTCGCCGACGTGGCCATCTTCCCCTGGCTGCGCAGCTGGCAAAACCAGGGCATAGACTGGGTCGACTTTCCCCACCTGAAAAAGTGGTTTGACCTCGTCAGCGCCCGCCCGGCCGTGCAGCGCGGCGTGCAGGTGCTGGCAGACCTGCGTCGCCCCCTCGGTGGCGACAAGGAGCGCGACATCCTGTTTGGCAAGACGCAGTACGCCAAACGATAGCTGCAGGCCTTGGCTGGCACCTGCTATTTCGCGGCGGCGTCCAGGGTGGCCTGAACAAGTTCCGCGCCGGCTTTTTGGCGAATGCTGTCGATGATGTTTTCCGTCGCCTTGCGCATATCCGCACGGAACGAGGGGCGCGTCGGTTCAAACTTCATGCCCCGATTCGCCAGATCGACGATCGCTCCGATATCCTCGGCGGCGGCAGAGGTCCGCTGCGCAATCACCGCCTTGGTGGCTGCATTCTGAATGATTTTTTGCTGCTCCACTTTGAGCGCTTCAAACCTTTGCTTGTTCACGACCAGCACGATGAAGTCAAAAAAATGCGAGGTGTTGGTGAGGTACTTTTGCACCTGATGGAAGTTCCGGTCCCGGATCACGGCAAAGGGATTTTCCTGCGCGTCCAACTCACCGGTTTGCAGCGCACCGTACACCTCCTTGATGTCCATCTTCACCGGGTTGGCCCCCAGCGCCTGAAACGTCGCGATATGGATTTCGTCCGGCTGCAGGCGAACCTTCAGTCCTTTCAAATCAGCGATCGAGCGGATAGGCCGCTGACTGTTGGTCAACTGGCGTGGTCCCAGTTCCATGAAACCCATGGGTAAAAATCCCTGGGCGGCGAACCTGCTGCCGAGCATGGCCCCAACCTTGCCGTCGACGACCTTGAAGGCGACCTGGCGGTCCGTAAACAGAAACGGAATGCTCAGCACTGACAGTTCAGGGACCGTGCGCGACAGGTAGGCGGTCGAAATCCAGGTCATGAACAGTTTTCCGCTGCGAACCTGATCCACATTGTCTTGCGCACTGCCCAGTTGCATTGCCGGAAAGACCTCAACCTGGAGTTCCCCTGCGGAGGCCTTTTCGACGTCCAGCTTGAACTGGGCCATCGCCAGGCTGCTCGAGTGATTCGCCGGAAAGTTTCCTGCAATACGAAGCGGCTCGGCAGAGGCCGCGCTGCAGGCCAGCACAAGGCTGATGATCTTGAGCCTGCCAAGCCAGGACATTGAAATTCTCACGGGTATGTCTCCTTTATCAAATATCTACAACATTAGATTAGACACTAGAGACTACAACAATGTTTACAAAAGTTAAAACTGTCTGATGAGAAATGAACCACCAAACAGGCCGCACTTTGTGCTTTGTGAACAGATTCTGTGGATGCGAGCCTTCAAGGCCGGAAGCTACTCGGCTAGGTGAGGATGTTGAGGAGCGTGTTGGCTTTGGTCACGGGGCCGCAGTAGCTTGACGCGGCCGATTGGCCTGCCCGGAGGGGATCGAACCCCCGACCCTCAGCTTAGAAGGCTGATGCTCTATCCAACTGAGCTACGGGCAGGTATAGAAAGGCAGATAGAAAAAAAGCCCACACAGTGAGCTTTTTTAAAGGGTTTCTTGGTCGGAGTACAAGGATTCGAACCTTGGACCCCCTGGTCCCAAACCAGGTGCGCTACCAGACTGCGCCACACTCCGACTAGTCAAATATTATAGCGCGATTCGGTCACCGATTTTCCAGCCCATCCACTTTTTTACGCAAAACTGAATCGCCGTCACAGATTCCCCTCGGCGCGCCCTACCACTGGCCGGCGGGACGCTTGCTGCGTATCGAAGCCGCAATCGCTTCGGCCGAATCCGGGCGGTTGCTGCGCTGGGCAAACTGCAGGGCCGTCAGGCCTTGCTGGTTTTTCAGTTGCGCATCGGCACCTTCCTGCAGCAACAGCTTGACCGCTGCGGGCGTGCCGTACATGGCCGCCATCATCAGCGGCGTGCTGCCATTCGGTGATTCGGCATCAATATAGGCGCTGTTTTCCAGCAGCAGGCTGATGATGGCCAACTGGCCGCTGGTGGCGGCGTAGTGCAGCGGTGTCCAGCCGGTCTTGTTGACATCGGCGCCTTTTTTGATCAGCTTTTCGGCCAGATCCGTATGGCCTTTGAGGGCCGCCAGCATGAGCGGGCTCTCACCCTTGGCGTTGAGGATGTTGGGATCGGTTTTGGGCCAGTCGATCAGCACCTGCGCGGCCTTGGGCGAAGGCTCGCGCAGAGCCAGATACAGCCCGTTCTGACCTTTCGGGTCGGGCGTGTTGGCATCAAAGCCACGGGCTAACAGCGCTTTGATCGCGCCCGCATCATCGGTCTGGATGGCTTTGAAAAAATCATCGTAAGAGCCTGCATGTGCGAAAGAAAAACAAATGAAAACAATTAGATATGAAAGTTTTTGAATGTAATTCATGAAGAATTTTTTCATGCCATCACCCCGCTGAACAGCTGCTCAAAGTTGCGGCTGGTGGCCTCGGCAATGGTTTGCAGGGATTGCTGTTTGAGCTCGGCCAGCTGCTGCGCGACCAGCGGTACGTAAGAGGGATTATTGGTTTTGCCGCGATGCGGCATGGGTGCCAGGTAGGGACTGTCGGTCTCTATCAGCATGCGGTCCAGCGGCACCAAGCGGGCCACTTCCCGCAGCTCGGCGGCGTTCTTGAAGGTCAGGATGCCTGAAAACGAGATGTAAAAACCCAGGTCGAGCGCGGCACGGGCCACCGCCTGGCTTTCGGTAAAGCAGTGAAAAACACCGGTGGCAGGGCCGAATCCGGCATCGCCGCCCTCACCCTCTTCTTTCAGGATGGCCAGCGTGTCGTCCGAGGAGCTGCGGGTGTGAATCACCAGCGGCTTGCCGGTCTGGCGGGCCGCCCGGATATGCACCCGAAAGCGCTGGCGCTGCCATTCCATGTCGGCCAGGCTGCGCTCGCCCAGCCGGTAGTAGTCGAGTCCGGTTTCGCCGATGCCGACCACCTTGGGCAGGCTGGCGCGCCGCAGCAGGTCGTCCAGGCTGGGCTCCTGCACATCCTCGTTGTCGGGGTGCACGCCCACGGTGGACCAGAAGTTGTCGTAACGGGTGGCCAGGTTGTGGACGGCTTCAAACTCTTCGAGCGTGGTGCATATGCACAGGGCCCGGTCGACCTGGGCGTCTTGCATGGCGCGCCGAATCTGCGGCAGTTGCGCTTGCAGTTCGGGAAAACTCAGATGGCAATGGGAGTCGGTGAACATTCAAAAAACCGTGTTTATCTATGAAGTAGGCCATAAGCCCAATAGGAGTGGGCGCAAGAAGCTATTAAAAACATAGCAAATCGCAGAAGACCCTGCCAGTCCGGCCGCTTGGGTCGCGCCAAAAGGCGTTTGAAAAAGGCTTAAATGGTCTGGGTGGGCCGGTCCGAGGCCAGGTGGGCGCCCAGAATTTCTTCAATTTTGAGTTTGAGCAAATGCGATTTTTCGTCGGACGGAAAGCGTACCCCCACGCCTTGGGTGCGGTTGCTGGCGGCCCGTGCGGGCGTGATCCAGGCAACCTTGCCGGCCACCGGGTAGCGCTGGGTGTCTTCAGGCAGCGACAGCAGTACATACACATCGTCGCCCAACTGGTACTCGCGCGAGGTCGGAATGAACACGCCGCCCTCCGTGAACAGCGGAATGTAGGCGGCGTAAAGCGCCGCCTTTTCCTTGATGGCCAATTGAACGACGCTGGGTCGGGCGCTGCTTGGAACAGCGGTTAGCGGCGGCTTGACAAGAGGCGATGTACTCATGGCGCTAGTTTATCGGCTGGTTTGCGGCTTGGCTATCGGGCCGCCCGCCATTGTGGGCAGGGTTCAAGGCGGTTTGGCTGCATGGTTGGCGCTTATCGCGCATTGAGCGCCTGGCGGGCGCGGCTGACCAGGGATTCCAGCATCAAACCGGGGTTGTAGGGATGCTCTTGCGTGCGAGCCGTGGCGGCGAGTTCCTTGGACCAGCTGGCCAGTGCATACAGACTGCCGCCCGGCTTGCCCGTCGCCGGCAGGTCTTCGGCGCTGAAAAACCGGGGTGCCGCACCCATTCTGAGGGCCAGCACATCGTGGCAAAGCTTTTGCAGGGCATCGACGGCCTGGGCCGGCATCCAGTCCGCCAGCGCGCTGACATCGCCGCGCGCCATGGCTTGGGGCAGTGCCTGCCAGTGCTGGGCGGCTTCGCCGGGGGCGACGCTTTGCGCCCACGCCAGCGCATCGGCCGGACGCCCGCCGGATGCCACCAACAGGGTTTGCAGATCGGCGGGCTCAGCCGGCCTGGCGGCTTTCTTGGCACCGCCCTCGCCTTCGGCCGGGCGCGCGCTTTGCTGCTGCAGCCAGGCCAGCGCCGGCTCAAATTCGGGCCACAGCAGGGTGTGGCCCAGGCAGCGGCTGCGTATCGTGGGCAGCAACTGGTGCGCCGCCTCTGTGGCCAGGATGAACTTGACGGCGCCTGGCGGTTCTTCCAGCGTTTTCAGCAGGGTGTTGGCGGTGATGTTGTTCATGCGTTCGGCCGGAAACACCAACACCACCTTGGTGCTGCCGCGCGAGCGCGTGAACTGGGTGAAGGACACGGCTTCGCGCGCCGCATCAACCTTGATTTCCTTGCTGGGCTTGCGTTTTTTGCTGTCCAGTTCGTCCTGCGTTTTTTCGTCCAGCGGCCAGCCCAGCGCCAGTGACAGGGTTTCGGGCATCAGCATGCAGAGGTCGGCATGGGTGTGCACGTCCACGGCATGGCAACTGCCGCAGTGGCCGCAAGCGCCCTGCGGCGTCGGTGTTTCGCAGAGCCAGGCGCGGGCCAGCGCCAGCGCCAGTTCAAACTGGCCCAGGCCGGACGGACCGCTGAGCAGCCAGGCGTGGCCGCGCTGGGCCAGCAGGCTCTCGAGCTGGGTCTGCAGCCAGGGTGCCAGCGGCCTGGCCATCGTGTTGACATCGCTCACAGCAGCCAGCCTTTGGCGACAAACACCTGGCGCACCGCCTGCCAGACCGCTTCGCGGCTTTGCGAGGCGTCAATCCGGGCAAAACGTTCGGCATGGGCCTGCTGGCGGTCGGCATAGCCTTGGGCGACGCGGCGAAAAAACTCCAGCGGCTGCGCTTCAAACTTGTCGGGCAGGCGCGCATCCGCCAGCCGCAGCGCAGCCTCTTCGGCGGGCAGGTCAAACCAGACGGTCAGGTGAGGCTCGATCACGGTCTCGACTTCGGGCTTCATCGGGAAGTTGCCGGCCGGGTCGCCCAGCAAGCCTTCGTCAGCCTGCACCCACTGCTCCAGCGTGGCCAGCAGCTTCAGATCAAAACCGCGCCCCGCGCCCTGGTAGGCAAAGGTGGCGTCGGTGAATCGGTCGCACAGCACCACCTCGCCGCGCCTCAGCGCCGGCGCAATCATGCGCACCAGATGGTCGCGCCTGGCCGCAAAAATCAGCAGCGCCTCCGTCAGCGGGTCCATGGCGTCGTTCAGCACCATGGCGCGCAGCTTTTCGGCCAGCGGCGTGCCGCCGGGTTCGCGCGTCAGGGTGACGGCCCGGCCCTGCGCCCTGAAGGCCTCGGCCAGGCCGGTAATGTGGGTGGACTTGCCGGCGCCGTCTATGCCTTCAAAGCTGATGAAAAGGCCGCTCGAACTTTTATTCATGGTTTCATACGGTAAATACCGGACAGCAGCGCCGGGCCGCCCCGAGCAAGGCCAGCCCCCC
>CAZWDK010000040.1:12438-17524 GCA_964633095.1 uncultured Polaromonas sp. | reverse complement strand
ATCTCGCCCAGGAAAAACATCGAACCGGCCTCGCGGTTCAGCAGCAGCGTGTGCTTGCCGCGCCAGCCCTGCCCGCTTCTGGCTGCCAGCTCGGCTTCCAGCACCGGGGCCGAATCGGTGAAGGCGCGGTGGCCCAGCTTTTCCACATGCTCGGCGATCCGGTCGCCGAGCTTTTGCAAGCGGGCGCGCATGACCTTGTGGTAGTCGCGGCCGCGGGCGTACGACGAGACAATGCCCTCCGTCGGGCGCTGCAGGCGGCTGAACTCGATGGACTGCCATTCACCAGGTTTGACGGGGGTGGAGGACGGCAGGTAGTCCATGCGCGCGGTGATGACGCTGACGGTGCCCGGAATCAGCTGCGCCGGCCGCGCCCGTTTCAGCCCGTGCGCCGCCATGTAATGCATGTCGCCATGAAAACCCGCAGCCAACCAGGCCGATAATCCGGCTTCAGCCGAAGACAAATCAACGCCGGCAATGCCAATTTGCGAAAACCCAAGCTCGCGCGCCCAAGTTTGAATTTGAGAAACAAATTGATGACTGTTCAGGACCACCCGCTTATTGTAAAAAACATTGTCTGGCCCGACGAGGCCGCCACGCAGGCCTTTGCCGAGGCACTGGCCGGGCAGCCTGCGATCGGCCATGCGCTGATTGAGCTGCAGGGCGACCTGGGCGCCGGCAAAACCACCTTTGTGCGCCATCTGCTCAGAAGCCTGGGCGTGCAGGGCCGCATCAAAAGCCCCACCTTTGCGGTGGTCGAGCCCTACACGCTGAGCCCTCCCACACGGCAGCCGGCGCTGAATATCTGGCATTTTGATTTTTTCCGTTTCAGCGACCCACGCGAATGGGAAGAGGCCGGGTTTCGCGATATTTTCGCCAGCCCTGGCCTCAAGCTGGTGGAATGGCCGGCCAAAGCCGGCCCGCATTTGCCACGGCCCGACCTGCTGCTCAACATAGAAGTGCTGGCCAACGAGTCCCGCGCGATCACCCTGACGGCGCACACCACCACGGGTGCGGAGCTACTGGCATGAAGGCCGCCGACACGGGCCGCCCCAGCCGGCGCAAGGCCTTGCAGCTGGGCGGCGTGGTGCTGCTGCTGGGCGCGCAGCACATCGCGCGCGGCGCCACGATTGTGGCGGTGCGGGTCTGGCCGTCCAAGGACTACACGCGGCTCACCATCGAATCCGACGGCGAGATCAAGGCCAGGCAATTCTTTGTGGCCGAGCCGCCGCGCCTGGCGGTCGACATTGAAGGCATAGACCTGATCCCGGCCCTGCGCGAGCTGGTGGCCAAGGTGAAGTCGGACGACCCGAATATCTCGGGCATTCGCGTCGGGCAGAACGCGCCCGGCGTGGTGCGGCTGGTGATAGACCTGAAGCAGCCCATGCTGCCGCAGGTGTTCACGCTTCCGCCGGTGGCGGCTTACCAGTACCGGCTGGTGTTCGACCTGTATCCTGCGCAGGCCACAGACCCGCTGGAGGCCCTGATTGCGGAACGGCTTTCAGACAAGCCGCCGGCGCCAGGCCCGACCACGAGTGCGGGTGCGGATCCGCTCGGCGAGCTGATTGCCAGGCAAAGCGGCAAGCCTGCGTCAAGCATCGCATCAGGTTCCGCCAGCCCCGCGGACGGCAAGACAGCCGCAACGGGTGCGGCCAGGGACGAAGCGGCCAGCCCCAAGGGCAAGACCGACCGCCTCGTCATCGTGGCGCTGGACCCCGGCCATGGGGGCGAAGACTCCGGCGCGGTGGGCCCGGGCGGCACCCGCGAGAAAGATGTGGTGCTGCAAATTGCGCACCGCCTGCGTGACCGCATCAACCAGCAAGCCAATATGCGCGCCTACCTCACGCGCGATACCGATTTTTTTGTGCCGCTGCATGTGCGGGTGCAAAAGGCGCGCCGCGTGCAGGCCGATCTTTTTATCAGCATCCATGCCGATGCCTTCTTTACCGCCCGGCCGCAGGGCGCCAGCGTGTTTGCGCTCAGCGAAAAAGGCGCGTCCAGCAGTGCCGCGCGCTGGATCGCCGACAAGGAAAACTCAGCCGACCTGGTCGGCGGCATCAATGTCAAGGCCAAGGATGCGCAGGTGCAAAAAGCCCTGCTGGACATGAGCACCACGGCGCAGATCAATGACAGCCTGAAACTGGGCAGCGCCATGCTGGGCGAGATCGGCAGTGTCGGCAAGCTGCACAAGCCCAGGGTGGAACAAGCCGGCTTTGCCGTGCTGAAGGCGCCCGACATTCCCAGCGTGCTGGTGGAAACCGCCTTCATCAGCAACCCCGACGAAGAAGCCAAGCTGCGCAGCGATGACTACCAGATACAGCTGGCCGATGCGCTGATGCGCGGCATCACACGCTACTTTGCGAAAAACCCGCCGCTGGCGCGCAACCGCGCGCTGTAGCGTTTTGTAAGTTATCGCAAAAAAGTGTTTGCAAGCCCGCCGGGACTGTCGTTGCCGACAGCGGGCAATGGCCTTCTCCTACACACCGAAACCGGCGCCGCACTTACATTGAAGTCACAGGCAGAGCGAAGACACAAAAGACACAAAGATGCCCGCCTGCGTCAATGTCCGACGCGAAGCAGCCTGACACTCTAGGGAAAGGAAACCCCATGAAATCGAAACTCTTGATCTCCACAGTCGCAGCCTCCCTGATCTCCCTGACCGCCGTGACCGGCTGCGCAAGCCGCCCGACCAACGCACAAATCGGTACGGCCACCGGTGCCGTAGTGGGCGGCGTGGTCGGCGATGCCCTGTTTGGCAACACGGCCGGAACGGTGGGCGGTGCAGCCGCCGGTGCCTTGATTGGCAACGAGATTGGCAAAAAACAACGCCGCTAAGCGCTGGCGACCGAGGCCGGCCGGATGAAGTCAATGGCCATCCAGCCGGGGAGCTCAACACATCGAACATCATCTCGCCGTTATGCACACGGGCGACTCCTGAACTTCAGTGAGTCGTCTTTTTTTTGAGCCAGCGCCCGCAACGCCCCCCGTCACGAACAGACAGTCCGCCACTGCCGGCTCACGCGGCCACGCTGCGTGATGAAGCTATGCCATTTTGACGAACGCATTGCACCAGCCTTCCGCGCTGACCAGTTTCCCCGAATAGATGGCGCACGAGCCAACCGCAGCGTCCGCCTCCCGTGCCCGAAACAGCTGACATTGGGCACATTTTTGTCCGGGGACATATTTCGGAAAGCTGGCGCGGTCGACCTTGCTGGCATCAGCCCGGTAGCCCAGCGTGCTCGCCTGGGGGTTGGATTCCACAAGCATGGATGCTTCAGCGTGCGTCATGTCAACCGCGACGAAAGCCGCCGAACCAAGAATGGATTGAGTGACAAAGATTCTGCGGTTGATTTTCATGGCTCGTCCTTCAAAAAAATAGTGACACCCTTCACATCACGGTCCGGGAACGCCGATCTCCATGGTCTGGCCGCGACTCTCATGGGCCTGGTAAGCCTCCAGCGCCGTCAAGGTCTCGCTGCCAATTTCCTGGCTGTCACCGCGCATGGCGGCGACGATGCACCAGTTGATGAACTCCTGCACCGTCACCACCCGGCCGAACTGCTGCTTGAACTTGGGAAAGGTCTCGGGATGCGTGGCCGCGCCGCTGGGATGGCACATATTGCAGTTCTGGCCATTGGTGCCCAACAAGCGGTCCTTCCACAGCTCCGCCCCGCGCCGGATCACCTTGTCGGTTTCTTCCTTGGTCTTGCGCACCAGTTCCGGGTTCAGTTTCGGACTTTGCACATGAATGCCTCGCGGCGCCTTGGTCGCCTCATCCGCCGCGGCGACACCGGGCGATGACAGGGCTATCGTGATCAGCGCCGCCAGCATCGCGGGCAGCACCGTTTGAATGCTTGGTTTCATGATTACCTTCCTTTGCTGCTTTCACTTAGCTCCCAGGTCTATGCCCTGCCTGCCCTCAGGCCACCGGCGGCTTCAGGGTCCACAAAATATCCTCATGGCTGACCTTGCCGCTGCCGCCTTCTACTTTGGCGATATGCCAGCCCAGGCCGTCAAACAGCAGGGCCGGATTCGGGCGCGGCATCTGGCCGCTCAGCCCCAGCGTGTGATAACTCGGCGGATACGGATGGGGCCACGAGGTGGACAAGATCCCGCAGAACTTCATGTTGGCGATCTGGTGCTCCACCAGCTGGTGCACATGGGCGTGAAACACCTGGACATTGCTGAAAGGCTTGAGAATGGCGTGGGCCTGGTCGGCGTCCTGCGTCCAGAAATTCCAGGGTTTGTAGTACTGATACAGCGGCACGTGGCTGAAGATCAGGATGGGGGCATTCCTGGGCACGCTGGCCAGATCCCTTTCCATCCAGTCCAGCTGCGCCCTGCCGAGCGCGAAGGTCCCCTGAGCCGGGTCGTTGATGTCGCCTGCCACTTTCATACGCTCTTGCGGGCTCAGCTTGCGACTGCTCCAGAAATTGTTCAAATTGGATCCGTGCAGCGCCATGATGTGCGCGCCCTTGTGGTCAAACGAGTAGTAAGGCATGGGGCGCTGGATCATGTGCTGCATGTAGTACTCGCCCATGTCCAGGTACCAGTCGTGCTCACCGGCCAAATAGTGAACTTTTGGCTTGAGTCCGGCGATGATGTCTTCGAAATACTTGAACTCCTCGATCGTGCCGTCGGTGATGGCGTCGCCCAGGTACATCACGAAGTCGGGCGCCGGGTTCATCGCGTTGATCTGCCTGATGGCCGCCTCCAGCCGAACCTTCATCGGGCTGTTCTTCTTTCCCATGGTATGGCTGTCGGCGAGGATCGCGAACCTGAAATCCTCTACCGCGCCAGCTGCAGCAGCCGCGCCAGGGAGCAGCAGGGACGCCAGTGGCGCTGCCGCCAGGGTGGCCCCCGTCAACCCCAGAGTCTCGATAAATCCCCTACGGCTCCAGCCTGTGGACAGCGCATTGCGACAGCCGTCGTACACATAACCTTCGCCGGTGACGCCGGTCGAGTAAACCGGGCGATCCGCCGGCGCATCCGGGTCTTGCTTGCTTGCAGATTTCATCGCTGTCCTCGCTTTCTTCCAGTTGTCAGGAGAGAGTGTGGTACTCAGCGAAGACGTCAACAATCACCATAA
>CAZWDK010000040.1:0-12338 GCA_964633095.1 uncultured Polaromonas sp. | reverse complement strand
CGCTGCGCTAGGGAGAAACCAGCGCCTTGCGCCTGGCCTTCCAGGCGCCCCACAATACAAACAGGCCCGGAATGAAGATCATGGCCCAGATGATTTTGTCCAGATGCGCCTTGACAAAGGGCACGTTGCCGAAAAAGTAGCCGATGGTGACGATGCCGCCCACCCACAGCGCGCCGCCGGTCACGTCGTAAAAGGTGAACTTGCTGCGCGTCATCTGCGACACACCGGCCACAAAAGGCGCAAAAGTCCGCAAAAAGGGCATAAAGCGCGCCGCAACAATGGTGATGCCGCCATAACGCTCGTAAAAGGCGTGCGCCTGGTTGAAGGCCTTTTTGTTGAAAAACTTCGAGTCTTCCCACTGGAAGACCTTGGGCCCGAAATAGTTGCCAATGGTGTAGTTGGACTGGTTGCCCAACACCGCTGCCGCAAACAGCAGCCCCAGCGCCAGCGGATAGCTCATCATTCCCACGCCGCACATCGCGCCCACCACAAACAGCAGTGAATCGCCGGGCAGGAATGGCATGACCACCACGCCGGTTTCCACAAAAATGATCAGAAACAGCAGCGCGTAGACCCAGGCACCGTAGCTGAGCACAAAAGTCTCCAGATGTTTGTCGACATGGAGGATGAATTCGATGAGAAAGGTAGCTAGTTCCATGCCGAGGATTTTGACAGGGATCGAGCATGGGCCCGAATGCCCCTCACCTAAAATCAGGGGCAATGACCAGCCTGCCCGCCCCCCGCCGCCCCATTCGCGAACTCCCCGACGAACTGATCAGCCAGATTGCGGCGGGCGAAGTGGTCGAGCGCCCGGCCTCTGTGGTGCGCGAGCTGGTCGACAACGCGCTGGATGCCGGTGGGCGCCAAGTCACGCTGCGCCTGCTGGCCGGCGGCGTGCGCCTGATCCTGGTGGAAGACGATGGCCAGGGCATTCCGCGCGAAGAGCTGCCGGTGGCGCTGCGCCGCCACGCCACCAGCAAGATTGCCTCGCTGCAGGACCTGGAGGCCGTCGGCACCATGGGTTTTCGCGGCGAGGCGCTGGCCGCGATCAACTCGATTGCCGACATGAGCCTGCTGTCGCGAACGGATGAGGCCGAGCACGGCTGGCAGCTCGATGGCCGCACCGGCGAGCTGCAACCGGCGGCGCGCGCACGCGGCACCAGCGTGGAGGTGCGCGAGCTGTTTTACGCCACACCGGCGCGCCGCAAATTCTTGAAGACCGATGCCACCGAGCTGGCGCACTGCATAGAAGCCGTGCGCCGCCATGCGCTGGTGCGGCCCGATGTCGGCTTTGCCATCTGGCATGAAGGCAAGCTGGTGGAGCAGTGGCGTGCCTGCACCGGCGAGACCGCGCACGAGCAACGCCTGGCCGATGTGCTGGGCAGCGAGTTTGTTGAGCAGTCGGTTGCCGTCAACTACCAAAGCGCCGCCCGCCGGGCCGATGGCCAGCCCGCCGTGCGCGTCTGGGGCCGCGCCGGCATTCCGGATGCCGCCCGTTCGCGCGCCGACCAGCAGTTTGCCTATGTCAATGGCCGCTACGTGCGCGACAAGGTGCTGACGCACGCGGCGCGCAGCGCCTATGAAGACGTGCTGCACGGCCATCGCCAGCCGGTGTATGCGCTGTATGTGGAGATGGACCCCAGCCGCGTCGACGTCAATGTGCACCCGACCAAGATCGAGGTGCGCTTTCGCGACAGCCGCGAGGTGCACCAGGCGGTGCGCCACGCGGCGGAGAACGCGCTGGCCGCGCCGCGTGCCGGCACGGCGACCTTGCCTGCCCAGGCGCCCCTCGCCGACCCGGCCCCCGTCGCCAGCGAATATTCCGAGCCAAATCGGCCTTACGCCCAGCAGGGATGGGCGCAACCAGCTATCAATTTCGCAGCAAACAGCGCAAGCCGGGTGTCGGACTTTGAAGCCATGTGGCCGGCGCCGCTCGCCGCAGGCGACATTGCGCCCGGCAACAATCCGGCGCCGGCGAGCCTGAATGGCGCCGCCCCCTCGGGCGAAGTGAACAGCCTGCCCGCCGGCGACTGGCCGCTGGGCCGCGCCATTGCCCAGCTGCAGGGCATTTACGTGCTGGCCGAAAACACCCAGGGCCTGATCATTGTGGACATGCATGCCGCCCATGAGCGCATCGTCTACGAGCGGCTGAAAAACCAGCTGGAGAGCAGCACCGGCAAGGCCGGCATTGCCAGCCAGCCGCTGTTGATTCCGGCCACCTTTGCCGCCAGCCCGCAGGAAGTGGCGACCGCCGAAGCCTGTGCCGACACGCTGGCCACGCTGGGCCTGGAGATCACGCCGTTTTCCCCCAAAACCCTGGCCGTGCGCGCCGTGCCCACCAGCCTGGCGCAAGGCGATGCGGTGGAACTGGCCAGAAGCGTGCTGGCCGAACTGGCCCAGCACGATGCCAGCACCGTGATCCAGCGCGCGCAAAACGAACTGCTGGGCACCATGGCCTGCCACGGCGCCGTGCGCGCCAACCGCAAACTCACCCTCGACGAAATGAACGCCCTGCTGCGCCAGATGGAGGCCACCGAGCGTTCCGACCAGTGCAACCACGGCCGGCCCACCTGGCGGCAGCTGAGCATCAAGGAGCTGGATGCGCTGTTCATGCGCGGAAGATAACCCTTAAGCACTACATGCAGTGCCAAAACGCGCGCATGAAGGCGGCCTAAAGACGCGCTTGGGCAGTTTGAGGCACTGAACTTCCCGGGCACGCGGGACTCCGACAGGGTCATGAAAAACTGGCGCCCCTTCACCGCGGTTCTCACCGCCCTTGCGCTGCTCGCGGGTTGCATCAGCCTCGACGAAAGGCAGCGTGCCTGGATTTTTCAGCCCAGCGACCGCAGCTGGGGCGCTGGAATGGCAGCGGCGCAAGGCATGGAAGATGTCTGGATTGCCTTCCAGGCCGAAGGCCAGGAGCAGCCGGTGCGCCTTCACGGGCTCTGGCTGCCGGCCAAGCCGCGGCCCGTGGCCGGCAAGCCCCCGGTCCTGCTGTACCTGCACGGCGCGCGCTACAACGTCACCGGTTCCGCCCCGCGCATGCGCCGCATGCAGGAGCTCGGCTTTTCGGTGCTGGCCATCGACTACCGGGGTTTTGGCAAAAGCACCCAGGCGCTGCCCTCGGAGGCTTCGGCCTATGAAGACGCACGCGCCGCCTGGGACTGGCTGGCCAAAAAATACCCCGATAGTCCGCGCTACATCTTCGGCCATTCGCTGGGCGGGCCGATTGCCATCCACCTGGCCACCGAAGTGGCCGACGAGAGCGGCACGATTGTCGAGAGCACCTTCACCTCCATCGCCGACGTGGTGAGCAGCTCCAAATGGGGCTGGCTGCCGGTGTCGCTGCTGATCACCCAGCGCTTTGAGGCCGTCAACAAAGTGGCCCGCATCGGCTCGCCGCTGCTGGTGGTGCATGGCGAGGAAGACGAGCTGATCCTGCCGGACCTGGGGCGCAAGCTGTTCGAGGCGGCGGCCCAGCCCAAGCAGTTCGTGCTGGTTCCGGGCGGCTCGCACCACAACACCAACCTGGTCGGCCTGCCGCAATACCGGCTGGCACTGACACAGCTGTTTGGCCTGAAATAGCCCGCCGGGGAACTGGCTGCCCCCGCCACAACCCCGTTGCCGGCGGGCAATCTGCTAACCTCAGACGGATGTCCGCCTCACTCCCCAAAACCTCTTCGCCGGCCGCCACGGGGCACGCCATGTCCGCCGGACTGATCGTGCTGATTTTGTCGATGCTGCTGGGCATCCAGCCGGTCACCACCGATTTGTACCTGCCGGCGCTGCCGGCGCTGACCGAGGGCTTTGGCGCGCCCATGTCGCAGGCGCAGCTCACGCTGAGCGCGCTGCTGCTGGCCTTCGGCTTCTCGCAGCTGATCTGGGGCCCGCTGTCAGACCGCTTTGGCCGGCGCCCGATTTTGCTGTGCGGCCTGGCGGCCTACACGCTGGCCTCGCTGGGCAGCACGCTGGCCGCGACGATGGAGCTGCTGATTGTCTGGCGCATCGTGCAGGGCGCAGCCATGGGCGCGGTGGTGATGGGCGCGCGCGCCATCGTGCGAGACCTTTACCAACCGCTGGAGGGTGCCCGCATCATGTCCAAGGGCCTGAGCGGCCTGGGCGTGCTGGCCTGCGTCAGCGCACCGCTGGGCGGCCTGCTGTCGGAACTCTATGGCTGGCGCGCAGCCCTGACGGCGGTGGCGGCCTTTGGCGCCTGCACGCTGGCGCTGGTCACCCTGCGCTTTGAGGAAAGCCTGCAGCTGAAAAACCCGCACGCCCTGCGCCCGGCCACGCTGTTTCGCACCTGGCGGCAGATCCTCGGCAACCCCACGTTTCTGGCCTTCTCGGCGCTGGCGGGCGCCTCCTACGGCGGCTTGTTCACCTTTCTCGCCAGTTCCTCGTTTGTCTTCATCAAGGTGCTGGGCCTGAGCAAGCCGCAGTACGGCCTGGTGATGTTTTCCATGTGTTTTTGCTACCTGGCCGGCACCTTCATCTGCCGCCGCCTGTTGCCGCGTTTCGGCGTGCGCAGCTCGGTGGCCATTGCCGCCGGCCTGAGCCTGGCGGGCGGCACGCTGATGGGCGTGCTGGCCTGGGCCGGCCTGCACAACGTCTGGGCCATCATGCTGCCCTACTACCTCTTCATGCTGGGCCATGGCGTGCACCAGCCCTGCGGCCAGAGCGGCGCGGTCGGCCCCTTCCCGCAGGCGGCCGGCGCGGCCTCGGCCATGAACGGCTTTCTGATGATGGTGCTGGCCTTTGCCATGGGCGGCTGGCTGGGCACGCACATGGACGGCACCGTACGCCCGCTGACCCATGGCGTGTGGTTCTGGAGCGTGCTGGTGGCCCTGACCGCCTGGACGGTGGTGCGCAAATATGGCGAACCTGCACATGAGGCTGAAAAACATGGCGGTTAAATACATCGCACTGGCAGGCCCCACGGCTTCGGGCAAGACCGCCGCCGCGCTGGCGATTGCGCAGCAGCATGCGGTAGAAATCATCAGCGTCGACTCGGCGCTGGTCTACCGCGGCATGGACATCGGCACGGCCAAGCCCACTGCCGCCGAGCTGGCGGCCGTGCCGCACCACCTGATCGACATCCGCGACCCGCTGCACGCCTACAGCGCCGCCGAGTTCGTGGCCGATGCCGAACGGCTGATCGGCGAGATCAGGTCGCGCGGCAAGCTGCCGCTGCTGGTGGGCGGCACCATGCTCTATTTCAAGGCGCTGTTTGACGGCCTGGACGACATGCCCAAGGCCGACCCGGCGGTACGCGCCGTGCTGGCCGGCGAGGCGCTGGCCAAAGGCTGGCCCGCGCTGCATGCCGAGCTGGCCAAAGTGGACCCGGTGACGGCCGCCCGGCTGGAGCCCAAGGACTCGCAGCGCATCTCTCGCGCGCTCGAGGTGTTCCGGCTGTCCGGGCAGCCGCTGTCGTTTTTCCACCAGCAAAACGCTATGAAAAACATAGCTACTCATGCCCGTGATGAAAGGGCTGCAAGCCTTATTTCCCTGGAACCTGGGGATAGAAGCTGGCTGCACGGCCGCATTGCCGAACGTTTTGACGCCATGCTGGCGGCCGGTTTCATCGACGAGGTCAAGGCCCTGCGCGCCCGCGGTGACCTGATGCCCGAGCTGCCGTCCATGCGCTGTGTCGGCTACCGCCAGGCCTGGGAAGCGCTGGACGGTGAATACCCGATCGGCGAGCTGCGCGACAAAGGCATTTTTGCCACGCGCCAGCTGGCCAAGCGCCAGATCACCTGGCTGCGCTCTATGCCACGGCGCCAGGTGGTGGCCTGCGACGACCCGGCCGCGCTGCAACAGGTGCTCGAGCGCGTCAAGGCAGCAGCGTGAGCCTGCAGATCCGTAACCTGAGCAAGCGCTATGGCGACAGCCTGGTGTTCAGCCAGGTGTCGCTGGACATTGGCGCCGGCGAGTTTGTCGCCATCGTCGGGGAGTCGGGCGTGGGCAAATCCACCCTGCTCAACTGCATGGCCGGGCTGGACAGCTGGGATGAGGGCTCGGTCTGCCTGAACGGCGCCGACCTGGCCACGCTGACGGACGACCAGCGCGCGCTGCTGCGGCGCCGCCAGGTCGGCTTTGTGTTTCAGGCTTTTCATGTGCTGCCGCACCTGGATGTGGCGCAGAACGTCGCACTGCCTTTGCTGCTGCTGGGCCAGCCCGATGAGGCCCGGGTGCAGGCCATGCTGCAAGCCGTGGGCCTGGCCGGCCTGGGCCAGCGCCTGCCGCAGCAACTGAGCGGCGGCCAGCTGCAGCGCGTGGCGATCGCACGCGCCCTGGTGCACCGCCCCGGCCTGCTGCTGGCCGACGAGCCCACCGGCAACCTCGACCCCGGCACCGCCGCCAGGGTCATGGATGTGCTGATCAGCCAGACCCGCGAGCAGCAGGCCTCGCTGGTGCTGGTGACACATTCCGAAACGGCGGCGGCACGCGCCGACCGCGTGCTGCACCTGAGCAGCACCGGTATTACGGCCTAGGCTTTCAGGGCTCGGGCACTCGGCCGCGCGCCGTCTGGGAGCCTGGCCAGCACGATCATCTCCAGCCGCCAGTCCGGGTTGATCAACTCGGCCAGGGTACAGGCCCGCGTGGGCGCATGGCCTTCGGGAAACCAGCTGTCCCAGACACGATTCATTCCCTCGTAGTCGGCGCGATGAGCCAGCAATATCCTGACGGACAGGACGTTTTTCCTGTCGCTTCCCGCCTCAAGCAGAAGTTTCTCGATACCGGAGAGCACATCCAGGGTTTGAGCCTCGATGTCTCCCGCGGTATTGTCGGAAACCTGGCCGCCGATGTAGATCGTGCCGCCGTCGACGATCATTTCCGAGCGGCGACGGACCACGCCATAGCGGCTGAGCGGCATGGCCTGGTCCTTGAGCGGCTTGTTTTCCGGCGCGCTCAAGCAGCACTCAAGTCGCGTTGGCGCACCTCGATGCCCATTTCCTGCAGCGCATCGCGAACCGCCTCGACGGCGCCGGCCATGCCGCGCGCGCCCAGTTGGCCCATGCAGCCGACGCGGAAGGTTTCCACGGTGGTCAGCTTGCCGGGGTAGAGGATATAGCCGCGCTGCTTGACCGCGTTGTAGAAGGTCTTGAACTCGTAGCGCGGGCTGGCCGGCGCATGAAAGGTCACGATGATGGGGGCCTGGATCGCCGCGGGCAAAAAGCTGCGCAGGCCCAGGCCGGCCAGGCCCGCGATCAGCTCGCGGCAGTTCCTGGCATAGGCGCCGCCGCGCGCGGCCAGCCCGCCTTCCTCGAAATACTGCGTCAGCGCGGTGTCCAGCGCGGCCACCACATGGGTGGGCGGCGTGAAGCGCCATTGCGTGGTCTTGTTCATGTAGACCCACTGGTCGTACAGGTCCATCGCCAGCGAATGGCAGTTGCCCTCGCAGCGCTCCAGCGCGGCCCGGCGCGCCAGCACAAAGCCCATGCCCGGCACGCCTTCCAGGCATTTGCCCGAGGCGGCGATGACGGCATCGAACGGTGTCTTGCGCGCGTCGATCTCGAGCGCGCCGAAGGAGCTCATGGCGTCGATGATCAGGCCCTTGCCATGGCGCTGCACCACCAGCGCGATCTCGTGCAGCGGGTTCAGAATGCCGGTGCTGGTCTCGCAGTGCACCAGCGCCACATGCGTGATCGAAGGGTCATTCGTCAGCAGCCGGTCTATGTCCTCGGGGCGGATCTGCGCGTCCTCGGCATAGTCGAAGGTGGTCAGCCGGCGGCCCAGCACCTTGCAGATCTTGGCAATGCGCTGGCAGTAGGCGCCGTTGTTGGGCACCAGCACATGGCCTCCTTTTTCACCTGGCGGCACCAGCGTGCCGATGGCCGCCTCGACCGAGAAGGTGCCGCTGCCCTGCAGGGGCACGCATTCGTGTGTGCCCTCGCCGCGCACGATGCGCAGCAGGCCGTGGCGCAGGCGCGCGGTGATCTGGTTGAACTCGCTGTCCCAGGAGCCCCAGTCGCGCAGCATGCTTTGCTTGGTGCGTGCCGAGGTGGTCAGGGGGCCGGGGGTCAGAAGAATGGCGTCGGTGGTCATGGAGTCTCCTTGGGTGGTTTCGGGAAAATAAAGGGCGAATCGGGATCGGGGTTCAGTGCCGGGCGACGTTGCGCCAGGCCTGGGTTTTTCTCAGCAGCACGCGGGTGGCGAGCGCGTACAGCAGGCACACCGCCACCGAGGTCAGCACGGTCAGGCTGGCCAGCGCGGCGGCGGGGCCTATGTCGCCGGCCTCATCCAGGTTCATGATGGCCACCGCCGCCAGAATGGTGTCGGGCGAATACAGGAACACCACGCCCGACAGCGTGGCCATGGAGACCACAAAGTAGTAGCGTGCGATGTCCAGCACGGCCGGCAGGCACACCGGCAAGGTGACGCGGAAAAAGGTCTTGTAGAACGGCACCTTGAGCGAGGCCGACACCGCCTCGAACTCGTTGTCGATCTGCTTGAGCGCCGTCACCGCCGTCAAATGGCTGGAGGTGTAGTAGTGCACGATCACCGACAGCACCAGGATGGTCATGGTCGAATACAAGGAGTTCAGCGGATTGCCGGGATGGTTGAAGAACATGATGTAGCCCAGGCCCAGCACCAGTCCCGGCACGGCCATCGACAGCATGGCCAGCAGGTGCATCAGCGGTCGTATCAGCTCCAGCCCGCGCGTCTTTTCGGTCAGGTAGGCGCCCACGAACACCGTGAACGAACCGAAAAACGCGACGCACAGCGCCATCTTCAGGCTGTTGGTGTAGGCCGAGGCCAGGTCGCCGTCGAGCAGCGCGAACTTGTAATGCTGCAGGCTCAGCGAGAGGTCATAGGGCCAGAGCTTGATGAACGAGGTCCAGATGGCCATGCCCACCACGGCCAGCAGCAGGGCGCACACCAGCGCGCAGTAGCCGGTCATCAGCGCATCAAAGCCGCTCTGCGGTTTGGCGGCATAGGGCACGGAGCGCGCCGACAGCTGGGCCCGCAGCTTGCGGCGCACCCGGCTGTCGATCAGGAAGGAGGCGATCGAGGGCAGCAGCAGCAGCAGGCCGACCACGGCGCCGCGGCCGAAATGCTGCTGGCCCACCACCTGCTTGAACACGTCCAGCGACAGCACATTGAAGCTTCCGCCTATCACCTTGGGCGCGCCGAAGTCGCTGATCACATAGGTGAAGACCACGGTGGAGGCACTGATCAGCCCGTATTTGCAGGACGGCAAGGTGATCGTGAAGAACTTGCGCAGCGTCGAGGTGCCGAAGGAGTCGGCCGCCTCGTACAGGCGGCCGTCGGCCAGCGACAGCGCGGTCAGCAGAATCATCAGCGCATGCGGGAAGGTGTTGTAGACCTCGGACAGGATGATGCCGGGGGCGCCGTAAATCGTGCTGAGGCCCAGCGCCCCCAGCAGCGGCTTGAGCACGCCCTGGTTGCCGAACCACTGGATGAAGGCGATGGCCGACAGCAGCGAGGGCGCCAGCAGCGGGATCAGCGCGATCAGGCGGAAGGTGCCCTTGAACGGCGCACAGCTGCGCGTCAGCGCATAGGCGAAGGTAAAGGCCAGCGGCACCGAGATCAGCACCACGCTGGCGGCCACCCAGACCGAGTTCCAGGCCGCGCTCAGCAGTGCCGGATTGCCCAGGTAGTCGGCGAAGTGGGTGAAGCCGACGAAGTTGCCGTCATTGTCCTGCACCGCCCGCACGAAGATCGCGGCCATGGGCGCGAGCAGGAACAGCACCAGGAACAGCATCACGGCAAGCAGCACGGCGCGCGCGATGAAGTCCTCGCGCGACAGGCCCTGGCTGCGTGTGGCGGCCGGCGCGCCGGCCAGCGTATCGGCGCGCGCGCTCATGCCCGAACTCCGTCGGCCGCGACCGGAAACACCCGGATGCGCTCGCTGCGCAAGGCCAGGTCGATCCGCGCGCCGCCCTGTATGCCCAGATCCTGCAGCTGGCTCAGCGAAAAGCACAGTTGCAGGGCCTGGCCGTCCAGCTCGTCAATCTGCACTTCCGCGAGACAGGAAGCGCCCAGGAATTCGACCTTGCGCACCTCGCCCCGGACGCGGTTGGGCTGGCCTTCGCGTTCGTGGCCCACGGCCCGGTCTTCCGGGCGCAGGTAGAGCCTGACCGCCTGCCCAAGCGCGTAGTCGCCACTCTCGCCACTGCAATGCAGCTCCAGGCGGCCGGCACGAAAACGGCCCTGTCCCAGCGCAACGGCCGGCAGCACATTGACCTTGCCGACAAAATCGGCGACGAAGGGCGTGGCCGGGCGCTCGTAAATGTCGTTCGGCGTGCCGACCTGCTCGATCACGCCATGGTTCATCACCACGATGCGGTCGGCCATGGACAAGGCCTCCTCCTGGTCGTGCGTCACCATGATGGTGGTCACCCCCAGTTGCTGCTGCAGCCGGCGGATCTCGCCGCGCAGGCGGATGCGCTCCAGCGCATCCAGCGCCGACAGCGGCTCGTCGAGCAGCAGCAGGCGCGGCGAGGTGGCCAGCGCACGCGCCAAGGCGACACGCTGCTGCTGCCCGCCCGAGAGCTGGGCCGGGTATTTCTCGCCCGAGGTCGGCAGGCCGACCAGCTTGAGCAGCTCGGCCACGCGGGCGGCGATCTCGGCCCTGGGCTTTTTCCGGTTCACCAGTCCGTAGGCCACGTTTTCGGCAATGCTGAGATTGGGAAACAGCGCATAGGACTGGAACACGATGCCGTAGTCGCGCTTGACCGGCGGCAGCCAGGAGATGTCGCGCTCGTTCTGCACGATGCGGCCGCTGGTCTGCGCTTCCAGGCCCGCAATGATGCGCAGCAGCGTGGTCTTGCCGCAGCCCGAGGGCCCCAGCAGGCACAGCATTTCGCCCTGCCTGACCTGCAGGTCGATGTGCTTGAGCACCGTGAACTTGTCGAAGCGTTTGTGCACGCCCTCGATGGCCAGTGCCGTGTCGGTGTGATGCTGCGGTGACGCAAAGCTCGCCATTTCCGCCGGTAGTCTCATGTCCATGTGGTATCCGATCGTGAAGTTGTATGCGGCGCGCAGCGCGTTTGTTCCGGATGTTTCCAGGCTCATTTCGCGATGCCGTGAACAAATAGTAGATTGCAAACTGAAATATGTCAACTGTTGACAATTTTCAGTTTGGATGATTTAATTCAATCATCCAAAAAATCCGGAACACCTTCATGAGCGATTCACCCACCCTTACCCCCTTGCAGATGCTGCAGGCCAACTCGCTGCCCTCGCTGGTGCAGGCCGAGATCGAGCAAATGATCCTGCGCAGCGAGCTGCCCGTAGGCGCCCGCGTCAACGAGAGCGACCTGGCCACCCGCTTCGGCACCAGCCGCGGCCCGGTGCGGGAAGCCTTGCGCGCGCTGGAAGAATGCGGCCTGGTGCGCTCGGAAAAAAACCGCGGCGTGTTCGTGCGCGAAATCTCGCTGGCCGAAGCCGACGAAATCTACGACCTGCGCGAGGCCCTGGATGAAATGATCGGCCGCCGCCTCGCGCTGCAAATCACCGCGCCGCAGCTGAAGGCGCTGAACGTGCTGCTGGACGAGATGGACGACGCCATGGCCGGCAAGGACATCAAGCGCTACCACGGTCTGAACCTTGAATTTCACGACGCGCTGGTCGACTTTGTCGGCAACTCGCGCCTGAGCGAAACCTACCGCCGCCTGACCAAGGAACTGCTGCTGTTCCGCCTGCGCGCCCTGGAGGACGGGGGCGGTTTCGCCGTATCCAACGCCGAGCACAAGGCCATCATCCAGGCCATTGCCTCGCGCGATGCCGACCAGGCCGGGCGCGTGCTGCGCGCCCATGCCGCCGACAGCCGGGCCCGCATGCACAAGGCGGCCGACAAGGCCTTCATGGCTGCGGCCAGCAAATAGCCCCTCTCACCTTCTCAATCAACTCTATCCACCCTGAGGAACACCATGAAATCCGACATCATCGTTAATGACAGGCGCTACCAACGGACGAACCACCCGGTCGTGGTGGTTTGCGTGGACGGCTGCCAGTACGAGTACATCAGCGCCGCCGTGGCCGCCGGCGTGGCCCCGTTTCTCGGCAAGCTGCTGGCCGGCAGCGGCACCAGCTACCTGGCGGACTGCGTGATCCCCAGCTTCACCAACCCGAACAACCTGTCCATCGTGACCGGCGCGCCGCCCTCGGTGCACGGCATCTGCGGCAACTATTTCTTCGACCGTGAGCGCGGCGAGGAAGTCATGATGAATGACCCGCGCTACCTGCGCGCCGGCACCATCTTCGCGGCGTTTTCCGACGCGGGCGCCAAGGTGGCGGTGGTCACGGCCAAGGACAAGCTGCGCAAGCTGCTGGGCCACAAAATGAAAGGCATCTGCTTCTCCTCGGAAAAG
>CAZWDK010000039.1:0-18040 GCA_964633095.1 uncultured Polaromonas sp. | reverse complement strand
CCATCTTCTGGCCGTCTTCGGGGCTGTAGATGCGGCTCACGCCGTAGGCATGCAGTTCGCGGATTTCCGGCGGAACGATCACGCCGCCGCCGCCGCCAAAGACCTGGATGTGCTCGCCGCCACGGCTTTTCAGCAAATCCACCATGTACTTGAAGTACTCGACATGACCGCCCTGGTAGGAGCTGATGGCGATGCCCTGGGCGTCTTCCTGCAGCGCCGCCGTCACCACCTCGTCGACGCTGCGGTTGTGCCCCAGGTGGATGACCTCGGCCCCCATGCCTTGCAAAATGCGCCGCATGATGTTGATGGCGGCGTCGTGACCGTCAAACAGGCTGGCGGCGGTGACGAAGCGCACCTTGTGCGTGGGGCGGTAATTGGCGAGCGCTGTGTATTCTGCGGACAGGTCGGTCATGGTGTTCCTCGGCTGTGGCAATGGGCACCGATCGGATGCCAGAGCTGCATGATATTACGTTTACGTAAACGTCAACTTGGCGGAACAACAATTTTGCGCTTTCAGGCAAAGCGGTGGCGTTTTCCGAAGGTCTTTATTTCGGGTTAACCCGCAGGTTTTGCCGTCCGGCGCACCTTGCAAATGCCTGTGAAATTATTTTGACAGGCATTTAAAAAAAGTTCATCGCCTTTTTTTCGTCCATTCCTGTCGGTTTGCTGCAAACAGTAAGACGGCATGCGGTCAAGTCGGATAGATTACGAACTCGCACCCGGCCCTCAAGAGCCAAGTGGCGTTGTTGCGTTGACCAACGCGTACATCGGATTCATTCATCAACCTGGAGACAACATGCACATTCGTTTTTCAAAATTGGCCGTTGCGTCAGCTGTTTTGAGCATTGCCGGCATTGCCGCTGCAGCCGACCCGATCAAGATCGGCGTGGCAGGCCCCTTCACCGGCGGCTCATCTTCCATGGGTGTGAGCATGCGTGACGGCGTCAGGCTCGCCGTCGAGGAAATCAACAAGTCCGGCGGCGTGCTGGGGCGCAAGCTGCAAGTCGTCGAGCGTGACGACGAGGCCAAGAACGAGCGCGGCGTGCAGATCGCCCAGGAGCTGATCAACAAGGAAAAAGTCACGGCAACCGTGGGTTACATCAACACCGGCGTGGCACTGGCTTCGCAGCGCTTCTTCCAGGAAGCCAAGATCCCCGTGATGAACAATGTGGCCACCGGCAGCGTCATCACGCAGCAGTTCAAGGACCAGCCCGAGAACTACATCTTCCGCAACTCTGCGAACGACAGTATTCAGGCGCCCATGATTGTGGAGGAGGCCATTGGCCGCCGCGGCTTCAAAAAGGTCGCCATTTTGGCGGACTCCACCAACTACGGCCAGCTGGGCCGGGAAGATCTGGAAAAAGCGCTGGCCGCCAAGGGCGTGAAACCAGTTGCCGTCGAGAAGTTCAACATCAAGGACGTGGACATGACGGCCCAGCTGCTCAAGGCCAAGGAAGCGGGCGCAGACGCCGTGCTGACCTACGGCATCGGCCCGGAACTGGCACAGATCGCCAATGGCATGACCAAGCTGGGCTGGAAAGTGCCCATGGTCGGCAGCTGGACGCTCTCCATGGCCAACTACATTGACAATGCCGGTCCCGGGGGCCAGGGCGCGCGCATGCCGCAAACCTTCATCCAGCAGCCCGACACCGCCAAGCGCAAGGCTTTCATTGATGCGTACCTGAAGACCTTCAAACCCAAGAACAACCGCATCGATTCACCGGTGTCGGCCGCGCAGGGCTATGACTCCATCTTTCTGCTGGCCGCCGCCATCAAGCAAGCCAACAGCACGGACGGTCCGAAAATCCGTGAAGCCCTGGAAAACCTGAATACCAAGGTGGAAGGCGTGGTAACGACGTATGACAAGCCCTTCACCAAGGACGATCACGAAGCCATCACCGCCAACATTCCCGTGTTTGGTGAGGTCAAGGAGGGCCGGGTGGTGTACGCCTACGCAGAAGACATGAAAAAAGGCGGTGACCTGCGCCTGAAAGACACCAAGGCCAAGGCGGCAGCCCCCGTTGCCAAGAAGTAACCTGGCCCGTTGATCTGAGAGACAGGCACCGCGCCGGCTGATTCGGCTTGCGCGGTGCTTTTTTGTGTCGTGAGTCACTGGCGCTTGTGCGCACTTGCAAAAACGGTGCGGACAGGCCCTGGACCATTTCGTGGAACTGCATTTATGGAAATCCTGCTTCAACTTGTCTACAGCGGCGTTGCGCTGGGCATGATCTACGCGGTCATTGCCTTCGGCTACCAGCTGACCTTTCAGACTTCGGACACCCTCAATTTCGGCCAGGGCGATGCGCTCATGCTGGGCGCCATGGCTGGTTTGACGCTGGTCAATCTCGGCGTGAATTTCTGGCTGATGATCCCGCTGGTCATTGTGTTTGGCCTGTTGCAGGGCGGCCTGGTCGAGCGTATTGGCGTGCGCCCCGCAATCAAGATCAAGAGCGAGTTCGGCTGGATCATGTCGACCATTGCGCTGGGCATTATTTTCAAGAACGTGGCCGAGAACATCTGGGGGCGGGACGACCTGAAGTTCCCTTCGCCCCTGCCCGAGTCGCCCCTCAAAGTATTGGGCGCCAATGTGCTGCCCATGGAAATGCTCGTGGTGGTGGGGGCCGTGCTGATGATGCTGGCCGTCGAGTTTTTCAACCGCAAGGCCATTTACGGCAAGGCAGTGGTGGCCACCTTCAATGACCGCGATGCCGCCAAGCTGATGGGCATCAACACGGGGCTGGTGATTACCTTTTCCTATGCGCTGTCGTCCGCCACGGCCGCTTTTGCGGGCGTGCTGATTGCGCCGCTAACCCTGACCGGCGCCACCATGGGGGCGGTGCTGGGGCTCAAGGCCTTTGCGGTTGCCATCATTGGCGGCCTGACCAGCGGCATGGGGATTATTGTGGGCGGCATCATCCTGGGGGTGGCCGAAACCACCACCGGTTTCTATCTTTCCACCGGCTACAAGGATGTTCCCGGACTGGTGCTGCTGCTGCTGGTGCTGGCCTTCAAACCGGCGGGCCTGTTCGGTAAAACCGCGATCAAGAAAGTCTGAAGATGAACCGCAAGTCCCTTATTGCCACGGTGATTGGCCTAGCCTTGCTGGCCGCTGTGCCGCTGTTTACCGGTAACTCCTACTACATCCACATGGTCGGCACCATCATGATCTATGCGATCTTGCTGTTCGGCCTGGACATCGTGGTCGGTTATACCGGCCAGGTCTCGCTCGGTCACGCCGGCCTCTTTGGTGTCGGCTCCTACACGGCCGGCGTGCTGTTCATGAAGCTGGGCGCGCCGCTGTGGCTCATCGTGCCGGCCAGCATAGCCGTGACCGCCGCCTTTGGCGCCTTGCTGGCCCTGCCGGCGCTGCGCGTGACCGGGCCCTATCTGGCCATGGTGACGCTGGCTTTCGGTACCATCATCCAGATCCTGATCAACGAGATGACCTTTCTCACCGAGGGCCCGCTCGGCATCAAGATTCCCAAGCCCTCCCTAGGCGGCTACCAGCTGGATGAACATGGCTTTTACTGGCTGGTGTTTGCGCTCATGGTGATTTCGCTGGTGGCGGTGCACCGCATTCTCCGCTCCCAATTGGGCCGCGCGTTTGAGGCCTTGCGCGGCAGCCCCGTGGCGTCGGACTGCATGGGCGTCTCGGTCTATCGCTACAAGGTCTATGCATTTGTGATCAGTGCCGGCTTTGCCGGTCTGGCCGGTTGCCTTTATGCGTATTCAGAGCAGTACATCTCGCCCAATACCTACAACTTCGAGCTGACGGTGCTGTTTTTGCTGGCGGTCATCATGGGCGGCCGCAAGACCCGCGCCGGGGCCTTGCTGGGTGCCGCCATCATCGTGATTTTGCCCAAGCTGCTGGACGATCTGGACATGTTCCGCATCGTGGCTTCGGTGCTGGCCGCGCTGATTACGGTGGGCGCGGTGGTGGCTGTGCACAAAAAGATCACTCCCCCCAAGGCCATGGCCATCCCGGTGGCCGGCACGATCGCGCTGGCGGGCTTCGCGTTCTGGCTGGACGCCATCACCGACTGGCGCTTGAGCATTTTCGGCCTGATGATTCTCTTCGTCGTGTACTACCTGCAGGACGGCATTGTGGGCTTTGTCCGCAGCCTGTTCCATGTGCGCAAGGTGGTGTATGTCGATGCCGCAGACATGGCTTCGGCCGATACCCGCAAGGACGCGGTGATGGTGGCGGCCAGTGCAGGTGCCAACGAAGCCGGCGGCGACCTGCTGATCGCACAGGGCGTGCTGATGCAGTTTGGCGGCCTGAAAGCCATCAACCAGGTCGACCTGCGTGTCAGGCGCGGCACCATTCACGGCCTCATTGGTCCCAATGGCTCCGGCAAAAGCACCATGATGAATGTGCTGACCGGCATTTATGTCCCCACCGCGGGCAGCATCGACTTTGCCGGCCGGCCGGTGGTGGGGCGTACCTCGTCGGACATTGCGCTGTCGGGCATTGCCCGCACCTTCCAGAACGTGCAGCTGTTCGGTGAAATGACCGCGCTGCAGAACGTGCAGGTGGGCTTGCACCACACCTTTGCCAGCAACGTCATTGACGTGTCGCTGCATACGCCGCGCTACAGGCGCGAAGAAAAGGCGGCCACCGAACGCGGCCTCGGGCTGCTGCGCTTTGTCGGTCTGGGGGATCTGGCCACCGAAGAAGCACGCAACCTGCCCTACGGCAAGCAGCGCCTGCTGGAAATCGCGCGCGCGCTGGCACTGGACCCCCAGTTGCTGCTGCTCGACGAGCCGGCCGCCGGACTGACCGCGCCCGACATCAAGGAGCTGGTGACCATCATTCGCAAGATCCGCGACCATGGCATCACGGTCATCCTGATCGAGCACCACATGGATGTGGTGATGAGCATGTGCGATACGGTGTCCGTGCTTGATTTTGGCCAGAAGATCGCCGAGGGCAAGCCCGCCGAAGTGCAGGCCGATGACAAAGTGATCGAGGCCTATCTCGGTGGCTCGGCCGCATAAGGACAGGGGAATTCATCATGTTGAGTATCAAAAACCTCGAAGCCGGTTACGGCAAGGTACAGGTCCTGCACGGCATTTCGATGGAGGTGCCCAAGGGAAAAGTGGTCACGCTGATTGGCTCCAACGGCGCCGGCAAGACGACCACCATGCGCGCCGTGTCCGGGATGATCAAGCCAACGGCCGGCGAAATCACCCTGCACGGCAAGCGGGTGGATGGCCTGGAGTCCTACACCATTGCCAAGCAGGGCCTGGCGCATTCGCCCGAGGGCAGGCGCGTATTTGCCACCATGACGGTGACCGACAACCTGCTGCTGGGCGCCTTCCCGCGCCTGACCGGCAGCCGCCCCAAAGGCGATGTGCCGGGCGACCTCGAGCGGGCGATGGACCTGTTCCCGCGCCTCAAGGAGCGCCGTACCCAGTTGGCCGGAACGCTCTCCGGTGGCGAGCAGCAGATGCTGGCCATGGCGCGTGCGGTGATGCTGAACCCTGAAATCGTCCTGCTGGACGAGCCCTCCATGGGCCTGGCGCCCATCCTGGTGGAAGAGGTGTTCCGCATCATTGCCGACCTGAAGGCGCGCGGGGTGACCATGCTGCTGGTCGAGCAGTTTGCCGCTGCGGCCCTGAATGTGGCCGATTACGGCTATGTGCTGGAAAACGGACGCATCTCGGTGCACGGCGAGGCTTCGAGCCTGCGCGATGACCCGGCGGTGAAGGCGGCTTATTTGGGCGGCGGGCACTGAGGTTTCGTCGCCGCAGCGGCCGGCCCGTCAGGTGATGACCCCGAGGCCCCCGAGTGCTGGGGCACCGGACGGGTCAGCCCCCGTACAGATACTTCGGCAGCCACAAGGTCATCCCCGGCCAGACATACATGATCACCAAGCACACGATGACGATCAGCATGTACGGCATCATCCCCGCGAAGATCTGGTTCAATGTGACATGCGACGGCGCCACGCCCTTCAGGTAGAAGGCCGACATCGCGACCGGCGGCGACAGGAAGGCCGCCTGCAGGTTCACCGCGACCATGGTGCCGAAGAGGATTGGGTCGATCTGGAAGTGCGCGAGCAGCGGGATGAAGATCGGCACGAAGATCACGATGATCTCGGTCCACTCGAGCGGCCAGCCGAGAAAAAAAATGATGGCCTGCGCCAGCAGCATGAACTGCAGCGGCGAAAGGTCGAGGGCGAGGACCCATTTCTCGACCAGCTGCTGGCCGCCCAGCACGGCGAACACGGCCGAGAACAACGCCGAGCCGACGAACAGCCAGCAGACCATGGAAGTGGTCTTGGCGGTCAGGAATACCGACTCCTTGATGCGCTCGAACGTGAGCGTCTTCGCCTGCACCGCCAGCAGCAGCGCGCCCACCGCGCCGATGGCGGCGGACTCGGTCGCGGTGGTGATGCCGAACAGAATGACCGCGAGCACGAGCACCGTCAGGACGCCGAGCGGCACCACGGACTCGAGCAGGAGCTTCAGGATCACGAACTGCTCGCCGTCCATGCGACGGTAGTAGCGGACCGTCCATAGCAGCGCGATCGCGATGCCGATCCAGAAGTAGATGTAGAAATTGCCCGCGTCGGCAGGTGCGGGCGCTTCCGAGGTAGCACCCGCCACCTCGCGCCCGCCGCCCAACTCCTGCGGCTCTTCAGGCTCTTTCTCCGCCGCCGCTGGCTCGGACGGTCTCGCATTAATCCCCATTTCCTGCGGTTCCTCAGGCTCCTGCGTGACCGGCGCCTGCGTCACCTTGGCCGCCGACACCACAGCGGGCGTCGCCTGAGCCACCGGTGCCTCCTGATGAATCACGAAGTACCACCACGTCCCCCAAGCCGTGCCCAGCACCATCAGCAGCGGCACTGCTGCCGCCGCGAAATTCCTGAGCAAAGCAAGGTAGCTCAATCTGATTGCCGCGCCGGAAGCGCTGGCGAGAATTCGCGCCGGAGCGATCAGCGCCTGCGCCAACGCCACGAACACGTTGCGGCCATGGTTCTGCTGAAGCAGCGCGACCCATGGCGGGACCTCCACGTGGTACTCCTCTTCCTTCAATTTCGGCGCGATCTTGGGGTTGATCAACGCCCAGCCTAGGATGTACACGAGGTAGAGGAAGGACAGGAAAAAACCCGGGAGCATTGCCGCGGCGTACAGCTTCACCACCGACTGGCCGGCGACAGCGGCATAGACAATGATCATGATGCTCGGCGGGATCAGGATTCCCAGCGTGCCGCCGGCGGTGATGACGCCCGACGCGAGCCGCACGTCGTAGCCGGCGTTCAGCATCGGCCGCAGCGCGATGACGCCCACCAGGATCACGACCGCTCCGACGATGCCGCTTGCGATACCCCAGAACGTGCAGACGATCAGCGTGGTGACGGCAAGCGACGCTGGTACCCGTTTCATCGCGAGTTGCACGCTGTAGAACATCTTGTCGACCAGCGCGGCCCGCTCCATGACATAACCCATGAACACGAACAGCGGCAGCGAGATCAGGGTGTCGTTGGTCATGACCCCGTACGTACGCTGCACCATCAGGTCGAAGATCTTGCTGTCGCTCCACGCCTGGCCCGGCGAGTGGAAAGCGATGAAGCCGAAGAACATGCCCAGGCCCATCAGCGTGAACGCGGTGTGGAACCCCAGCATGATGACGATCACGATGAGGACCAGCATCGTGAGGCCGAGTGCCGGATCGCTCATTCAAACGCCCCCTTTGTGATGTCCCTGCTCCTTGCCTTCCATCTCGCGCGCGGCCTGCAGCGCTCGCTGCTTCTCCTCCTCCCCAACCAGCGTGCTGTCTTTGAGCTGCATGTCGACGACGTCGATTTCCTCGACGTCGTGAAGCCGGCGCGGCCACTCGCCGGTTCTCAGGCAGATCACACAGCGCACGATCTCGGCCAGCCCCTGGAGCAGAACCAGCGCGCCGGCGATCGGGATGAAGGTCTTGAAGTGATACAGCGGCGGGCCACCGGAGCTCAGGCTGGTGTGTTCCCGCAGCGCCCACGAGATCCTGGCGAAATCCACGCCGGCGTAGGCGAGCGCGACGATTCCCGGAATGAAGAAAACAAAGAAGAGCACCAGATCGATGGCCGCCTGCACGCGCGGCGAGAAGTAGGCGTAGACGAAGTCGGCGCGCACATGCCCGTTCTGCGCCAGCGTGTAGGCGCCGCACATCATGAAGAAGACGCCATAGAGCATGTAGCTCGCGTCGAACGCCCATTGCGTCTGGTCGTTCATGACGTAGCGCATGAACACGTCGTACGTGACGATCGCGGTGAGCACGATGATGAGCCAGGCGAACGATTTCCCGGCCCAGGTGCTGATGCGGTCGATCAGAAGCAGGTAGCGCTGCAAAACCACCCCCCTTGGCAAGAATCGGGCTCTGCTCTCGGAGTCGGACTCACCGCGAGCAGCGCCCGGAATTACGACTCAGCCCTTCTTGGCGGGTGCCGGCGCGCCAAACCAGTGAGCGTAGGCGAGGCTGTTGTCGACCTCGGTATCCAGCGACCACTTCCCCACGCGCTCGGCGAACTTCTTCTGCGATTCGATCACCTTGCCGAAGAACGGATTCTCCTTGGTCTTGGCCTCGACCACCTTGTCCCACAGCTTGAGCTGGGCCTCGAGCACGCTCTTGGGCGTCTTGTAGAACTTCACCTTGTCCTTGACCTGCAGCTCGATGTAATCCTTGGAGTAACGGTCGTAGGCCTTCCATGACATGTCGGCCGAGGCGGCCTCGGCCGCGTTGGCGATGATCGCTTTCAGCTCGTCGGGCAGGGCGTCGTACTTTTTCTTGTTGAACAGAACCTCGAACAGCTCCCCTGACTGATGGAAGCTCTGCAGCATGCAAATCTTAGACACGTCCTGAAAGCCGAGTGCCTTGTCCGAGGAGGCGTTGTTGAACTCCGCCGAGTCGATCAGGCCGCGGTCCAAGGCCGCGACAATCTCACTGCCGGGCAGCGCAACGACGGAGGCACCCATCTCCTTGAACAAATCCACCGCCAAGCCCACCGTGCGGAACTTCATGCCCTTGTAGTCGGCCAGCGACTTGATCACCTTCTTGTACCAGCCGAGCGGCTGCGTCGGCATCGGACCGTACAGGAAGCCCACGACATCGAACTTCATGATGTCGTGCTGCAACTCGTTGTAGAGCTCCTGACCGCCGCCGTATTTCACCCACGACAGCACCATGTTGGCGGTCATGCCGAAGTTCGGGCTTGTGCCGAACAGCGAGTAGGCGGTGTTCTTGCCATACCAGTAGGCCGAGACGCCGTGGCCGCCGTCGAGCACGCCCTTGTTCACGGCATCGAGCAAGTCGAACGCCTTCACGACCGCGCCGGCCGGCAATACCTCGATCTTCAGCCGACCGCCGGACATGTCGTTCACTTTCTTCGCGTAGTCGAGCGCGTATTCGTGGAAGATGTCCTTGGTCGGCCAGGTGCTCTGGAAGCGGAACGTCGTTGTTTGCGCCAGGGACACCATGGGCACAGACATGGCGCCGGCTGCCACCGCCGCGGTTTTGAGCAGGTTGCGTCTGCTGGGACTTTTACGCTCAGTCATGATGCGTCTCCTTTTGTGAAAAAAGGTAAGAAGATCCATCATTCGGCATTCGTGGCATTCGGAGCATAGGGTTTCCCCTTGGCTTGGAGGTGATTGCCCTGATGACCCAGGTCGGGTTAGCGGACCTTCAGGTCCCTGAGCGCTGGGTCGCTGGGCGGATAACGCAGGTCAAGTTGCTGCAGCGTGCTGCGCACCACGGTGGCAATCATCAGGTTGCGGTGTGTTTTGGAGTTGGCCGGCACCACCGTCCAGGGCGCCCATGGCTTGCTGGTGGCGTTCAGCAGGTTGTCATAAGCTGCCTGGTACTGCTTCCACTGCTGGCGCGCGTCCAGGTCGCCCAGGCTGAACTTCCAGTGTTTGGTCGGGTCGTCAATCCGCTGCTGCAGCCGCCGGCCCTGCTCGTCAAAGCTGATGTGCAGCATGAACTTGAGCACCACCGTGCCGGTCTCGCTGAGCATGCGTTCGAAGTCATTGATGTGGGCAAAGCGCTGCGCCGTTTGTGCCGGTGTGATCCAGCCATTGACGGGTGGCACCAGCACGTCTTCGTAATGGCTGCGGTTGAAAATCATCATTTCGCCAGCGCCGGGCATCTGCTGGTGAATGCGCCAGAGGTAGTCATGCGCACGCTCGTTCTCGGTGGGCACTTTCCAGCCGACGGTGCGTACTCCCAGCGGGCTCATGCGTCCGAACACGCTGCGTATGGTGCCGTCCTTGCCCGAGGTGTCGGTGCCTTGCAGGATCACCAGCAGCTTGTAGCGCTTGTCCGCGTAAAACAGGTTTTGCAGGGTGTCGAGCTCGCTCGCTAAGGCCTCCACGGCGGTTTGGTCGCGCAGTTTGTCGCCGGTGGAAAAAGGCTTGGCCGAGGGGTCGAAATCTGCCAGTGCGCAGCCCCGGCTCTTGTTTTTGCCCTTTGTTTCGGCGGGCTGCATGGGGTGTGGCTGCCACGGCGCCAGCTTTTTTCCCAGAGACTTGACGGCCGCTTTGCTGGGCGCGGCTTCGGGTGGGGCGGCGGTGTCAACGCGGGCAGGGGGGCTCACAGCGGGCATCACGGTCTCCGGTAAAGGGGTACGGCGCAGGCTGATTCTGCCTCAGGGTGATGGCTGCGGGAAAAGGATATTTACCCGCCTAAACGGGGGAAACCGGGCTGGTTCATGTAAAGAAGCGTCGTGCAGCCCACATGCCGAGCGCGAGGGCTGCTATGAAAATGAGAGTGTCGGCGCCGCCCGTGAGGAACGACGCGATGGCTGGGCCGGGGCAGTAGCCGGCCAGCCCCCAGCCCACGCCGAACAACAGCGCGCCCAGCAGCAGCGGGCTGTCTATGGTGCGGCGCGTGGGCAGTTGGAAGGCGTCGGCCAGCCAGGGCTTGCTGCCAGGCCTGAGCATCAGGGGAAAGGCCGGCAGGGTGACGCACAGCGCACCGCCCATGACAAAGGCCAGGCTGGGATCCCAGGCGCCAAAGCGTGCCGGGTTGAGCAGGCCCGCAATATTCAGAAAGCCTATGACCTTGGCCGGCTGCGTCATGCCCGACAGCACCAGCCCGCCGGCGAACAGGGCGCCGGCGAGCAGGGCCGCCAGCAGGGTGAATAGCTGTTTTTTAACCATGGGTGCTTGCAGTACTTTACTTGCAGTCCTTTAGTTAGCTAGGCTCTTGGCTATCCACACCGTGAGCATGGCGCTGCCCATGAAGACCAGCGTCGCCAGCATGGAGCGGGCCGAGCGGCGGCCGATGCCGCAGACGCCATGGCCGCTGGTGCAGCCCGAACCCAGCACCGTGCCAAAACCCACCAGCAAGCCCGCCATGACCAGCAGGCCAGGCGGGCGCAGGGCGGTAGCCGGCGGCTGCAGCCAGGTGGTGACGAGGGCCCCGCCCAGCACCAGCCCCGTCAAAAAGGCCCAGCGCCAGCCGGTGTTTTTTTCTTGGGCGGGCGGCAGTACGCCGGCGGCAATGCCGCTGATGCCGGCGATGCGGCCCAGCGATGCCAGCAGCAGCCAGCTGGCCAATCCAATCAGGATGCCGCCCAGGGCGGACTGAAGAAAGGGATGCATGGTATCGGGGGTAAATTTAAAAGCTTCACTATACCCCGTGGAGTATACTTTTGGAGATATTTGCAACCATCTTCAGAGCAGCATCGCCCATGTCCCAACTTGCCGACCCGGCTCAAAAAAAGGCCTTGCGCGCGCGGCTGGCACGCGTTGAGGGCCAGTTGCGCGGCGTTCAGCGCCTGATTGACGCGGATGCCGACTGCGAGAAGATTGCCCAGCAGCTGGCGGCCGCACGCAAGGCGCTGGACAAGTCGTTTTTCACCATGGTGGGCTGCATGATTGAGCAGGGCGATTTGCCCGGTGACCATGTGGCGGACATGCTGGCGAAATTCGCCTGAAGCGGTGGCAGGACCTGCAAGCCATTGATGACATCCAAGGAGTGCTTATGAACCCGATTCAGTTGTTTGATCCCGCGTCCAGCAGCTATACCTATGTGCTGTTCGACGAAGACCTGCGCGAGGCGCTCATCATTGACCCGGTGGACGTGCAGATTGAGCGCGATCTGGCGGTGCTGCGCCAGTACGGCCTCAAGCTGCTCTGGACGGTGGAGACCCATGTCCATGCCGATCACATCACCAGTGCCGGCCAGCTGGCAGAACATGCAGGCGCCCAAACCGCGGTGCCCGCCGGCTGCGGCATCCGCACGGCGGCGGTGCAATTGCAGGACGGCGATGTGCTGCGCTTTGGCGCGGAACAGCTCCGGGCGCTGCGCACGCCCGGCCACACGGCGGGCAGCATGAGTTACCTCTGGCGGGACCATGTGTTTACCGGCGACACGCTGCTGATCAACGGCTGCGGCCGCACCGATTTCCAGTCCGGCAGCGCCGAGGCCCTGTACCGCAGCCTGACCGAGGTCCTGTTTGCCCTGCCCGATGACACCATGGTCTGGCCCGGCCATGATTACCAGGGCCGCAGCAGCTCGACCATAGGCGCCGAGAGGACCGGCAATGTCCGGGTGGCGGGCAAAACGCTGGCTGAATTCACCGCCATCATGGACGCGCTCCATTTGCCTCAGCCCAAGCGCATCGCCGAGGCCGTCCCGGTCAATCTGAGTTCGGGGCTGCGCCACGATGCGGGGGCGGACCCGTTGCATGTGCGCCCGGCCCAGGGCTATGCGGGCGATGTGTCGCCGCGGCTGGCCTGCCGGTGGTGGCAGTCGGGTGCTGCGGTGCTGATTGACGTGCGCACCGATGCCGAGCGCGAGTGGGTGGGTTTTGTGCCGGGTGCCGTGCCCCTGGCCTGGAAGCAGTGGCCCGGCATGGCCTTGAACGCCGGCTTTGACGAGGGCCTGAAGGCCGCGGTGCCTGCCGGCAAAAAAGCCGTGATGCTGTGCCGCAGCGGTGTTCGCTCGATTGCCGCGGCCAAGCGCGCGACCGAACTCGGCCTGGAGGCCTACAACATTCTTGAGGGCTTCGAGGGTGACCCCGATGAAAACGCCCAGCGCGGCAGAAAAGGGGGCTGGCGTTTTGCCGGGCTGCCATGGCGGCAGGGCTGATTTTTGAGGGCGTAGCCGGCCGCTTGAACCGGTTGGCTGTAATTTTGTTGATACTATAGTTCTCGATTTAACTGACAAAAATGCGATTTGAGCCCACCACCCTGTCAGAACTGACAGGGTGGTGGATGTATCAATTTGTGCGGACGTTTTCAATGGGGGCTTCCTTAACCAACGGAGCTACCCCATGCAGGTTCTCGAGCGCCCCTCCCCATCCGCCGTCAAGGCCCCCCGCAACCCTGCCCTCGGCGCCCAGCTGACCCAGCGCATCGCCCGGGACTTCACCCCCCGATGGGAGAAGCAGTGGGGCGGGAAATTCGTGCTGCATGGCAAGACGCCGGGCCCCAACGCCATCCGGCTCGATGGCAATGACTACCTTGGCGTGACCGGGCACCCGCAGATCGTTCAGGCGCAGGTGGATGCCTTGCGCAAGCAGCAGGAATTCGTGGTCCAGTCCGGCGTCTTCCACCTGAACCAGCACCCCACGCGCGCGCTGGAGCTGGCGCTGGCCGGCTGGGTCGGCAAGGACGATGGCTTTGTCTGCCAGTCGGGCTATGCGGCCAACGTCGGCCTGCTGCAGGCCATTGCCGATGCACAAACGCCGGTCTATCTGGACACGCTGGCCCACGCTTCGTTGTGGGAAGGCGTTCACGCCGCGCGCGCGCCGGCTTTTGCGTTTCGGCACAACGATCCCGCGCACCTGGCGCGCATGATTGCCAAACACGGGCCGGGCATTGTGGTGGTCGATTCGGTGTACAGCACCACCGGTGCGCTGTGCCCGCTGGTGGACGTGGTGGAGGTGGCGGAGCAGGGCGGCTGCATGATGCTGGTCGATGAATCCCATTCGCTGGGCAGCCATGGACCGGAGGGTGCCGGCCTGTGTGCCGAGCTGGGCCTGTCGGACCGGGTGCACTTCATCACCGCCAGCCTGGCCAAGGCCTTTGCCGGGCGGGCCGGCTTTTTTACGGCGCCGGCGCACATGCGGCACTATATTTTCTGCACCAGTTTTCCCAACATCTTCAGCTCCAGCCTGTTGCCGCATGAAATCGCCGGGCTGAACGCCACGCTGGACCTGATTCGCAAAAGCGATGACGCCAGGGCCCGGCTGCACGCGCACACCCGGCGTCTGCGTGCCAGCTTGAGCGATATGGGCTATCCCATCCACCAGGGCAGCCAGCAGATCATTGCCCTGGAGTCTGGCACCGAGCCGGACACCATGGTGTTGCGGGACCGGCTGGAAGAGCGCAATGTGTTTTCGGCCATGTTCTGCGCGCCCGCCACCAGCAGCAAGCGCGCCATGATGCGGCTCACGCTCAATGCGGGCCTGATGGATTCGGAGCTGGACCATGTGGAGGCGGCGGCCCGCGAGATTGCCCCCCTCGTCAAACCCTGGGACTGGCCGATTGCACGGCGCGCCCGCGCCGGCCAGCTGGACAGCTAATCCGGCAGTATTCGCTCGCCGCTGGTCGCTATGAAGCGCTCGTGACTGTTCATGAAGCCCGGGCTGAAGCTCTCGTTGACCGTAAACAGGGCGGCGTAGAGCAAGGCCGGTTCGCCGGCGATGGCAAATGCCTCGCGCGGCTGTGCTATGTGGGGGGCACCGAGCGCCAGCTGCAATTCCAGGTCGATCAATTTTTTGCCGGCCTGAATGTCTTGCACCGTCGCCGCATCCCAGCCCTGGGACTCGGCCATTTCGGCGAGCTCAGGCAGGTTTTCGCCGGACTCCAGCTGCAGCCAGCGCACGCCGCCCTTGCGGTCAAGCGCGAGCACGCCAAAGGGCGCACCTATGACGACATGTTCTGCCCAGCCCTGCCTGAGGGCCAGGTTTTCCAGCGCCTGGGAGATGGGCGGGTTGCTCAGCAGTGCGTGCTGCTCGCGCGTCAGGGTGGCGCGCCAGGTCTGCTGATGCCGGGCATCCGGCAGCCGGAGCAGGTTTTGGATGGCCTCGCTCAGGCGCTGGCGAATCTGCGGGGATTGTTTGGGAATGAACTGCTCGATCAGCCCGCGGTTGAAGGCGGATACGGCGAGTTGCTCGTCGGCGCGGCCGGTCAGCAAAATCCGCGAGCCCGACCAGTTCGTCAGCTCACTCAAGGCCCGCAGTCCGCTCATGGCGGGCATGGAGTAGTCCACCACACACACCTGGGTGAGGGCAAAGCGCGCCGCGCCATCCTCGCGCCAATACTGCAGGATTTGCGGGATCAGGGCCACGCCGTCGCGCCAGCGGTTGATGATTTCCTGCTGCCGCCAGGCGTCCGCCTCCCAGAGCGGGGGCTCCTGCTGCAGGCTGTTGATGCAGTCCACGGGGCGCAGGAAAAGACGGGCGTACCAGTCCAGCGGCATCACTTCGGCCAGCATTTCCAGGTAGTCCGGATCATCATCCAGAAAGACCACGCCTCCAGGGCGGCGATAAAGTGCAAAAGACATGTGGGTTGTTTGAATAGTAGGGTCAGGCTTGGCCCGGTGCAAGGCCATCAGCCTGCGATGGGCAACTCTATGGTGAAAATGGCTCCCACGGCATATTTTGATTTGGCATGGATGGTGCCGCCTGCACTTTGTACCACCTGCTGGCAAAAAGCCAGGCCCAGGCCATGCCCGGTGCCACGGTCGCTGGAGAAAAAAGGCTTGAAAATCTTCGGCAGCAAGTTGGCCTCGATGCCCATGCCATCGTCCGTCACTACGATGCGGCCGTGGGTCGGCAGCCGGTCGACCTCAATGCGCAAGGCACCGTGGTGGTACTTGGAGTCGGCCGCCATCAGGGAGCGCATGGCGTTCTTGATCAGGTTGTCCAGCACCTGGGAGAACTGGCTGGCGGAGGAGTAGAACATGAAGTTGTCATGGATCAGCACCTGCACGCATTCCCGCTGGCGTGTGGACTGGTAGGGGTAGTCCGCCACCACATCGGTGACGAGCTTGGCCGCTGAAACCAGCTCGGTATGGCGTGGCAGCTGGAGCAGCTTGGCATTGGCGATCTGCGTGTCGATCTGGTGGTTCATGTTGCGAACCAGCGTGTGCAGGCGCAAGGCCAGTTTCTCCAGCTGCAGCGCGCGTGGGTTGTCGGGTTGGCGCTGCACCTCCAGCTGAATCGCATCGCCGATCAGTGAGGCGGTGGACAGCGGCGTGCGCAACTCATGCGCCATGATGCCCATGGTGGTGAGGGTGCTGGCGAGTTGCGTGCGCCGCAGGTTGGCCGACGACAGGTTGAGCACCAGGGCGCACGACCAGGCAAACGCCATCACCACCGCGTGGACGATGGGCTGGCCTTCCGGCAGCGGGGGGGCGGCCGGCCCCCATTGCAGGAACAGGCTCCAGGACAGCCCGCCCCCGGTGATCATGCCCACGGTCGCCAGGCGCCAGTCGGTGACATGGTAGTAAATCAGCACCATGGCCACCATCGTGGCCAGCCAGACCGCGTTCTCGCCGTTGCACAAATACATCCAGCTGAAAAAGACCGGCAGTTCAAGCCAGAACACCAGGCTGAAAACACATTGCGCGAGGCGGCTGAAGGGGTCGTGGTTGAGCCGGCGCATCATCAGGCTGTAGCCCAGCAGGCTGGCCAGCACGCGCAGCGGCAGACTTTCATAGGCTTGCGGCAGCCAGACGGACCAGATCCAGGCAAACAGGGCGTTGCCCGCGAAAATGAAGAAGCCCAGCCACCACAGGCGCTTGGGCGAGGGATGCAAAATCGGCTCCAGTGGCGCGAGCAGCAATTCCTCGCGCAGCCACCGGAACAGGGGCTGCTGAGCCAGCGATGCATCCAGGCGGGGGCTCCTCACTTGAGAGGCCCCACCTGCATGGCCGGCAGCCTGATGGGTGACGCGTTTGGCATTTGCCTGTATTGTGCGTGTTCTTTCTTGGGCGAGCTAATGCAATTACCTGCTAATTTTGACAGTGTGAGTTTGGACGGCGTGATCAGCGACTGGCTGTGCGCCTTGCGTGAGTTTTCCGTGGAGGCGCTGCTGGTGCTGGGCCCCGATCCTTTTGCCGGCCATGAGGACAGGCTGGTGCTGGCCCTGCATCCGCCGCGGCTGCTGGATGCCGCCGAGGCGCTGGCCGAGAGCCGCGATTTTGGCGCGCCCTGGCGCGACTCCGATGCGCCCCTGGTGGCCTGGCAGGATATTTCAAAGACGGCTTTCGAGAACCTGGGGCGCTGGCGCCGGCTCTGGCTGGGCCATGGCTACCAGAGCGTGGTGCGGATCGCGTTTCCCTTAACCGTGGGGCGTGCTTTCGAGTGCTACCTGTTCAGCCCGCGCCAGTGGCATGACCGCAGTGAGGCCTCGCAGCTGGTCTGGTCGGCCCTCAACATCTGGCCCCTGCTGAAGCGGGCGCTGGCCGAGGCGCGCAGCCCCCTGAGCCCGCGTGAACTGGCCTGCCTGAACCTGGCCTTTCAGGGCATGACGGCGCGCGAAAGCGGTGAAAACTTCGATTGCAGCGAGCGCACCGTGAATTTCCATCTGGCCAATGCGATGAGCAAACTCAAGGTGGACAACAAGCTGGCGGCGATCCAGCGGGCCTGCTGGTTTGGCCTGATTTGAGGCCGCTCAGGCGGCAGGACCATCCTCGGTGGCCCCGATGCGGGCGTGCAAAAAATATGTTCATAATCCAGCCACATGACTTTTCTAGCGCTTGATGTGGGTAATACCCGCCTGAAATGGGCCCAGTATGAAGCCCCCGTGGCCGGGGCCCGGCTGCTGGCCCACGGCGCGGTGTTCCTGGAAAACATCGACAAACTGGCCGAGGACGAATGGAGCGCCCTGCCGGCGCCGACCGCGGTGCTCGGTTGCGTCGTCGCGGGCGACGCCATCAAGCGCCGCGTGGCCGAACAGATGGAGTTGTGGGACGTGAGCCCGCGCTGGGTCGTCTCGAGCGCGCAGGAGGCCGGCCTGAGCAACGGGTATGACCACCCGGCGCGGCTGGGCGCCGACCGCTGGGTGGCCATGATTGGGGCGCACCACCGGCTGCTGG
>CAZWDK010000038.1:6803-18072 GCA_964633095.1 uncultured Polaromonas sp. | reverse complement strand
TTCAAAGCAATCGGCTCATGCGTTCAGGATGTAGCCCCCTTCTTTTCGGGCGACGCCTGCAGCCATTAGCTCCGCACATAATTGCGCGATCCAGTCGTGCAGCGTGTCATCTGCAAAAAACTTTTCCCTGATTTCCAGGATGTAAGGGGTGGTTTCGGCCCATTGCGCAAACTCATCGAAAGGTTGCCCTTGCTGTTCGAGTAGTTTGAATTTGAGCAAGACCTTCGCGGCATGACGTGCATGCTTGAGCGGGTTTTTGATAAAAGAGTCCAGGCGACCGTAGGCGCGGGCAAGCACCTCCGGTGCGTAGTTGAAGATCCGTCCGTGGCCAGGAATCACGACCTTCGGATTCAGTCGCTCAATTATCTCCAGCGTTGCGGCAACTTCGGCGAAAGCATCATGCCCTTCCAGCTCCGGAAACACCACGCCGAATCCGTTTTCCCACAAGGCATCGGCAGAAATCAGGGTTTTGCTGGCCGGCTCAAAGAAAACAAGTGAATGGGGATCGTGCCCAGCCGCCGCATGAATTTGCCAATGCCTTGCGCCGAATCGCATCTGCGTGCCTGGTTCAAGGGCCTGGCTGAACATGAATTGCGGGCAGAGTTGTCCGGTCGGGGCATAAGTCAAGGCCACCGGATCCCATTGCGCGACTTGCGCTGCATGGCCCGGAGGAATCAGCGTGCGCAGTCCCGGGTAACGGGCCTGCAAGGCCGCGTTACCACCGCAATGGTCGCTGTGCAAATGGGTGTTGACGAGAACATCAAGTGGCCGCTCACCCAGCACGCCTTCAAGCAGGGACAGGGTTTGCGCGGCATGGGTGCAATAGCCGCTGTCGACGAGCAGCGTTTCCTCGCCATCGGTGAACAGAATGTTGTTGGCGGACAGCCAGCCGCGTTCAAAAACATGCAGCCCGGCAGGCAGGTCAGGCGTGGTCATGGGATGAGTTGCGGGGACAACACTTCAGGCCGCCGCACGAAGTTCTCGTCTGAGGATTTTTCCGACATTGGTCTTGGGCAAATCATCGCGGAATTCAATGTATTTGGGGCGCTTGTAGCCCGTCAAGTGCTGCTTGCAGTAGGCGCTGAGCTCGTCTTCGGTCAGCGTCGGATCATTTTTAACGACAAAGACCTTGATGGCCTCGCCTTGCTTGTCATCTGCAATGCCGATGGCGGCGCATTCGACAACACCTGGGCACAAGGAAATCACGTTCTCGAGTTCGTTGGGGAATACATTGAAGCCAGAAACGATGATCATGTCTTTTTTGCGGTCAATGATCTTGGTGTAGCCGCGCTCGTCCATGATGCCGATGTCGCCGGTACGCATGAAACCGTCGCGGGTGAAGGTTTTTTCATTTTCGGCCGGCTGCAGGTAATAACCTGTCATCACCTGGGGGCCCTTGATGCAGATTTCACCGGGCTCGCCCAGCCCCAGCGAATTCCCGTCGTCGTCCTTGATGGCGATCTCGATGCTGGGCAGCGGCAGGCCAATGGTGCCGGTAAACGTTTTGTTGCTGACCGGGTTGTTGGTGCCGATGGCGCAGGTTTCGCTCATGCCCCAGCCTTCGATCATGGGGCAACCGGTGACTTGCAGCCAGTGCTTGGCGGTGCCTTCTGACGCGGCCATGCCGCCAGCCTGGGACACACACAGACTTGAGAAATCAACCGTTTTGAATTGAGGGTGCTGCAGCAAGGCATTGAACAGGGTATTGACCGCGGGCAGCATGTGAAAGGGCCGTTTTTTCAGTACCTCGATGAACCCGCCGAAGTCGCGCGGATTGGGGATCAGTGTCAAATGGGCGCCCCAGCGGATGACCAGCAGGCAAAGCGTGAGCGCGAAGATATGGTACAGCGGCAAGGCCGCGATGTTGTTGGTTTTGCTGACATCGCCGACACGGCGCAGCGCGGGCGTAAACCATGCCTCGGCCTGCAAAATGGCGGCGATGATGTTGCGGTGGGTCAGCACCGCGCCTTTGGACAGGCCCGTAGTGCCGCCGGTGTACTGCAAAAAGGCAATCGAGTCCAGCGTGCTGGGCGCTGGCTTGAGCGGCAGGCGCGCACCCTCGGCCATTGCGCGCTTGAACGGGGTCACCGTGCGGCCTTCGTTCAATGGCAGCGTGTAGGCGGGCACCAGCTTGGCCAGATGGCGGACGGCAAAAGTGATCCAGCGGCCATACCAGAAGCCGAGCAGATCACCCATGGACGCCATGACGACGTGTTTGACGGGGGTCTGCGCCATCACTTCGGCAAGGGTGGCGGCGAAGTTTTCCAGGATCACGATGGTCGTTGCGCCGGAGTCCTTGAGCTGGTGTTCCAGTTCGCGTGCGGTGTAGAGCGGATTGACGTTCACACAGGTATAGCCGGCGCGCAAAACGGCCGCCATGCTGACGGCGAACTGCGGCACATTGGGCAGCATGATGGCTACCCGCGCACCAGGCTCCAGCCCCAGGTTTTGCAGCCAGGCACCGAGTGCCGAGGACTGCTCGTCAAGCTGCCCGTAGGTCATCCAGCGGTCCATGCAGACCGAAAACGGCTTGGCGGCATGCTTCTTGAAGGCGCCTTCCAGCAACTGATTGAGCGAGCGGAACTGCCCGGTGTCTATCTCGTGCGCAACGCCATCGGGGTAACTCTTGAGCCAATGCTTGTCCATACGAACTCCTTGCGGCCCATTGTGAAAGCCGCACCGCCGAATCCTTATGGGGCTTGCCCTGATGCCGGGCTAATAGGCAGGGCCGGCGGCCAGCAAATGGGCCAATTTAGTCTCGCAGGTGACAGGCGGGTCCTCAAACAGGGCGCGTATCCACTCCGCCTCGCGCTGCGCTATCAAGCGCAGAAACTCGTCGGCACCGCGCATGTTGGCAAAAGCATCGAACCCGCTCTCGAGAAAATGCTGAAGCGCGTCCAGGCCGGCAGCGGCTGCCGGGCGGCGCATCATTTTGAGCAGGGTGCGCAGCCCTGGCATGCGGGTCAGGCGGTTCAGCTCTTGCCCAAGATGCAACACCACCTCGAGCTGCCGCTGCCGCGCCGCTGCATCGGCAACACGCCGCCAGCAGCTTATGTAGCGGGCGCCGTCATGACTGCCCGGGCTGGCCGATTTGTCGGCGAGCCACTGCTGCGCCATCAGATGGTCCAGCTCCTCCGTCAGCGCATGGACTTCGGCCAGCGCGGCGGCCGTGTTGACAACGGCTTGCGGAAAGAGCCTGGCGATGGTGTTGGCGATGCGGGCAAACTGCTGATCGCGCTCGGCGTAGTCTTTCTCGCTGTACAGCTCATGCAGAAAGAAGGCCGCCGCGGCCTTGTAGCGCGGGCTGTGCAGCAGGTCGGCATAGGTGGCCTGAAAGCGGCGTGCCTGAAACCGCTTGACCGCAGCGCTTGCCTGCGCCAGCGCCGGGTCGCTCGCGTGCTGCTGGCGAAAGGCCGAAACGGCCTGCAGTGCCAGGTGGATGTTGTTTGCCGATGCGTCCATACAAACCCGGAGTTTATCTAGGTATGGAGCTCTATTGAATGCGCAGGCTGCGTGAGAAACTGCCGCCATGCAAAGACGAACGCTTTTCAAGTTGGGCGCGAGCTCGGCGGCGGTGTTGCTGCTGGCGGGCGGCGCTGCGGCCTTGCTGCAGCCGGGCCTGGAGGGTGCGGCCCTGAGCCCGGCCGGCCGCGAGGTGTTCGCCGCCGTCGGGCGGGCCATCCTGGACCAAAGCCTGCCGGCCGATGACGGCCCGCGCCAGATCGCGCTCAATGGCTTGCTCAACCGCGTGGATGGCCTGGTGCAGGCGCTGCCGCCGCATGCGCAAGGCGAGCTGTCGCAGCTGCTGTCTTTGCTGGCCAGCAGCGCCGGGCGACATGCGCTGGCGGGCCTCGGCCCCTCATGGCCAGAGGCCAGCATTGCCGAGGTCCAGCAAGCGCTGCAGGGCATGCGCCTGTCCCGCCTGGCCCTGCGCCAGCAGGCCTATGCGGCCCTGCACGACATCAGCGCCGGCGCCTATTTTTCGGATGAGGCCAGCTGGCCGTTATTGGCCTACCCCGGCCCGCTGAAGATCTGAGGACGACTGAATAAGACATGAGCCAATTGAAAGACCCGATCCGCGAGGGCATTGCGCGCGGCTGGAAAGTCTCGGGCGGCGCCCTCGGCCCGGTAGCGGAAAAAATCATCTGCGACGTCGCCATCATAGGCAGCGGGGCGGGGGCCGGCATCACGGCCGAGCTGCTGGCCAAGGCCGGCCTGCAGGTGCTGATGGTTGAAGAAGGGCCCTTGAAAAGCAGCAGCGACTTCAACCAGAAAGAGTCCGAGGCCTACCCCTCGCTGTACCAGGAAAGCGCGGCCCGCAAGACGCAGGACAAGGCCATCAACATTTTGCAGGGCCGCTGCGTGGGGGGCTCGACCACGGTCAACTGGACCAGCTCTTTCCGCACCCCTGCCGCCACCCTCAAGTTCTGGCAAGACAAGTTCGGCCTGGCGGATTACAGCGTGGCGGCGCTGGCGCCCTATTTCGCGCAGGCCGAGCAGCGGCTGAACATCACGCCCTGGCTGGCCGCGCCCAATGAGAACAACGACTTGCTGCGGCGCGGCGCGGCCAGGCTGGGCATTCCGGCCGCCACCATCTCGCGCAACGTCAAGGCCTGCTGGAACATCGGTTCGTGCGGCCTGGGTTGCCCGACCAATGCCAAGCAGTCCATGCTGGTCACCAGCATTCCGGCGGCGCTGGACAGCGGGGCCCAGCTGTTGACCGAAACCCGGGCCGAGCGCTTCGAACTCGCCAACGGCAGGGTGCGGGCGCTTGTTTGCCGTTCCGTCGCACCAAATGGGGCGCTGGCCCATGCCGGGCGGGCGCAGACAGCTATTAAAATAATAGCAAAACATTTCGTGCTGGCCGGTGGCGCCATCAACTCGCCGGCGGTGTTGCTGCGCTCCGGCGCGCCCGACCCGCATGGGCGTTTGGGCACCAGAACCTTTTTGCACCCGGTGGTGATGTCGTCCAGCGTGTTTGCGCAAAAAGTGGAGGCCTGGAACGGCGCGCCGCAATCGATCTACACCGACCACTTTCTGGAGACCCAGGCGATTGACGGCCCCATGGGCTACAAGCTGGAGGCGCCGCCGCTGCACCCGGTGATTTTTGCCTCCACCGTGCCGGGCTTTGGCCAGGGCCAGCATGCGCTGCTCAAGTCGTTTCCGCACAACCACACGCTGCTGGCATTGCTGCGCGACGGCTTTCATGAGGAAGCGCCGGGTGGCCGGGTGCTGCTGCGCAGTGACGATTCCGCCGTGCTGGACTACCCGCTGACCGACTATGTGATGGATGGCGGCCGCCGGGCGCTGCTGTCGATGATGGAAATCCAGTTTGCCGCCGGCGCGAAGCAGGTGTTTCCCCTGCATGAAATGGCGCAGCCCTACACCTCGTGGGCGCAGGCCCGCGAAGCGGTGAATGCCTTGCCGATGAAGCCACGGCTGACCAAGGTGGTGAGCGCGCATGTGATGGGCGGCTGTGGCCTGGCCGCCAGCGAGCGGCAGGGCGTGAGCCGCCCCGACGGCGTGCACTGGCAGCTGGACAACCTGTCGATTCATGATGGCTCGCTGTTCCCGACCAGCATAGGCGCCAATCCGCAGCTGTCGGTGTATGGCGCGGTCAACCGGCTGGCGCAGGGCCTGGCGAAAAGGCTGACCGGCCGGGATGTGGCGCTGGCCTGAGACGCTGCAGACTGCTTGTTTCGTTCCATGCTGGCGTATCTACAAAAATTCATCACGCTGTCCCTGCTTGCTGCGGCCTGCGCCTGCTGGCTTTACTTCCGCCGCAGCGCCCCCGTGCTGGCCATTGCCGGTTTTTTGCTGATTGCCCTCGGCTATACCGGCTTTCTTGCGATCGAATTCCTGCTGCTTCGGCTGCTTGACAAGGCCGAGCCGGTGCCTCAGCCCAGCTGGAAAGAGTTGTTCGCCGCCTGGCGCGGCGAAACCTGGACCGCGCCGCAGGTGTTTTGCTGGCGCCAGCCTTTTCGGGCTCAGGCCATCGCCGACCAGCTTTCACCGCGGACGCTGACGCCGGGACGCCGTGGCGTGGTGTTTGTGCATGGTTTTTTTTGCAACCGCGGCTTCTGGACGCCCTGGCTGCAGCGTCTGCAGGGCAGTGGCCATGCCTTCATCGCCCTCAGCCTGGAACCGGTGTTCGGCTCGATTGACGACTACGTGCCGCAAATTGAAGCCGCGGTGCGGCGCATCACGCAAGCCACCGGCCTGCCGCCGCTGCTGGTCTGCCACAGCATGGGCGGGCTGGCGGCCCGGGCCTGGCTCAAGCACATGCAGGCCGAGGCCAGGGTGCACCATGTGGTGACCATCGGATCGCCGCACCGCGGCACCTGGCTGGCACGCTTTGGTCTCGGCCACAATGGCCAGCAGATGCGCCTGCAGTCGGACTGGCAGGCGCAGCTGGACCGGGGCATGCCCGCCGACCGCCACGCACGCTTCACCTGCTGGTACTCCAACTGCGACAACATCGTGTTTCCGGCCTCGACCGCCACCCTGGCCGGAGCCGACAACCGGCTGCTGCGCGGCGTGGCGCATGTCCAGATGGCTTTTTTGCCGCAGGTCATGGCGGCCACGCTGGCCCTGCTGGACAAGCCCCCCTGAAATTTTCCGGGCCGCAAGTTGTGTAAGCTCGGGGCCTGTTTTCGGTGGAATAAAAAAATGGCTTTGATTGTGCTCATGGAGGACGATGCCGCGACGCGAACGCTGGTGGCATTGGTGTTGAAAAAGGACGGTCACGAGGTCTTGTCGACCGACAACGGCGCTGAAGGGCTGTCGCTGGTGCGCGAGCACCGGCCCGAGCTGGTGATCAGCGATATCCAGATGCCGGTGATGGACGGGTTTGCCATGTTGCAGGCCCTGCGTACCGAGCCGGCGCTGCAGGCGACTCCGGTGATCCTGCTGACCTCGCTGCAAGAGCGCACCCACATGCGCATAGGCATGACCAGCGGCGCTGACGACTACATCACCAAACCGTTTCGCCCCAACGAGCTGCGGGAAGCGGCCGCCGCCCAGCTGAACCGGCGCGAGGTGCGCGCCGCCGCGCAGGCCATGGCCGTGGATGCGGCGGTCAGCGTGGCGCTGGAAGAGCAAAAGCACCAGCTTGCGCGCCTGTATGAAAAGAAGCTGGCGGCCGAGCTCAGCGAAAAATGGCCGAGCGCCGAGGCCGGCAGCGAAGACGAGAAGTTCGCCAGCGCCACGGTGTTGTTTGTCGATGTGCTCAACTACCCCGCCTTCGCCGAAAAACTCAGCCACGAAGCGCTCAGCGACATTGTGCGCAGCTTCTACGGCAACGCCGGCGACACGCTGCATCTGTTTGGCGCGCGCCACCTGCAGTTTGTCGGGGAGGCCCTGCTGGCCATTTTTGTCGACAGCACCGACACCCTGTCGGTCAACCATGGCCTGCGGGCCGCGCGCTCGGCCCTGGGCATGGTGGATGCCGCCAAACGGGTGCAGCGCTACATGGAAAGCTATTTCTCCGATCAAGGCCTGCCGCCCTTCGCGGTCAGCGTGGCCCTGCACAGCGGGGCGGTTTCTCTGGCCAAGCTGCAAGACCCGCTGCACGGTGAGGTGCGGATTCTGCCGGTGGGCGACACGGTGAATTCCACCTTGCTGCTGCAAAAGCAGACCCGCAGCACAGGCTGGACGCTGGTGGCCAGCGTTCCCATGTTGCGCGGCGTCACGGGCGCGGTGAAAACCGGTGCGCGGGCCCTGATCCCCCTGCCCGGCCGCACCCAGCCCATGGATGCGGCCGAGCTGCTGGCGCTGCTGGTGTAGCCGGCCCTGGGTCCGCGTTACCGGCTGCCCTGGCCGATTTTTTTGTTTGATGGGAGTCCGATTGCCATGCTGACATTACGCCACCGGCCCGTTTTTTCCTTGCGACGCATTCTGGTGGTGAGCCTGCTGCTGTTTGCCTTGCTGCCCGCGGCCTTGGTGACCTGGCTGCTGGCCCGCGGCAGCACGCAGTCGGTCGGCGATCTGGCCAACCAGGTGGTCAGCAGCGTGGCCCTGCGCGTGCAGGCCGAAACGGAAAATCACCTGCAGCAGGCCCATGTGATCATGAACGGCCTCTTTCCGGAGCAACTGAGCAGGCAGCAGACGCTGCAGGCCCGCAAATGGCTGGAGCAGCCTGCGCTGTTCGAGCCCATGGCCTTTGCCCTGACGCGCCAGTCCCCCAGCGTGCCCTTCCTCTACATGGGAACGGTCAAGGGGCATTTTTTTGGGGTCGAGCAAACCGCGCGCGGCGCACAGGTGGTGACCCGTGAACTGCGTCAGGGCCAGGACGGCAGGCGGCAGTTTTTTCTGGCCAGCCAGCCCGGTGACCGCTCGCAGCGCCTGGACGGCGAGGGCGCCAGCTACGAGCCCCGCACCCGCGCCTGGTACGAGGGCGCACTGCGGGCGGGCGGGCGCATTTTCTCGCCGGTCACTGTCTCGCCAGCGCAAAAGCAGCTGCTCATCACGCTGTCGCAGCCGGTCTACGACGACTTCTCCGGTGCCGCCGGCGTGTTTGCCACCGATCTGCACCTGCAACGGCTGGCTGATTTTCTGCGCACGCAGCGCATCAGCGCACGTGGTGCGGCCTACCTGGTCGATGAGCAAGGCTTGCTGGTCGCAACGTCGGCCGGCGATGCGCTGTACCGCGAGAGCCTGAAGACGCTGGTGCGCGTGACGCCCGGCGATAGCCGCAACCCGGTGATTCGTGCCAGCTACGCCGCGCTGGAGGCGGGCTTGCGCAAGAAATCGTCCGATACCGTGATGGCCGAGGGCTTTGTGGACCGCTCGGTGTCGCTGCACCGCCTGCCCATGGGCGATGACGCGCTGATCGCCGTGCGCCGCCCCTTTGGCGACGCGCAGGGCCTGCGCTGGACCCTGGTGGTGGCTGCGCCTGAAAGCGACTTTACCGCTGCCACCCAGCGCGCCTTGCTGGTCTCGCTGGGTGTGATTGGCGGGCTGCTGCTGCTGGGCGGCCTGGTGGCTTTTTACGTGGCGCAGCGCCTGGGCCGGCGGCTGGAGTTGCTGGGCCGGGCGGCGGAAGGGCTGGGCCGCGGCGAGGTGCCGAAAATCGAGCAGAGCACCCATATCCGCGAGGTCAGGCAGCTGTCGCAGGTGCTGCACGACAGTGCCGAGAAACTGGACAGCTACCGCGCGGAAGTGCAGGCCAAAACCGAGGCGATTGAAGAGGCCAACCAGCAGCTGGAGGCCCGGGTGGCCCAGCGCACGACCGAACTGCTGACCTCGCGCGAAGAGGCCCTGCAGGCGGCCAGGGCCAAGGCCTCTTTTCTGGCCACCATGAGCCATGAAATACGCACACCGCTGAACGGCGTGGTGGGCATGAGCACCCTGCTGGCCGAGACCCGGCTGGACGACGAGCAGCGCGACTATCTGCAAACCATCCGGCTGTCGAGCGACCAGCTGCTGGCCGTGATCAACGACATTCTTGATTTCTCCAAGATCGAGTCGGGCAAGCTGGAGCTGGAGTCCGAGCCCCTGAGCCCGCGCAGCGCGGTCGAGGAGGCCTGCGATATCGCAGCGCCCAGGGCGCGCGAGAAAAACCTGGAGCTGATCATTGATGTGCCGGAGACGAGCGGCCAGGGCCTGGCTGCGGTGCCCGCCGCCATTGCGGGCGACATCACGCGCATCCGGCAGGTGCTGATCAACCTGATCAACAACGCCATCAAATTCACCGAAACAGGCGAGGTGGCGGTCAGCGTGCGGCAGCTGGATCAGGCCCAGGCGCAGGACGGCAAGCCGGCCTGTGCGGTGGTGGAGTTCCGGGTCACCGACAGCGGCATCGGCATTGCGCCGGAGCGGGTCGACGCCTTGTTTCAGGCCTTCATGCAGGTCGATGCCTCGACCACCCGCAAATACGGTGGCACCGGCCTGGGGCTGGCCATCTGCAAGCGGCTGGTGGAGTTGATGGGCGGGCGGATCGGGGTCGACAGCGAGCCCGGCCGGGGCTCGTCGTTCTGGTTTACCGTGCCGGCACCGCTGGCCCAGCTGCCCGTCATGCCGGGTGAGGTGGATGCCTCCGTGCTGCACGGCCGGCACGTGCTGGTGGTGGACGACCATGAGACCAATGTGCGGGTACTGACGCGGCAGCTGGAACTCTGGGGCATGCGCGTCAGCAGCGCCGGCTCGGTCCAGCAGGCGCTGCAGGCGCTCGCCCGGGACGAAGGCCGCCTGCCCGACATCCTCATTACCGACATGCACATGCCGGAAATGGATGGCGTGAACCTGGCACAGGCGATCAAGGCGAATCCGGCTTGGTCCGGCGTGCCGCTGGTGCTGCTGACCTCCGGTTTCATGCCGCCTGGGCACGAGGCGGCCCAGCTGTTTGCCGCGCGGCTGCTCAAGCCGACCCGGCAAAAGCAGCTGTTCGACACGGTGGCACGCTGTATTGCGGCCCAAGTCGGCAACCAGGCCTTGGCCGATGCCCCGCTGGCCCCGAATGCCGCCACGCCCAAGAACAGCACGGTGCTGGTGGTGGATGACAACGCGGTCAACCTGAAGGTGGCTTGCGCCATGCTGAGCCGGCTCGGTTACCCGGCGCAAACCGCGCTGGATGGCCTGGAGGCGGTGCAGGCCGTGGCCAGGGCGCATGCGGCCGGACTGCATTTTGGCGCGGTGCTGATGGACCTCAACATGCCGCGCATGAACGGGCTGCAGGCGACGGCGGAAATCCACGCCCTGCTGGGCCCGCAGTCACCACCCATTATCGCCTTGACGGCCGCCGCCTCGGCCGAAGACCGGGTCCGCTGCATGGACGCCGGCATGAATGACTACCTGACCAAACCGCTGCAGGTGGCGGCGCTGGCCCGGATGCTGGAAGGCTGGCTGAACAAGTTCGGCCTGCCCGCCAGGCCGCAGGACAGCCCCCAGGCCGGCGCCGCGGCGCTGGCGGTGGAGCCGGTGCTGATGGATTTTGACCGGCTGGCCCAGTTCAAGGAGTTTGATGACGAGGAGCTCAGCATGACGCGCGAAGTGATTGGCCTGTTCATGGCCGATGCGACGCAGCGGCTGGAGGCGATTGCGCAGGCCATTCAGGCCAATGACCCGCAGGCGCTGTCCTGGGCCAGCCATGCGCTGGTCGGGGCCGCCGGCAATGTGGGCGCGCTGGCCATGCAGTCGGTGGGTATCGCGCTCGAGACCGAGGCCAAAACCGGCGTGGTGCCGGCCAATGCGGTGCAAGTGCTGGAAAGGCTGCAGTCCTACTGGCTGAAAACGCGCGCTCTTCTGGATGCGTGGTTGTGATCGGTCTGCG
>CAZWDK010000038.1:0-6703 GCA_964633095.1 uncultured Polaromonas sp. | reverse complement strand
GCGCATCAAATAGCCTTGCCGGCCAGCGGAGAGGCGTCAAAACGGCCTCTCGTGGCATTCGTGAGCTGGTCAGCCGTGTTGCAATTCTGCCGCTCATGGCGCCCCTGTCGCTGGGACAACTGCATCAATAGAGGCCGTAACCCCCCGGCGGCGTGCTAGATTACAGCTCATTATGAGTTCGCGTCTACCTGCTGCCGAAGACCTTTACGCCCGCTTGACCCCCGAATTGCGTGCGCTGGCTTTACGCGGCATGGTGCGAAGTTACCCCAAAAAAGCAGTGATCATCAATGAAGCGGAGCGTGGTGACAGCCTCTTTGTGCTGCTCAAGGGTAGTGTGAAGGTGTTTTCCATGGATGAAAACGGCCGGGAAATCACTTACGGGAATATCCATGGCGGCGACTACTTTGGTGAAATGTCGCTCGACGGTGGGCTGCGCTCCGCTTCCGTCATCACACTGGAGCCTTGCACTTGCGCCGTGCTCCGCCGTGCAGACATCAGTGAGCACCTGGCTGCAGAGCCCGGGTTTGCCATCAATCTGGTGGTGCAGGTCATTCGCCGCGCGCGCGCTGCCACTGAGGCCGCACGCAACATGGCGCTGCTGGATGTGTATGGCCGGCTGGTTGTTGTGCTGGAAAAGCATGATGGCGCCGGCGCTGCAGCCGACGGCATGACGCTGGACTCCGTCACGCACCAGGATATTGCCAGCCGCGTTGGCGCATCCCGTGAAATGGTCAGCCGCCTGCTCAAGGACCTGGAAAAAAGCGGCTACATCGAGATGGGAACCCGGCGGATTACCCTGCTTAAAAAGCTGCCGACCCGCTGGTAGCGGGTCGGCCAGGGCCATTCGCCCGGCAGGCGTTTTAAAGGGGTAACAAGCCCGCGCCTTCAAGCTGCGGGTCAGGTTGCGGTCCAGGAGATGGACCCGGTGGCGGTCTGCGATCGGTTATCCAGCGTGCGAGCTGCGGTGCTGCCGTGCTGGTTCCAATCAGTCGCACCACGCTGGCGCCGCGCGTGCCGGCCGCCAAAAGTCCCGGCAGGCTGCGACTCTGATCGGTGACTGCCGCGCAATCCGGGCCTGCTGCCGGTCCCCGGGTGGGTCCCGCAGAAGAATAGCGAACGTGTTTTTTGTCGCTGTGCCGATAGCCAGCCGCCACCAGCGCCCCGGTTCCGGTGGCAATGCCGGTAAGCGTGCCGCGCCGCCTGACCAGCGCCGGGCTGCCCGGCGTGTCGTCAGTGGCCGCCTTCAGGTAGCGCAGCGGGTCGTAAGAAGGGTCTACAAAGTGCGACTGCCTGCCGCGCACCAGCGTGCCCAGGTTGAAGTCATCGCGGTCAATCCACACCTGCACAGGCTTTGCCAGCGCCGTGGTGCCTGTGTTTCGCATCTCAATTTGCCACAGACCGTGCGGCACCAGCGTCGTTTGAGGCCTGAAAGAGCTGGTCGGCGCCAGCGCAATCAGCACCATGGTGCCGATGTTTCCGCGCGAGGTGTGCGGGGCATAAATGATGCCGCAAGCCGGCTTTGCTGCATCGGGCCACATCTGTGCATCGCCGGGCGCGATCCACGGACTGGGCGTGGCACCGGGCGGCGTGAGCTTGATCTGCGTATCCGTTGCGCCTTGCGGGAGCCACAGCTGCACAAAAGTGGGGGTTTCATCGCCCGGCATGATGTGCCAATGCAGCGTTTGCGAGGCCTGCGCGTTCAGCGTAAAGATGGCGTGGCCGCGTTCTGAAAAGCCGTTGCCGGCAGCCACCGTGAGGGTGAGGTGCGCAAATTCTGTCGCCAGCTCCTCAAAGGCCTCTTCGAGCATGCCGGTGCCGTCGTTGGGCCCGCGTTGCGGCCCGAAACTCAGGTTGATGATGATTTGTTCGGTCTGTCCGTCCGCGCAGCTCAGGATGTAGCGCATGGCATCCAGAACATGCAGGTCCAGCCAGGCACCTGACGGGTCTTGCAGGCAGGCGCGTGGCAACTGCACAAAAACAATTCCCGCATCGTCGCTGGCGGCTACGTCGTTGGCATCGGCCCATGTCGGCGGCATGGTGGCAGTCCCCACGCGCGAGCCAACGGGTTCGGCACCCGCCAATACATCGGTCACGTGCGTTCCATGCGTGGCCGCCTTTTGCAGCCGGTCGTAGCTTGCCGCTGCATAGCAGGCGCTTTCATCCACGGCTTGGTATTGCGTGAATGAATTGATCAGGGTTTGCAGCTGTATGCCCGTTACCTCGTGGCCGCGCCCAAAATCAGCTGGAATCTGCCCTTGGGCCACAAATGCGCCCTGGTCTTCCTGGTCCCACAAGGCGCGGACGCGGGTGTTGCCCGCCGAATCCTGTAAATGGTAGTGCGCAAAGGCACAGCCATCGTCGATCACGCCAATCACGGTTTTGCGGTGAATGCCGCGTTGCACCGCGGGGCCACAAGTCGGTGCTGCGGGGGGCTTGTACCTGGGCCGCTGCGGAACCACCGGCAGGCTGATTTCCGCCCTGGCCACCACGGGGGCTAGCGAGGTTTTCAGGCGTTTGAAAAACTCGGCCCGGGGCCAGGCTGTGATAAACCGGGGCTGCGGGCCCGCCCCGCGGTAGGCTGCGGGAATATCCGATGGCTGCAAGCCGCCGCCGGCATGGGCTATCAGGTCATGCACTGTCTGACCGGGTTTTAGCTCAATCAGTGTGGCGATTTTTCCCGGCGCCTTGAGGTCGCCATAGGGCGCAAAATCGCAGCCATCAGCCCACACCAGATAAGGGTCTGTGCCGCTCAAAGGGTCAGGCTGCGTCCAGTTGACATGGGCCCCATGGGCAATGGGCTGCCAGCTCATTTGAACCTCACGTCTTCCCACTCTTTCAGGGCTTTGTCCCACATGTATCTGAGCACGGCCGAGGCGGCAGCAGATTCTTTGGCGCCAAAGGGCTTGTAGAAATCTGGTGCATCCGGGCCATCCAGCGGCTGGGTGGGTGGCATCAGGTCTTCATGGCCCGTCATGACCGTGCCGTCAAAGAAACGCGGCGTCCATTTGCTGTCGGTCTTGCAGCGCGCCACAAAATACTCACCCAGCGTTTCGCCGAGCAAACGCCCGGCCATGCTGTCTACCGGAAAATGCACGCCCGCCACCACGCGGTTGGTGGCAATGCGCGCCGACTGGCGCTGCAGCTGGATGCTGGCCGGGTGCGAGTCGGGCAGGTCCAGCAGGCTTTGAAGCACATGCGCCACGATATAGGCCTGGGTGGAGTGCCCGCTGGGTAGTGCGCCATGGCCGGGTGTCGTGATGATGGGCTGAACCTGCGCCGAATATTCGATGGGGCGCCAGCAGGCCAAAGCGTGTTTGAATTGCATTTCTACATTGACGGCAAGTAGCAGCGCTATGTTCATCAGCTCCAGCGTGCGGGGTGTGCGGGAGGGGTGCAGGTACACCACGGAACCCCAGAAGGCGAACTGCGGATCAAGCTGTGCCACGATTTCTGCGGCCCGCTCTTCACGCAGGTCGGCCCACGACAGCACTTTTTTGACCTGCTCCTTGAAGGCGCTGACGGTAGGCCGGTTTAGTCTGGCCAATGGTTTGGGTGTGGTTGTCAAGGCGGGCGGTGCGTCTGGCGGTGTGCCGACTTGCGTTTCCACATGCCAGATGCCGGCACCATGGCTTCCGAGTTTTGAAAAAGTCAGAGGCTCCAGCAGGGCCGCCTGGCACACGTAGGCGCGCACCCAGGGTTCCCAGCGTTGCATGGCCTCGGGGTCATCGACGGTGGGTAGAACCACCGGGTAGGAGCTCTCATCCAGCGGCACCAGGGTGGCATCGCGGCTGGAGATCAGTGTGTAGGGGTTTTGTGGAAAGCCGGCTCCGTTCTGTAGTCCGGCGGCCATGCTGGAAATCCCGCCCATGCCTGCTATGCCACCGATGCCTCCTATCCCGCCAATTCCTCCCAGATTGCTCATGACTCTTTCTCCCGTTGTTTGAAGATGCTCACTCGGGTAGCCCTGCTAAACGCAGCGCTTCTGCATAGGTACGGCCTACCGGCTGGTTGCCAGTCGGTGAGCGCTGCAGAAATTGCGTGACCGTAAATTCCGGCTCAAGAAGCAGTAGCGCTTTGGTGGTCTTGCGGGCTTCATCAACATCGCCGCAAAGTGCTTGGGCCACGGCAAGCGCGCGGTAGGTGGAGGTGTGCGATTTGTTGGAGCGCAAAGATGCCGTTGCCAGTTCAATCACGCGCTTGTAGTCTCCGGCAGCTAGCGCTGCAGAGGCTGCCAGCGACTGATAAAAATACAGCATGGGATCGAGTGGAGACAGGCTCAATGCCTTGTCACTGGCAGACAGCGCTTCGATTCCCTCATCTTTGAACGAATGCAGCACGCCAGAAAAAAGCCAAGCGAGCGAATCGTTTGGGTTGGCGGCAAGCGCCAGCTCATAGCGCTGCGCCGCCCCCTCCAGGTCTTTGAGCATGTGGCAATGCACAAAGCCTTCAATCGCCAGCGCGAGAGAGCAGCCCGGGTCCACGTCCAGCGCCCGTTGGGTTTGTTCCAGTGCGCGTTTGGTTTCGTCCTTGCCGCCCGAAGACAAACCGCGCGTCACGCGCAGCACATGCCATTTCGCCAGCCAGGCTCTAGGCGTGGGCAGCCTGCGGTGCCGGTCGATCAGGTATTCGAGCATGTCGCGCACGCGGTCAAATTCGCCGCGGGTCGAGCGGTGCATCAATGAAATGGCGCCCATTAGCAGCGTGGAGCTTTCCAGGTTGGGCAGCGGGCGGCTGGCCGCGCGTTGCATTTCGCAGCGCATGATTTGGGCTCCCAGCTGTGACACCACTTCCGCCGTGATCCGGTCCTCGCCCTGCAACACGTCCTGCACCGTGCTCTTCAGGCTGTCGCCCCATACGGCCCGGCCACTGCGCGCCTCAACCAGTTCGGTCACCAGAACCAGCTGCCGGCCCGAAATCCGGTAGGCACCCGACAGCACATAGCTGGCATGCAGGTGGTTTTGCACCTCGGGCAGACTGGCGTCACGGCCGCGCAAGGCGCTGGTCGATAACCGCGAGATGACGTTCAGGTCGGGCGTGCGTGACAGCGCGGCAATGATTTCTTCGGCCAGTATTTCACCGAGCACCGCATCGTCGGGGCCAGAGGTGCGGGCGGTGAACGGAATCACGGCAATCGTGGGCCGCAGCTCCGTGTTGTCGGCCGGCAAGGTTGCCCACGTGGGTGATGCGCCGGGCGGCGTCACGCGATAGGCGTGAATCGGCTTCTCGACATGCTTGAGGTAGCACTCGCCCATGTCTTCAATGTCGGCGTCCAGCACGGGAACAAGCTGGTCATGCAGCTCGGCAGAAATCACAACTTCGTTGGGCCCGGCCAAGGTGCAAAAGCGCGCCGTCAGGTTGACATCCGTGCCGTAGATGTCGTGCTTGTCCGCCACGAACTCGGCTAGGTGACCACCCATGCGCAAGTGCATTTGCTGCTCGGGCAGCAGGCCGGCATTGGCCTGCCGGCTGAACTGCTGCAGCGCAAAGGCCGCGTTGACGCAGCCTTGCGCGCTGGCAAACTCCAGCATCAGGCCGTCACCCAGGCTTTTGACAATGCGCCCGCCATGCCGCGGCAGGATTTGCTGCTCGGTCTGCTGCACCAGTTGTTGCCAGCGCAGCACAAAGCCATCCTGGTCCTGTTCCATGATCCTGACGGATTCCACCACATCCATGACCAGCAGCACCTTGGTGCTCCGGTTCGCGGAATATGGAAGTTCAATCAGGGGGCGAGGCATCGTCAGCGGCGTAACAAATATTTACCTCCTCATTTTGTAGGAGTAACCGCTTGAACGAAACACTTGATGTGCGATGGCGCCATTGCAGCGCCATGCACTGTTGTATCAGCGCTGAATTACCGTGTCTTCCGGCAACAGCGCATTGGCCGCCAGCTCGGGCAGGGTTTTGAGCTGCGCGTACAGCGGCGTGAAGTCCGGTGTCGTCATGTCAAACAGCTGCTGGAAGCTGTCGATGACGAAGTAGGTCTGCTGGTAGCTGTCGATCTTGTAACGCGTGCGCATGGTGCGCAGCAGGTTCAGGGCAATCCGCTGGGGCTCGGCGCTCCTCACGGAATACTGCAGCTCGCCCGAGGAACTGAGGATGCCGGCGCCGTAGGCGCGCAAGCCGTCTTTCTGCCGGATCAGCCCAAACTCAACGGTGTACCAGTACAGGCGGCTGAGCTGCTCGCAGGCGCCCAGGCCATGCGCCTTCAGGCCGCCGGCGCCGTAGGCCTGCATGTGCTCGGCAAACACCGGGTTGAACAGCAGCGGTACATGGCCGAACAGGTCGTGAAACACGTCGGGCTCGACGATGTAGTCAAACTCTGCCGGCGTGCGCAGCCAGTCGGTCACCGGGAACTTGCGATTCGCCAGCAGCGTGAAGAACGGCACTTCGGGGATCAGCCCGGGCACGGCGACGATTTCCCAGCGCGTGGCCTTGTACAGCCGCTCGTTGATTTCCTCAAAGCGCGGAATATGGTCCTTGGCGCCCAGCGAGGGCAGGGCGCTGATGAATTCATCGCAGGCCAGGCCCGGCACCAGCGCCGACTGTCGCTCGTACAGGCGGCGGTAGATGTCATGGTCGGCCGCGGTGTAGGCCGCGTAGTTTTGCGGGCAGGTGTAGTCGGGCCTGACCTGGCCATCGCGCGCATAGTCGCCGCGCGGCGGGCGGTCGCTGCTGCCGTAGACCACGGGCTCCGGAGGGGGGG
>CAZWDK010000037.1:0-18096 GCA_964633095.1 uncultured Polaromonas sp. | reverse complement strand
CGGCGTAGGTTTCAAACAGGTCGGCCGCCATGCCGGCGCAGTCGCCCACGTTGTCGCCCACGTTGTCGGCAATCACGGCCGGGTTGCGCGGGTCGTCTTCAGGAATGCCGGCCTCAACCTTGCCCACCAGATCGGCCCCCACATCGGCGCCCTTGGTGAAAATGCCACCGCCCAGACGGGCGAAGATGGAAATCAGCGAGGCGCCGAAGGCAAAGCCGATCAGCGGGTTGAGCAGGGTGGTGAGGTTTTTGTCGGGCGTGTAGTTGCCGTTGCCTACCAGGAACCAGAAAAAGCCCGTCACGCCCAAGAGGCCCAGGCCCACCACCAGCATGCCGGTAATGGCGCCACCGCGGAAGGCCACGTCCAGCGCCGGGCCAATGCCCCGCGTGGCAGCCTGCGCCGTCCGTACGTTGGCGCGCACCGAGACATTCATGCCAATAAAGCCGCAAGCCCCCGACAGCATTGCACCGACGACGAAGCCGACGGCGGTTTTACCGTCAAGGAAGAGGCCAATCAGCACGGCAAGCACCACGCCCGCCATGGCAATGGTCTTGTACTGCCGAGCCAGGTAGGCGGCGGCACCGGTTTGGATGGCGGCTGCAATGTCCTGCATGCGCGCGTTGCCTGCATCCTGGGAAAGAATCCAGCTGCGGGCCCAGATGCCGTATCCCACGGCAATAAGCCCACAGACGAGCGCCAGTATCAGCGCCGAGTTGCCAGTCATAGAAACCTCCTACGTTGTTTTTCGCTTGGAGGGGGCGCCACGCTAGCGGTGCCCCCGCTGCGTTGCTTCCTCGTTGCTCGCGCGGAGACGATTGGCCAACTCGCGAAATCTAACGTGAAAACATGACAACTTGGCGACCCGTAAGGTCTGAATCAGTAAAATGAGGGTAAATCCCGAGCGGCTGACGCCTGCGGCCGCCCCTGTCGGCCAAGTTTCGCAGCCAGCGCCGGTGCCTCGTCCCTTTTTCCTTTTATCAACACACAACGACCATGTCTCTTTCTAAAGTCACCCCCGGTAAAAACGCGCCTGAGTCTTTCAACGTGATCATCGAAATCCCGATGAACGCCGACCCGGTGAAATACGAAGTGGACAAGGAATCGGGCGCGATTTTTGTCGACCGCTTCATGAGCACGGCCATGCATTACCCCACCAACTACGGCTATGTGCCGCAAACCATCAGCGGCGACGGTGACCCGGTGGACGTGCTGGTGGTCACGCCGGTGCCGCTGATTCCTGGCGTGGTGGTGCCCTGCCGTGCCATCGGCATCCTGAAAATGACCGACGAAGCCGGCGAAGACGGCAAGGTGCTGGCCGTGCCGGTCGACAAAATCCTGTCGATTTACACCCACTGGCAAAAGCCCGAAGACATGAACCCGCTGCGCCTGAAAACCATTGCCCACTTCTTTGAGCACTACAAAGACCTCGAAGAGGGCAAATGGGTCAAGGTGCAGGGCTGGGAAGGCCCGGAAGCCGCCAAGAAGGAAATCACCGACGGCATCGCCAATTACGTCAAGGCCAACAAGGCCTGAGCCCGGATTGCCTCAATTCGTGAGTTTCTTAAGTGTTTTGGCCATCCAGCCCAAATAGGATGGGCGCAATAAGCTATTAAAAGCATAGCGAAAACGCTTCCAACAAACGCCTGCCGTTGCAAGACGGCAGGCGTTTTGCTTTTGGCCCGGTGCCATTGCGGCTACTGGTTTAACCGGCCGTAGCGCGCCAGCACGGCGCGCAGCTCATCATGGGGCAGGGCATGGACCACCGTGCCATTCAGGCCGGTCATGGTGTCGGCCGCAATCATGGCGTTGACGATGGCTTCTTCCATGGCTTCCACCGTGGCCTGGAACAGCGGGTCCATGGCCGCGCCGTGCGGCAGGGCCTGCCACAGCGCCAGACCACCGGCCGTGCGGCTGGCCGGCTGCGTCGAAAAGGCCAGAAAAATGTCGCCGCTGGAATGCAGCGCCACACTGCCCAGGCGCGCCAGGCCCATGGAGGCGCGGCGCGCCAGCCGCTTGCACTGGTGCGGCAGCAGGGGTGCATCGGTGGCGATGCAGGCAATGATGGAGCCGTCTTTTTCGGCTTGCACGCCGGGCAGTGAATGCGTGATTTCACGGCCCACCGGCACGCCGGCGATGGTGAGCTGCTGGCGCTCGCCATAGTTGCTTTGGACCAGCACGCCCACGCCATAGGCCTGGCCCAGGATGCTGACGACGCGGCTGGACGTGCCTATGCCGGCCTTCCACTTGTGCGTGATCATGCCGGTGCCGCCGCCCACGCTGCCCTCGGCCACCGGGCCGCCGCGCGCCTGCTCCAGCGCCGCGTGGGCATGCCGCGCCTGCACATGGTGGCCGTTGATGTCGTTCAGCACGCCGTCATAGGTCTCGGCCACCACCGGCAGGTAAAAATGTGAGCGGCTGCCTGGCTGTGCCCCCTGCGCCTGCTGCGCCTGCTGCGCCTGCTGGTGCAGCCAGCCTACCGTGGCATCGCGCACCACGCCCACGCTGTGGGTGTTGGTCAGCATCACCGGGCCTTCCAGCAGGCCGGATTCTTCCAGCCAGTGCGAGCCCGTCATTTCACCGTTGCCATTGAGCGAGAAGAAGGCCCCCGGCAGGCGGGCCAGTGCGCCTTCCCGGCCGGCCGGCAGGATGGCGGTGACGCCGGTGCGCACGCTGCTGCCCTCGATCAGCGTGCTGTGTCCCACGGCCACGCCGGGGACATCGGTGATCGCGTTGAACGGGCCGGGTGTGCCGTCAAAGGGAATGCCCAGTTCGCGGGCGCGCGGTCTGCCCGGCTGGGCGGCGGTGTTGCCGGGTGTCGTCATGCGGCTGCCTTGGCGCAAGCGGCTTCAGCCGGCGCGTGCCGGGTCCGGGTAAAGCAGGCCGTGCAGCCGGCCCTTGAGCTCGCCTGCCTGGCTCCCGCCCCTCGCAAAAGGCCGCCACTCGCCTTCGGCCTGCGCCAGCCGGTCGGCGATGGCCCACCATGCGCCGGGATTCACGCCCAGCCCGATGTGGCTGGCCAGCACTTCAATGTTTTCGGTGTGCGGGTTGCTCGGGCTGGGTGCTTGAACACTGCCTTGCCAGGCCACCACGCCGTCGCTGCGCGTGTAGATGCTGGTGGTGGGCACCGGCGGCGCGATCGGCAGCGCGTAGCCTTCGGCCTCGCGCTCGATGTTGCGGCCGCTGGCCAGCTGGTAAATGCGCCAGGCGTTGGTGGAACGGTGCGTGCAGGCAAAGGGGGTGCCCAGCGTGATCACGCCGCGCACCATGTGGGGCAGCTCCTTGGTCAGTTCGCGTGCGTAGACACCGCCCAGGCTCCAGCCAATCAGGCTGACCTTGCGGCCCGTGGCCTCGAAGGTGCGGACCAGCTTGTCCCTGGCTTCGTCGAGCACGCCGGCACGCGGGCCGAAGTTAAAGCCTTGCTCCCAGCCCCAGGGCTGGTAATTGAGTGACTGCAGGTAGTGGCGCAGCGGCACGGTGGTCGTGTCGTTGGCCGACAGGCCGGGGAACACCAGCACCGCATGGCCGTCGCCCTTGGGGGCGCGGGCCAGCAGGGGCCATGCGGGCAGCAGGGCCGCGAACTCCCAGAACGCGCGCAGCTCCAGCGCCAGCAGCCAGGCGCTAGGCGGCGGCACGTCGTGAAGCGGCGGGCTGCCTGGCGCTGGTTTTGCGCGGGGTTGCGCTGGCAAGGACGGTGGGGACGACGGGCTGGCCATGGCTTGAAGCATCGGACCTTTGGGTGTTGTGATGGCTGTTGGAGGCAGTATCGGGGCGCTTGCCGCGTTTTACAGAGGGAGGCTTCCCTAAAATGCCGGCTTTCGTCGCCTCGGTGACAGCCGCTTTCCGGGCCTTTGCCGGGGTGGCAGCGGCTTGGGGCGGTGACGCCGGCGCGGCGCTGCCCATCAGCGCCTGCGCCTCCCTGAAAGCGGCCTCAATGGCCTTGGCCAGGTCCTTGGCGTGCGGCAGCGCTTTTTTGTCGGCAATGATGCCGAAATCGACATGGCCGGCATAGGTCTGGATCGTGATGTTGAGCGCCAGCCCATGCAGGACGATGGACAGCGGGTGAAAGGTCAAAAACTTGGCGCCGGCCAGGTACAGGGGCACGGGCGGTCCGGGCACGTTGGAGATCGCCAGGTTGGCCACCATCGGCAGGCGGCTGGCGATGCCGCTTTTGCCATAGGCGTTCAACGCCAGTTTGCCGGCTCCGCCCACCAGCCAGGGTGCCAGCAGCGAAGGGTAGTCGGTCGGCAACAGGCCCTTGAGGCTTTGCATCGAGGTTTTCACCTTGGCGGTGGAGGCCATGATGGCATTCATGCGCTTGAGCGGGTGCGCCAGCTGCGTGCCGAGTTCGACCAGGCTCAGGCTCACCTGGTTGCCCAGGTTGCTGGCATCCGCGGCGGCGCCAGCCTCGGCCTCGCGCAGCGACACCGGCATGGCCGCCACCAGTGATTTTTTGGGCAGGCTGTGGTGCTGCGTGAGGTAGTTGCGCAGGGCGGTCGAGCAGATCCACAGCATCATGTCGTTGAAGGAGCCGCCCACCGCCTTGCCCATGGCCTTGCATTCGGCCAGCGGCAGGGTGGCCGTGACAAACACGCGGCCCGTGCTGATGCCGGTATTGAAAGGCGTTGGCGGCGCCAGCTTCATGGGCATCTTGGGTTTGACGCCCGTGGCCGAGCTGCTTATGGACTGCCTGGCCAGCGTGCTGCCAAAGGTGCTTGCCGCCGCCGGCAGCGACTTGGCCACCTTGACCAGCTGCCCCAGCGAGCTGGAAAACACCGAGCCAATCATCTTGCCCAGCTTGAGATCGGCCTCCAGCTTGCGGCGCCGGCTTGGGTCGGGTGGCGCCACCTCGCGCGGCAGCGGGCTCAGGTCCAGCATGGCGTTGGCCAGCATCACGCCGCCTTTGCCGTCCAGCGCCGCATGGTGGATTTTCGAGAAAAAGCCCGCCACGATCTTGCCGCCCTGGCTCCCATGAGATGGAGGCAGCCGGATGCGGTCAAAAATGTAGAACTCCCAGAGCGGAAAGTTGCGGTCGATCCGCTCGCTGTGCAGTTGTGCGCAGAGCTTGTGCACCTCGGCCAGCGTCATCGGTGCGCTGCCTTTCCTGGCCGGGTCGGCGCGGCGAATGTGAAAGCCGATGTCGACCGAGTCGGCCTCGACCCACAGTGGATGGCCCAGGTCCAGCGGCATGAACACCAGTTTGCGGCTGAACACCGGTGCCAGATGCATGCGCTTGGCAATGTGTTTGCTGACCTCTTTGTGAAAGCTGCCCTTGAAGCCCGGCGGCAGCTCGCACAAATTGAGCGAGCCCACATGCATGGGCATTTCAGGGGTTTCGAGGTATAGAAAGGTGGCGTCCAGGCCGGTGAGGGATTTCATTGTGATGTCTCCGTGGGGAGACCTTAACCCGGCGCAGGCGCTGCGGGCACTAGGGTTTGCCGGGGCGGCGCCAAGTGGTTCTTGATCGGAATTCGGGCCGGTAGCCCGCAACGATGGCGCCTGAGAACCGGGCAGCGGAGGTTGGAGGACAAGGGAACAAAGTCATGAGCGTTTAGTCCAAATCTTGTCAGTTGGCGTTCGTTCCAGCTACAGGAGGTGCAATCATGAAGGAACTGAAGCATTGGCAAGACCCTCTTAACGCCCTGATTGGGGTGGGGGTAGTTCTTTCACCTTGGATTCTGGGCTTCCAGGACGAAAAGGTGCTGATGGCAAACGCGGTTGTCGCCGGGGTAGCGCTGATCGCCCTCGCGCTGGGGGCAATTTTTGTTCCGCGCGCATGGGAAGAGTGGACCGAGGGCGCACTCGGGCTGTGGTTGATGGTGTCGCCCTGGGCTCTCGGGTTCAGCACGAATCGCGTTGCCATGCTGGGTGCGGTGATCGCCGGTTTTGTGGTTGTGGCGCTGGCCTTGTGGACGCTGTTGAGTGACAAGGAATACAGCGGCTGGCTGCACGACCGGATTGCGCACTGACCCGCAGGCGGCGGCTAGCTGCCGTGGCGCGCTGGGCGAGCGTGCAAGCTCGCCGGGGGAGTTGCGCGCCGGTGGTTAGACCTCGTCCTGAGCGCCGCAACAAAAAAACCGCATGAAACGGCCGATTGGCGCTTCGATTCGCGTTAATTGGCCGCATGCTTCATGCCGGCTTCTGGCCGGTGAAGCGCGTTCAGGGTCAGGCCCTCTTTTGCTTCTGATAGGTCCCGACCAGCACCGCCTGCCCGAGCACATGGCCCTGCATCGCGTGTTCGAGTTCGGCCTTCTTCGGCATGTGCAGCTCGGGCAGCAGCGTGTCCAGGGCGTACAACTTGAAGAAGTACCGGTGCCGGCCCACGGGTGGGCACGGCCCGCCGTAGCCGCTGCGTTTCCAGTCGTTCAGGCCTTCACGGGCGCCGCCAGGCAGCGGCTTGCCGCCTTCGGGAAGTCCGGCCGCGCTGGGCGGGATGTCGTACAGCAGCCAATGCACCCAGGTCATGAGCGGCATTGCCGGGTCCGGCGCGTCCGGATCGTCGACGATCAAGGCCAGGCTCTGGGTGTGCTGCGGAACATCGCTCCAGCTGAGCGGCGGCGCAATGTCTTCACCCTCGCAGGTGTAAGGCCGTGCAATGTCGCCGTTATTCACAAAAACACTAGAGATCAGCTTCATACCTCATCTCCTTGCCCGCTGTTGCGGGCGGTGAACCCGGGCGTCTGCCGCATGGCGCGACAGGCCGCTTGCCTATTCTCCTCTCTTGCAAGCAGTCATGCGACGGCAGCGTCGAGTTGCGCTGCTTGCTATGTTGTTGATAGCTGCTTGCGCCCATGGGACAAGGGCTGCAGCCTGACTTGAGCTTGATTGATCTAGCGGTTCTGGCTGAGCAGCATGGCCAGTTCATCCGCGGCTTCGGCCCAGTCCGAGTCGTCCGCCAGCGCCTCGCGCAGAAATTCAGCCTGGGCCGGGCTCCAGAAAGACGCTTGCGCCAGCGCCATGCCGGCAGGGAGGCGGTGGCCGGCCAGAAAGGCATCGATCGCCTGAGCTTCGCCCGGCAGGCCCAACTGAAGAAACAGCTTGTTCAGATCGTGATGGCTGGTATCCATGGCGGAACTCCTTTGATCCTTTGATGCGGGGCCAGGCTGGGCGCCGGTTCCGGTGCCCGAGGCTGGGCGCCTGCCAAGAGCTTAAAACAAGCCGGCTTATCCTTCAAACTTGTCTGTCGTCGTGACGCCCAAGGGTAACTACGGGGCTGCGCCAGGCCTTGGTGTATTCAAAATATCAGTAAATGCTTATATTTGGATTGACTTATGAATCAAATGATCGCGCCCGCTGGGAATGCTGGAAGCATTGAGAGCAGCCGGGTGTTCGAGCTGGCCGCCGAGCTGTTCGCGGTGCTGGCCGCGCCCATGCGTTTGCGCGTGCTGAGCGCCTTGTGCGAGCACGAAAAGTCCGTCAACGAGCTGCTGGCAGAAATTGACACCACGCAGCCCAATCTTTCGCAGCATCTGGCGGTGCTTTACCGCACCGGGGTGCTGGCCAAGCGCAAGGAGGGCGCGCAGGTGATTTACCGGGTGCAAAGCGAAAAAGCCGTTGCCTTGTGCCGCAGCGTCTGCACCCAGATCGCCATTGAACTGGATGAGCCCGGTGCGGTGCCGGCATCGCAAAGCCTGTCCCCCCGCGCCAGTCTGCAAGAAGCCAAACCAGCCTGAACCGGAACTTTTTTATGCTGAACCGATTTCTGCAACGTGCGCCCGAAAACTTTCTGAGCCGGGCGCAGATACAGGAGGTGAGGGCCGGGCGGCGCGGTTTTCTGGCCAATGCCTTTGCCGCTGCGGCCGTGGCGGCAGCGGCTCCCGTCAGTGCCCAGGGCGAGGCTGGCGACGCCGAGATCCTGAACCTGCCGCCGCACAGCAAGGGCCTGGGCCAGCCGGTGGCGGCACGCGGCTATGGCCTGCCCAGCGAATTTGAAAAAAACCTGCAGCGCCGTGAAAGCCCGGGCCTGACCCGCGTCGGCCAGTCCAGCGTGAGTTTTTGCCCGCTGCAAGGGCTGTTCGGCATCATCACGCCCAGCGGCCTGCATTTTGAGCGCCATCACCAGGGCTGGTGGGACATAGACCCGTCCAGGCACCGCCTCATGGTCAATGGCTCGGACGAGACCATGCTCAAGCGCCCCATGGTGTTCAACATGGACGAGCTGATGCGCCTGCCCAATGTCAGCCGCATGGCCTTCATTGAATGCGGCGCCAACACCGGCATGGAATGGGGCAACGCGGCCGTGCCTACGGTGCAGTACACCCATGGCATGCTGAGCTGCAGCGAGTTCACCGGCGTGCCGCTGCGCAGCCTGCTCGAGCTGTGCGGCGTGGACCTGAAGCGCGCCAGATTCGTGCTGGCCGAGGGCGCCGATGGTTCCAGCATGACGCGCACCATTCCCATGAGCCTGGTGCTGAGCGGCGAGGTGCTGGTGGCCTATGGGCAAAACGGCGAAATGCTGCGGCCCGAAAACGGCTACCCGCTGCGCCTGGTGGTGCCGGGCGTGCAGGGCGTGAGCTGGGTCAAGTACCTGCGGCGCATCGAGGTGGGCGACATGCCTTATGGCACCAAGGACGAGACGATTCACTATGTCGATTTGCTGCCCGACGGGACGCACCGGCAGTACACCAGCATCCAGGAAGTCAAAAGCGTCGTCACCTCGCCCAGCGGCGGCCAGGTGCTGTTGCAGCAGGGCTTTCACAACATCACCGGCCTGGCCTGGAGCGGGCGCGGCAGGATCAAACGCGTTGACGTCTCGATTGACGGCGGTCGCAACTGGAAGCCGGCCCGGCTCGAAGGCCCGGTGCTGGCCAAATGCCTGACGCGCTTTAACAGCGATTTTGTCTGGGATGGCAAGCCGGCAATTTTCCAGAGCCGCGCGGTCGATGAAACCGGGCAGATCCAGCCCACTTACGCCGAGTTGCGCAAGGTGCGCGCCTCGCGCAGCATTTATCACAACAACGCCATCCAGTCCTGGCTGCTGCAAGAAAACGGCGAGGTGAAAAATGTCCAGGTTTAAGTCCTTGCCGCAACTTGCGCCGCTGCTGGCCTGTGCCCTGATGCTGGGCGCAAGCCAGGCGCAGGGTTTGCCGGCGCCAAAGCCGCCGGCCGCAAGCGAATGGAAGGGCATAGGCCGCACCGCCACGCCGGCCGAGCTCAAGGCCTGGGACATTGACGTGCGGCCCGACTTCAAGGGCCTGCCCAAGGGGCAGGGCTCGGTGCGCCAGGGCGAGGTGGTGTGGGAGGCGCAGTGCGCCTCCTGCCACGGCAGCTTTGCCGAGGCCTCGGAGGTGTTCACGCCGATCGCCGGCGGCACCACGGCCGAAGACATCAAAACCGGCCGGGTCGACGGCCTGCTGCCGGGCGCCAACCAGCCCAACCGCACCAGCCTGATGAAGCTGTCGACGCTGTCCACGCTGTGGGACTACATCAACCGCGCCATGCCCTGGACCGCGCCCAAGACCTTGACGGCCGATGAGGTCTATGCCGTCACCGCCTACATCCTGCATCTGGGCGACGTGCTGCCGGCCGACTTCACCCTGTCGGACGCCAATATCCGCCAGGTGCAGGAACGCCTGCCCAATCGCAAGGGCATGACGACGGCACATGCCCTGTGGCCCGGCAAGGAGCTGGGCGGCACGGCCAGGCCCGATGTGCAGGGCTCGGCCTGCATGAGCAACTGCAGGTCGGAGGTGGTGGTCAAAAGCTTTTTGCCGGACTATGCGCGCAACGCGCACGGCAACCTGGCGGAGCAGTCGCGCAGGGTGGGCGGCAGCCGGGGCGCGGACACCGAAAAACCGCCGCCAGCCCAGAATGTGGAGCAAAAAATGGCTGTAGCCCAATCAGCTCAGGCGCAGGCTGCTCCTGAAAAGATAGCGGCTGTAGAGCCCGGGGGATTGGCCTCGGTCATGCCGCTGCTGCAAAAGAATGCCTGTGTGGCCTGCCACGGCATGGACAGCAAGCTAGTCGGCCCCTCGTTCCGGGATATAGCCAACAAATATGAAGACCGGGCCGATGCGCTGAGCTATCTGTCGGGCAAAATCAAGGCTGGCGGACAAGGCATCTGGGGTTCTGTCCCCATGCCTGCGCAAGCCCTGAGTCCGGACGAAGCGGCGCAGCTGGCCCAATGGCTGCTGCAGGGCATGAAGCCGTGAGTCGTGCCGGATGTTGGCGAGGGCACATCGCCGCGGGGCCGGGTTTTTGCGTCCGATAGCGGTCAAGCTTTAGGACATTCAAGTTATATAAAAAAGGAGCTCAAGCATGGAACGTCGTGATTTTTTAAGCAGCAGCACGGGTGCCACGGCACTGGCGCTGGCCGCCGCTTCGGGCCTGGCTCCGGCCCATGCACAAAATGCGCCCGGCTGGAACAAGGCGGCTTTTGACAGCAAGTCGCTGGCCGATGTCGCCAAGGCCATGGGCGCCACCAGCGCACCGCTTGAAAGCAAGGAACTGCTGCTGCAAGCGCCCGAAATTGCCGAAAACGGCAATGTGGTGCGCGTCGGTGCCCAGAGCAACCTGCCCAACACCACGCAGATCGCCCTGGTGGTTGAGAAAAACCCCAGCGCACTGGCCGCGATGTTTGATATTCCGGCCGGCACCGACGCCAATGTCTCCACCAACCTCAAGATGGGGCAGTCGTCCAATGTCTACGCGCTGGTCAAGGCTGGTGACAAATTCTTTTATGCAGTGAAGGAAGTGAAGGTCACGCTCGGAGGCTGCGGCGGTTGATTCGCTGCCCATCCCAACCCTCATCTACAACCCTTCAAGTCAGGAGAAAAAATGTCAGATCCAATGCGAATCCGGGCCCAGGTCCAAGGCGAAAAAACGACCGTGCGTGTGCTGGTCAGCCACGAGATGGAAAGCGGCCAGCGCAAGGACGCGGCCGGCAAGATCGTGCCCGCCTGGTTCATCCAGAACATCAGCGCCACCCACGACGGCAAAACCGTCATGAGCGCCCAATGGGGCACGGCCGTCTCCAAAAATCCCTTTGTGCAGTTCAGCTTCAAGGGCGGCAAGGCCGGCGACAAGATCGCCGTGAGCTGGGTGGACAACCGCGGCGACAAGCGCACCGACGAAGCCGTGATCGCTTAAGCGGCAGCCTTCACACGGCGTCTGCCGCGCGCCGCCCGCAGCGGGGGCCGCGCCACAACAACACTTGAGGAGACCACGATGAAATTAAGCCTGTTCGGGCTGGCGGCCCTGGCTGTGTTGCCCCTGTCAGCGGCCGCGCAGAAAAGCACCGCCGAGGGCATCGCCGAATACCGCGCCATGCTGGCCGACGGCAACCCGGCCGAGTTGTACGAGGCCAAGGGCGAAGCGCTCTGGAAGCAGGCGCGCGGCCCCAAAAACGCCTCGCTGGAAAAATGCGACCTGGGCAAGGGCCCGGGCGTGGTGAAGGGCGCGTTTGTCGAGTTGCCGCGTTTCTTTGCCGACACCCAGCGCGTGCAGGATCTGGAATCGCGCCTGCTGAGCTGCATGGAGCAGCTGCAGGGCTTTAACGCCGCCGAGATCGCCAATACAAACTTTGGCGTGGGCGAGCAAAAAACCATTGAATCGCTGGTCGCCTATATTTCCGGCGAGTCGCGCGGCATGAGCTTCAATCTGCCGCAGGCCCATGCCAAAGAAAAGCTGATGTACGAGGTCGGCAAGAAGGTGTTTTACCTGCGCGGCGGCCCTTACGACTTTTCCTGCGCCTCATGCCATGGCGAAGACAACAAGCGCGTGCGCCTGCAAGACCTGCCCAATCTGACCAAGCAGCCCAGCGCCAGCCTTGGCTTTGGGGCCTGGCCGGCCTACCGTGTTTCCAGCGGCGATCTGTGGAGCATGCAGCGCCGCCTCAACGACTGCTACCGGCAGCAGCGTTTCCCGTTTCCGGGCTACGCCTCCGATGCGACCATCGCGCTGGGCGTGTACATGGGCGTGAACAGCAGGGGCGGCGCTTCCACGGCTCCCGCCCTGAAGCGCTAAACCCCGCAGTCAATCCGGCAGGAAGTACACCATGAAGAACACACACAAGAAAACCGCCTGGCTGGCCGCAGGCCTGACCGTTTCCGCCTTGCTGGCCAGTTGCGCCACGGCGCCGTCCGCCCAGCAGGTCGAAGAAGCGACATGGCAGGTCCTGCAAAACTCGTTTCGCGAGCGGGGCATTGCCAAGCTGGACCGGCTGAAGCTCGACGCCGCCAACCAGGCCTGCTCCGAAGCGGCCGGCGTGGCGCTCGATGACAAGCTCGCCAAGTCGATTGAAAACGCCAACCTGCAAACCGTGAAGCTGCCCACCGACGGCAAGTTCCTGGGCAGCTGGAGCGAGGGTGAAAAGATCGCGCAAAACGGCCGCGGCCTGACCTGGAGCGACAAGCCTGGCGAGGCCAACGGCGGCAGCTGCTACAACTGCCACCAGATTAGCAAGGCCGAGCTGTCGTTTGGCTCCATCGGCCCCAGCCTTTACAACTACGGCAAGCTGCGCGGCGTCAGCGACCCGGCCGCCGAGGCCAGCAAACCCATCGTCGAATACACCTGGGGCAAGCTGTGGAACGCCAAGGCCTACAACGCCTGCTCCGACATGCCCCGTTTCGGCCATGCGGGCATTTTGAGCGAGCAGCAAATCCGCGACGTGATGGCGCTGCTGCTGGATCCGCAATCGCCGGTCAACAAATAGTTAACAGTGTTTCAGGCTGCTTGCCCAGGTAAAACGGGTGCAAGCAGCTACAAAACCAATAGCAAATCAAGCATGTGCCTGGCTCGCCGGGCAGGATACGGAACGCCATGAATCTGTCTCGCCGCGAGTTTTCAAGTGTCATGGCGGCCGCCCTGGCCGCCGGTTTTCCCCTGCAGAAAGAGGCCAGCGCCGCTCAGGCCAACGCCCTTTACAACGTGCCGCGCAGCGGCAATGTACACCTGCTGCACATGACCGATTGCCATGCCCAGCTGCTGCCGATTTATTTCCGCGAGCCTTCCGTCAACCTGGGCGTAGGCGCCATGCGCGGGCAGCTTCCGCACCTGGTCGGCGAGCATTTGCTGAAGGCCGCCAGCCTCAAATCGGGCACGCCCGAGGCGCATGCCTTGAGCTACCTGAACTTTGAGCGGGCCGCCCACCAATACGGCAAGGTCGGCGGTTTTGCCCACCTGGCCACGCTGGTCAGGCAGCTCAAGGCCGGGCGCCCGGGCGCCTTGCTGCTGGATGGCGGCGACACCTGGCAGGGCAGCGCCACCGCGCTCTGGACCCAGGGCCAGGACATGGTCGATGCGGCCAGGCTGCTGGGCGTGGACGTGATGACCGGCCACTGGGACTTCACCTATGGCGAAGAGCGCATCAAGACCATTGTCGAGAAGGACTTTGCCGGCAAGCTTGATTTTGTCGCGCAAAACGTCAAGACCAGCGATTTTGGCGACCCGGTGTTCAAGCCCTATGTGATCAAGGAGATGAACGGGGTGGCTGTCGCCATCGTCGGTCAGGCCTTTCCCTATACACCGATTGCCAACCCTTCGTGGCAAACGCCCAACTGGACCTTCGGCATCCGCGAAAGCGAGATGCAGGACACCGTCAATGAGGCCCGCGCCAAGGGCGCGCAGGCCGTGGTGCTGCTGAGCCACAACGGCATGGACGTGGACCTGAAACTGGCCGCGCGCGTCACCGGCATCGATGCGATTCTGGGCGGGCATACGCACGATGGCGTGCCGGTGCCCGTCATCGTCAAAAATGCCGGCGGCCAGACCCTGGTGACCAATGCCGGCAGCAATGGCAAGTTTCTGGGCGTGCTTGACCTGGATGTCAAGGACAAGAAGGTGCTGGGTTTCCACTACCGTCTGCTGCCGGTGTTCTCCAATCTGTTGCCGGCAGATAGGGCCATGAGCACGTTGATAGGCACAACTCGCGCGCCTTATGAGGCCAGATTGTTGGAAAAACTGGCGGTGACCGAGGGCACGCTGTACCGCCGCGGCAACTTCAACGGAACCTTCGACCAGCTCATTCTGGATGCCCTGATGGACGTGCGCGGCGCTGAAATCGCCTTTTCGCCCGGTTTTCGCTGGGGCACCTCCTTGCTGCCGGGCCAGGCCATCACGCGCGAGCATGTGATGGACCAGACCGCCATCACCTACCCCTGGACGACGCTCACGGACATGCGCGGCGACACCATCAAGACCATTCTGGAGGACGTGGGCGACAACCTCTTCAACCCCGACCCTTACTACCAGCAGGGCGGCGACATGGTCAGGGTGGGCGGCCTCACCTACACCTGTGAGCCCGGCGCCAGGATGGGCTCGCGCATCCAGAACATGCGCCTGAAGGGCCGGCTGATCGAGGCCGACAAGAGCTACAAGGTGGCCGGCTGGGCGCCCGTGGCCGAAGCCAGCAAAAATGCCGGGCCGCCGGTCTGGGAGGTGGTTGAAAGCTATCTCAAGGCGCAAAAAGTGATCAAACCGGTCAGGCCCAACACGCCGGATCTGGTCGGTGTGGCGGGCAATCCGGGGCTGGCTTAGACCCGCGGGGGCAGGCTGCCGTGTTGCGGCCGGCCTGCAGGAATGCAGTCAAAAAAGAACGGCCGTTCGCGGGTGCATCTGCGCGCGGGCTTTCGGCTGCCCCAGTTCGGTGGCACAATCCGTCCTTGTCTCTGAAGGCCCTTCCTGCCACAGTCGCATCCGCTAATCGGTCCAGCCGTGTTGCGGAAGGTTAATTAACCAGCTTTAACCAGCTAATGTTTCCTCAAGGGAAACGGAGGTCAGCGGAATATGAGTTCCAACGCGCAGTCGCCTGCACAGGCGTCTATTTACACAGCCTATCAAGGCAACACCTATCTTTTCGGCGGCAATGCGCCCTATGTCGAAGAGATGTACGAAAACTACCTGGCCAACCCCGGCAGCGTGCCTGATTCCTGGCGCGAGTATTTCGACGCACTGCAGAACGTTCCTGCCGTGGATGGCGGCAACGGCAAGGACGTGCCGCACCTGCCGGTCATCAATGCCTTTGCCGAGCGTGCCAAACAGGGCCAGACCCAGGTCGTGGTGGCCAGCGGTGCCGACTCCGAAATGGGGCGCAAGCGCACGGCCGTCCAGCAGCTGATTGCGGCCTACCGCAATGTCGGCGCCCGCTGGGCCAATCTGGATCCGCTCAAGCGCGCCGAGCGCGACAAAATCCCCGAACTGGAGCCTTCGTTTTACGGCTTCACCGATGCCGACCAGGAAACGGTGTTCAACACCAGCAACACCTTCTTCGGCAAGGAAAGCATGAGCCTGCGCGAGCTCATGAACGCACTGCGCGAGACCTATTGCGGCACGATAGGCGCCGAATACATGTACGCCACCGACCAGAACCAGAAGCGCTGGTGGCAGCAAAAGCTCGAAGCGATTCGCAGCACGCCCAATTTCAGCACAGAGAAAAAACTCCACATCCTTGACCGCCTGACCGCGGCCGAAGGCCTGGAGCGCTTTTTGCACACCAAATTTGTCGGCCAGAAGCGCTTCTCGCTCGAAGGCGGCGAAAGCTTTATCGCCAGCATGGACGAGCTGATCCAGAAGGGCGGCATCAAGGGCGTGCAGGAAATCGTCATCGGCATGGCGCACCGCGGCCGCCTCAATGTGCTGGTCAATTCCCTGGGCAAGGTGCCGGCCGACCTGTTCGCCGAGTTTGACCATACCGCGCCCGAAGACCTGCCCAGCGGCGACGTGAAGTACCACCAGGGTTTCAGCTCCGACGTGACCACCCCCGGTGGCCCGGTGCACCTGAGCCTGGCGTTCAACCCTTCGCACCTGGAAATCGTCAACCCCGTGGTCGAAGGTTCGGTGCGCGCCCGCATGGACCGCCGCGGCGACCCGCTCGGCAAGCAGGTGCTGCCGGTGCTGGTGCACGGCGACGCCGCCTTTGCCGGCCAGGGCGTGGTGATGGAAACGCTGGCGTTGGCCGAAACCCGTGGCTATTCCACCGGCGGCACGGTGCACATCGTGATCAATAACCAGATCGGCTTTACCACCAGCGATCCGCGCGACAGCCGATCCACGCTGTACTGCTCCGACGTGGTCAAGATGATTGAAGCGCCGGTGCTGCACGTCAACGGCGATGACCCGGAAGCCGTGGTGCTGGCGACGCAGCTGGCGCTGGAGTTCCGCATGGAGTTCCAGAAGGATGTCGTGGTCGACATCATCTGCTTCCGCAAACTGGGCCACAACGAGCAGGACACGCCGGCGCTGACCCAGCCGCTGATGTACAAAAAGATTGCCGCCCATCCCGGCACCCGCAAGCTCTACGCCGACAAGCTGTCGGCCCAAGGCCTGGGCGAAACGCTGGGCGACGACATGGTCAAGGCCACGCGCGCCGCACTCGATGCCGGCAAGAGCACCTTTGACCCGGTGCTGACCAACTTCAAGAGCAACTACGCGGTTGACTGGAGCCCCTACCTCGACAAGAAGTGGACCGATGCGGGCGACACGGCCATCCCCATGACCGAATGGAAGCGTCTGGCGGAAAAAATCACCGTCATTCCTGCCAGCATCACGCCGCACAACCTGGTGAAAAAGGTCTATGACGACCGCGCGGCCATGGGCCGGGGCGACATGCCCGTGGACTGGGGCATGGGTGAGCACATGGCCTTTGCCTCACTGGTGGCCAGCGGCTACCCGGTGCGTTTGTCGGGCGAAGACTGCGGACGCGGCACCTTTACCCACCGCCATGCCGTGATTCACGACCAGAGCCGCGAGAAGTGGGACACCGGCACCTATGTGCCGCTGCAAAACGTGGCCGAGAAACAGGCCCCGTTCGTGGTGATCGACTCCATCCTGTCCGAAGAGGCCGTGCTGGCTTATGAATACGGCTACGCCTCCAACGACCCCAACACGCTGGTGATCTGGGAAGCCCAGTTCGGCGATTTTGTCAACGGTGCGCAGGTCGTGATCGACCAGTTCATCGCTTCCGGCGAAGTGAAGTGGGGCCGCGTCAACGGCATCACCCTGATGCTGCCGCACGGCTACGAGGGCCAGGGCCCGGAGCACAGCTCGGCGCGCCTGGAGCGCTTCATGCAGCTGTCTGCCGACACCAACATGCAGGTGGTGCAGCCCACCACGGCGAGCCAGATCTTCCACATCTTGCGCCGCCAGATGGTGCGCAACCTGCGCAAGCCGCTGATCATCCTCACGCCCAAGTCGCTGCTGCGCAACAAGGACGCGACCTCGCCGCTGTCCGAGTTCACCAAGGGCAGCTTCCAGACCATCATTCCCGAGACCCGGGAAGAGATCAGCAAAAAGGCCGACAAGGTCAAGCGCATCATTGCCTGCTCCGGCAAGGTCTACTACGACCTGGTCAAGAAGCGCGAAGAAAAAGGCGCTGACGATGTGGTGATTTTGCGTGTCGAGCAGCTCTACCCCTTCCCGCACAAGGCCTTTGCCACCGAGCTGAAAAAGTACCCGAACGCCACCGACATCGTGTGGTGCCAGGACGAGCCGCAAAACCAGGGCGCCTGGTTCTTTGTGCAGCATTACATCCACGAGAACATGCTTGACGGCCAGAAGCTGGGCTACGCGGGGCGTGCCGCCTCGGCCTCTCCCGCGGTCGGTTACTCGCATCTGCACCAGGAACAGCAAAAAGCGCTGGTGGACGGTGCGTTTGCCAAGCTCAAGGGCTTTGTGCTGACCAAATAAGGTCATAGCCCGCCCAAAAACACCAAAAACATACACGAAAGAATCACATGGCTATCGTAGAAGTCAAAGTCCCCCAGTTGTCCGAGTCCGTGGCCGAGGCCACCATGTTGCAATGGAAAAAGAAGATCGGTGAAGCCATCGCCGTCGATGAAATCCTGATTGAAATCGAAACCGACAAGGTGGTGCTCGAAGTGCCCGCGCCTTCGGCCGGCGTGCTGACCGAGCTGGTCGTGGCCGATGGCGGCACCGTGGTGTCGGACCAACTGATTGCCCGGATTGATACCGAAGGCAAGGCCGGCGTGGCCGCGCCTGCGGCGGCAGCCGCCGCAGTAGCGCCCGTTGCTGCCACCGCCTCGGCGCCGGCGACAGGCGGCTCCATGGCCGGCGTACCCATGCCGGCCGCCGCCAAGCTGATGGCCGACCACAACCTGGCCGCCGGCCCCCTGCCCGGTACCGGCAAGGACCGCCCCGTCACCC
>CAZWDK010000036.1:1832-18126 GCA_964633095.1 uncultured Polaromonas sp. | reverse complement strand
CGGCTCCAAGCCTGCCTGCGCAGGCTTGGACGGACGGAAGAGCCGTTGCGTCTCGCGACGGCACGTCCAGCGCATTGCACGAAGTGAACCGCGTGGGGGCGCCATGACCCACGCACCCGCCTGGCTGATCAACAGCTTTGTCTATTTGTCGGCCGCCGTGGTGGCCGTGCCGCTGGCCAAAAAGCTGGGCCTGGGTTCCATCATCGGCTACCTGGCCGCCGGCATCGCCATTGGCCCCTGGGGCCTGGGCCTGGTCACCAATGTGCAGGACATTCTTCACTTTGCCGAATTTGGCGTGGTGCTGATGCTGTTCCTGGTGGGCCTGGAGCTGGAACCGCATCGTCTGTGGAGCTTGCGCCGGCCCATTTTCGGCTGGGGCAGCGCCCAGGTGCTGGGCTGCGCGGCCCTGCTCACCGGCGCGGCCATGGCGTTTGGCGTGCGCTGGCAGATCGCGCTGGTGGCCGGACTCGGCCTGGCGCTGTCGTCCACCGCCATCGCCCTGCAGACCCTGGGTGAACGCAACCTGATGCCCACCTCCAGCGGGCAGGCCGGCTTTTCGATCCTGCTGTTTCAGGACGTGGCGGCCATTCCGATTCTGGCCCTGCTGCCGCTGCTGGGCGCTGTTTCAGAGGCAAACGAGGCAATAGCCCAATCGAACCGCGCGCTGGAAGCTATTAAAATCATAGCAGTCATAGGCAGCATCATTCTTGGCGGCCGGCTGCTGCTGCGCCCCTTGCTGCGCTGGATTGCCAACAGCGGCACGCCCGAAATCTTCACCGCCGCATCGCTGCTGCTGGTGGTCGGCATTGCCGGGCTGATGCAACTGGTGGGCCTGTCGATGGCGCTGGGGGCTTTTCTGGCCGGCGTGCTGCTGGCCGAAAGCGAATACCGGCGCGAGCTGGAAACCGACATCGAGCCCTTCAAGGGCCTGCTGCTGGGTCTTTTTTTCATCGCCGTCGGCATGAGCATAGACTTTGGCGTGCTGATGAAGTCGCCGGGGCTGATGGCCGTCATCCTGCTGGGTTTTCTGGGCCTGAAGCTCGCGCTGATTTACGGACTGGCCATGCTCATGAAGCTGCCCTACCAGGAGCGCCCGGTGTTTGCGCTGCTGCTGGCGCAGGGTGGCGAATTTGCCTTTGTGGTGTTTCAGGCGGCCAGCGGGGCCCGGGTGTTTTCGCCCGACACCGCCTCGCTGCTGATAGGTGCGGTGGCGCTGTCCATGCTGATCAGCCCGCTGCTGCTGCTGGCCATCGACAGGCTGCTGCTGCCGCGCTGGGCCCACTGCGACACGCCCAAGCTGGAGGAGATTTCCGAGCAGCAGGCCGCGCCCATCATCATTGCCGGCTTTGGCCGCTACGGCCAGATCGTGGGCCGCATGCTGCTGGCGCAAGGCATAGGCGCCACCGTGCTGGAGCACGACGCCGACATGGTGGAAACCGTGCGCGCCTTCGGCTACCGCGTGTTTTACGGCGATGCGACCCGGCTGGACCTGCTGCGCACGGCCGGCGCCGCCAGCGCCAAGATCCTGGTGCTGTCGGTGGACGACGTGGAGCAGTCGCTGAAGATCGTGGATATGGTGAAAGAACATTTTCCGCAGCTGCAGATCGTGGCGCGGGCGCGCGACGTGACGCACTGGAACGCGCTGCGCGACCGCGGCGTGATGCGCGTCGAGCGCGAGGTGTTCGAGTCCAGCCTGCGCAGCGCCCGCAGCGTGCTGGAGCTGCTGGGCCAGCCGCCGCACGAAGCCCGGCAAACCGCCATGCGCTTTCGCCAGCACAACCTCGAGCTGTTCGAGCAGATGTACCCGCACCGCAAAGACCGCAGCAAGCTCATCGCCGTGGCCACGCGGGGGCGGCTGCAGCTGGAGGAACAGATGGCGCAGGAGCGCGCCCAGCTGGCGCAGCGCCGGCCGCAGGGCTGGCACGACTGAAAGCAGGCCTGGACGCGCTCCGGCTGGCTGGCGATGGTTTGACGGCGGCGCCCCTATGAAAAAGCGCTAGGCCACTCGCGCCAGGGCCGCGGTCACCACGGCCGGTATCAGGCCGGCGACAGCCTTGCTGGCCAGCGTAAAGGGTCGCTGGGCGCTCGTCGCCAGCACCACATGCTGCCTGAAGACTTTTTCCGAGAGCGGCAGCGCAACCAGCGTCCCGGTCCGGATTTCGTCCGCTACCGCATGCCTTGGCAGAACGGTGGCGCAATCATGCTGCGTCACCATGCTCTTGATGATGACCGAGGAGCTCCCTTCCAGCACCAGGTTCAACTTGAGGCCGTGCCTATGGACCAGCTCGTCCAGCAGGTTGCGGCTGGCATTGGGCGGCGCCGGCAGCACCAGCGGGAGACCGACCAAGGCTTGCAGGCTGGCATCCGGCGGCAGCGTCGACTTCGCGCCCGCAGTGGCTCCATTGCCGCCTTTGCCCTTGGGGGCAAGCGCCCGCTGCAACAGCTGGCGGCGTCCGACGATGCAAAGTTGTGATTCGAAGAGCTGCCGGTAGCTGTTGCTGCCCTTGGCACGGTAGCGATTCAGTACCGCCAGATCGATTCTTCCCTGGCTGAGAGCGGTCTCCATGTCGCCGCTGTAGCCCTCGAGCACGCGCAGTCGGATCCGCGGGTATTGCTTGCTGACCGCCCCATACAAGGCCGCCGCAAGAAAACCGGCGACGCCGGGCACCAGGCCCAGGGTCACCAGTCCGCTGGGCGTTCCGGACAGCTCCCTGCTGGTGTGGGCGAGTTCGTCCGCCTGCGCCAGCAGGCTTTGCACGCGAGGCAGGATCTGGCCGGCGAGCACGGTGGGCTGCACGCCGCGGCCGGTACGGTGAAAGAGCGCCCCACCGAAGGCGCGCTCCAGCTCGGCGACCTGCCGGCTCACGGCCGATTGGGCCAGACCGAGTTCCACGGCGGTGCGCGTCAGGCTGCCGCTGTGCACGACAGCGGCAAGCGTGCGCAACGACTTCAGCGTCAGCAGCTCGGCAACATCGTCGGCGGAAGGGCTCATAAGGAGTTTGGGTTATCTCGAAACCAGATAGCTGATTTTCAAATTTAACATTGATCCGAGCTGTTCGCGCAACTAGAGTTCTCCCTCAGGAGACAAACAAATCATGACTGGACCCCTCAAAGGCCTGCGCGTCCTCGACATCGCCACCATCATTGCGGGCCCCTCCGCGGCAGCCCTGCTGGGGGATTACGGCGCCACCGTGGTGAAAGCCGAGTTGCCGCGAACCGGCGACGGCGCGCGCGATTTCCCGCCCCACAAAAACGGCAAACCACTGTGGTGGAAAGTGACCAACCGCGGCAAGCGCCTGATCACGCTCGACCTGCGCAAGCCCGAGGGGGCGGCGCTGCTGCTGCGCATGCTCCCCAAGTTCGACGTGCTGGTCGAGAACTTCCGCCCCGGCACGCTGGACAGCTGGGGCCTGGGCAAACAGGCCCTGTGGGCGGCGCAGCCCGGCCTGGTGATTCTGCGCGCCACAGGCTTCGGGCAGACCGGGCCGTACCGCAACCGGCCGGGGTTTGCCCGCATTTTCGAAGCCATGGGCGGGCTCACCCATATCAGCGGTGCGGCCGATGGCGAGCCGATGCATGCCGGCTACCCGGTCGCGGACAACGTAGGCGGCCTGTTCGGGGCCGTCGGCGTGCTCGCCGCCTTGTGGCGGCGCGCACAGGACCCGACGGCGCCCGGCGAGGAAATCGACCTTTCACTGACCGAGGCCACCCTCAAGTTGCTGGAGTTTCTGCCCATCGAATACGACCAGCTCGGCACCGTCCGGCAGCGCTCGGGCAACGCCAACCAGTACTCGGCGCCAGCTGCCGTTTACCAGACGCGCGATGGACGCTGGGTCTCCCTGTCGGGAAGCACCAACGCCCTGTTTGCCAACAACTGCCGCGCCATCGGGCGGCCGGACCTGATCGATGACCCGCGTTTTGCGGGCAACAGCGCGCGGGTGGCGCATGCGGCCGAGCTCAATGGGGTGTTTTGCGAGTGGAGCCGCCGCCATTCGCTGGACGAGGTGCTGGCTGCCTTCGAGGCCGCACACGGCACCATCGCGCCCATCTACGGCATGGACCAGATCGACGCCGATCCGCACCTGCGCGCCCGCAATGCCATTTGCGATGTTCCCGACGCCGACTTCGGCAGCGTGCGCATGGCCAACGTTGTTCCCCGCTTCGCAGGCGCGCCCTGCGAAATCCGCCACTCTGGCGGTGACCTGGGGCAGGACAACGCGAGCTTCTACGGCCACGACCTGGCCCTCACCCCCGACGACATCGAGCGACTGCATGCCGCAGCTGTCATCTAACCCAAAGGAAGACCCATGCCCCTCAATGGAAACCATCACCCCCTCGTGCAACTCTCGCCCGAAGAGAGCGCCCTGCTGGCGCGCGTACAGACACTCGTGACCGAAAAAATCGGCCCTGATGCGGCCCGCGTGGCACGCGAAGACGTGTTCGCCTGGGACTCATTCCGGCTGCTTTGCAAGGAAGGCGTCGTCGCCTCCGCCTTCCCGCGCGAGTACGGCGGCAGCAGTGCCAGCATGATGCTGCGGGTGCGCATCATCGAAGAGCTGGCGACGGTCTGCACGACCTCGGCCTCGCTGATCACCGGCACCGACCTGTCCTCGCGGCCTATCGTGGCCGGCGCCAGCGAAGCGCTCAAGCGCGAGCTGATCGGTGACCTGGCCAGTGGCGCCCGCCAGTCCGCATTCGCGCTCACGGAACCCGGTGCGGGCAGCGACGTGGCGCGCCTGGCCGCGCACTACGCGCCATCCCCCCAGGGCGGCTGGGTGATCAACGGCCAGAAGAAGTTCATCACCCGTGCCAACGTGGCCGACATGTTCGTGGTCGTGGCGCGGCAAGCGGACGGCCCGGCCGGCGCGAAGGGGCTCAGCGCCTTCGTGGTTCCACGCGACGCCAAGGGCGTCACCGTGTCCCCGGTCATTCCCAAGCTCGGCTGGTACGGTGTGCCGATCGCGATGGTCGGTTTCGAGGACGTGCATGTTCCCCCGGGACATCTGCTGGGCCAGGAGGGCCAGGGCATGGCCCTGGCGCAGGACACGCTGCTGCGTGCACGGATCGGGCACGCAGCCATCGCGCTGGGAAGGGCCAGCGGCGCGCTGCAAATTGCCACCCAGTACGCCAACCAGCGCCAGGTGTTCGGCCACGCCGTGGGCGAGCACCAGGGCATACAGTGGATGGTCGCCGAAATGGCTGCGCAGATCGAGGCCGCCCGCTGCCTGGTCTACAGCACGGCCCTGCGCTACGACCGGGGCGAGAAGGATGCCTCGATTCACGCCTCCATCGCCAAGATGCACACGACCGATTTGTGCATGAAGGTGGTGGTCGATTGCCTTCAGCTGCTGGGCGGCAACGGCTATTTGAAGGCCTTCCCGATGGAACGCTTCCTGCGGGACGCCAAGATGAACCAGATCGGCGAAGGCACGAGCGAAGTGCACAAGACCCTGATCGGCCGGCATGTGCTGCGCCTGGCCGGCGAGCTGGCCCAGCACCCCTGCCTCGACATGGAACCGGAGTTGTACGGCCATGAATGAAACGCTGAGCAACGAACTCTGCCGCCGGCTCGGCATACGCTTTCCCATTTTCGGCCTGGCGCACCGGATCGAGGTTGCCGCAGCCATTTCGCGGGCGGGCGGACTCGGCGTCTACGCCGCGGCCCGCGACGGCCCGCAGGAACTCGAAGAAAAGCTGCGCCAGCTGCGCCGGCTCTGCCCCGACCACCCTGTGGGCGTGGACCTGCTGCTGCCGACCAGCCTGCCGGAGCACAACACGCGCGAGGCCGTGGCGGCCGCCGTGCCGCAAGAACACCGGCGCTTCATCCGCGGGCTGTCCGAGGAATACCATGTTCCGCCGGCCACGCACGGCAACTTCTTTTCACAGTACGTGCGCTCGCAAAGCCTGTTCGAGGAACAGGTCGACGCGGTGACCGCCAGTGATGTCGAGGTCTTTGCCGCCGGCGTCGGGACGCCGCACCATGTGCTGCGCCGGGCCCAGGCGGCGGGCCAGCAGACGATCGCGCTGGTCGGCAGTGTGCGCCACGCCGAAAAGGCGATGGAGGCGGGCGCCGACATCCTGGTGGCGCAGGGTTATGACGCGGGCGGCCACACCGGCCCCATCGGCACCTTTACCCTGGTGCCACAGATTGTCGCCGCCGCGAAGGGACGGCCGGTGATTGCCGCCGGCGGCATCGGCACGGGCGCGCAAGTGGCAGCCGCTTTCGCCCTGGGCGCGCAGGGCGCCTGGCTGGGGACCCTGTGGCTGGGCACGCGCGAGCATGAACTGCCCATCGAGCTGGCGGCCAAGCTGATCGCCGCCCGCAGCGAGGACACCGTGATCACCCGCGCCCACAGCGGCAAACCCTGCCGGGTGCTGCGCACCGCCTTCAGCGATGCGTGGGAACGGCCGGGTGCACCCGAGCCCCTGCCCATGCCCTACCAGCAGGCGCTCACGGGAGAGCTGCTGGCCGCCGTGGAAGAGCACGGCATCGCGCCGCTCATGTACGAGGCGGCCGGGCAAAGCGTGAACTGGCTGCGCCAGATCGAACCCGTGGCCGATGTCATGGCGCGGCTGGTGAGCGAAACCCGGGGCGCCCTGCAATCGATGGCCCCCTACATGGCATAAAGACACGGACCAAGGACACACAACATGCATCGCCGCCAATTCAACGCTCGCGTCCTCGCCGCCGCTGTCACAACAGCCGGCCTTCCTCTGCTTTCCCGGCCGGCCAGCGCGGCGGTGGGGCACGGCCCGGGGGGCTATCCCGACAGGCCGATCAAGATCGTGGTGCCCTATCCGGTCGGCGGCATCGTGGACACCCTGCTGCGCACCGTGTGCGATCCGCTTTCCAACGAGTTGCCGCAGCGCCTGGTGATCGAGAGCCGGCCCGGGGCCGACGGCCGCATCGGCCTCGATGCCGTTGCCAAGGCCGCGCCGGATGGCTACACCCTGCTCGGCGCGTCGCCGCTGCTGGCGGTGGGGGAACACCTCATGCCGGACATGAAGGGGCGGGTCAGGGAATTCGCCGGCGTCTGCTGCATCGCTGCGGCCCCCACGGTGTTTGTCGTGCACACCTCGGTTGCCGCCAGGACGCTGAAAGAATTCGTGGCGCTGGCGCAGGCCAAGCCCGACGATCTCAATGTCGCGAATCCGGGAACCGGCAGTTCGATCCACCTGGCGCAAGAACTGTTCTTCGAACGCACCGGCGTCAAGCTGACCAACGTGAACTACAAAGGGCAGCCGCCTTCGCTGGTGGACCTGGCTTCGGGACAGGTGCAGTTCGCCCTCATCTCGCAAAACCTCGTCCTCCCCCTGATACAGGCCGGCAAGCTGCGGGCTTTGGCCGTGAACGCGGCCGCGCGCACGCGCTCCCTGCCCGAGGTGCCCACCGTCGCCGAGGCCGGCTACCCCGACGCGCTGGTGCAATCCTGGTACGGGGTGGCCGCACCCAGCAAGACTCCCGCGCCACTGGTGGCGTGGCTCAGCCAGCAATTCCAGCGCAGCATGGCCCGCCCCGACGTGCGCGCCAAGCTCGCCGCGCTGGACGCGGACGTGCTGGCGCTCGATGCTGCCGGGTTCGATGCGCTGATCGAGAAGGAACGCCAACGCTGGGGTGAACTGATACGCAGGCGCAAGATCCAGATTCAGTGACGCCAGACTGCCAGCCACCCAAGGCCGTGGCCGGCATTTGCATCAGCCTGCATCCCGATGAACGCCTGCTGGCTGGCAGCGCGACTGCGCTAGCGCAAGGCATCCCACAGCAGCTTGATGCCGGTGAGGAACATGCCCAGGTAAAGAAAACGGTAAAACCAGGCCGGGCTGATGCGCCTGGCCAGGCGCACGCCCAGCCACACGCCTACCGGGGCCAGTGGCAGCAGCAGCAGCGAGGTGGCCATGTTGCGCAGGTCCAGCAGGCCCAGCCAGGCGTAGGGAATCCACTTGGAGAGGTTGATGACGAAAAAGAAGGCCGCCATGGTGGCGGTGAACTTGATGGGGCTCAGGCGCAGCGGAATGACATAGGCGCTGAGCGGCGGGCCGCCGGCGTGGGCCACAAAACTGGTGAAACCGGAGGTCACCGTCAATATCGCGCCCAGCCATTTCGGCGGCGGCGGGCTGTCGGACTGGGGCGGAAACAGCAGGCGCTGCGCCAGAAACAGCAGCGTGAAAGCGCCCACCAGACCGGCGACCAGTTTGGCGTCCAGCAGCTTGAACAGCAGCGCGCCAATGACGGTGCCGACCAGTCCGCAGGGAATCAGAAAGCGCAGGAACTTGATGTCGAAGTCCTTGCGAAATGCGGCGATTCCCAGCAGGTCCATCAGCAGCAACAGCGGCATCAAGATCGCGGCGGCCTGCGGCACCGTGACCGACAAGGCCATCAGCGGCACGGCGAGCGAGCCAAAGCCGGCGCCAAAGCCGCTTTTGCTGATGCCCAGCATCAGCACGGCGGGAATGGCCACGGCGTAGAAAAAAGGGTCGGTGATCAGCGGAAAGGCCATATTACGAAAGAAACAGGCCTTCAGCCCAGTACTACAGGGCGCAGGCAGCTACCAAATCAATAGCAAAAGCGGCTGCGGAAATCGCTGGCGAAAGCCCGCTCTCCGCAGCCGCTGGCAAAACCGCCCAAGAATAACCGCCCTGGGCGGCCCGCTGTTGAATCAAGCTCAGTCCACGCTGGCGCCGGACTCGCGCACCACCTTGCCCCACTTCAGCGACTCCTTCTGGATGAAGGCGGAGAACTGCTCGGGCGTTTCGCTGTAGACCTCGGCGCCCTGCTCGTTGATTTTCTTCTTGACGTCGGCCTTGGCCAGCACCTTGACGATGGCGCTGTTCAGCTTGCTGACCACGGCCGGCGGCGTACCGGCGGGCGCGAACAGGCCGAACCACGAGGTGGCCTCGTAGCCGGGCACGCCGGCTTCGGCGATGGTCGGCACGCCAGGCAGTTCCGGCGAGCGTTTGGCGGTGGTCACGGCGATGGGACGCAACTTGCCCGAGCGCACATGCTGGATGGCCGAGGGCATGTTGTCAAACATGATGGCGATCTGGTTGCCCAGCAGGTCGGTCACCGCCGGCGCGCTGCCCTTGTAAGGCACATGCTGCATGTCGACCTTGGCCATGGTCTTGAACAGCTCACCCGACAGGTGGATGGAGCTGCCATTGCCCGAGGAGCCGAAATTCAGCTGGCCGGGATGGGCCTTGGCGTAGGCGATCAGCTCCTTCACGGTCTTGAAAGGCTGCGCCGGGTTGGCCACCAGCAGGTTGGGCACATTGGCCACACGGGTCAGGGGCGTGAAGTCCTTGATCGGGTCGAAAGGCATTTTTTTGTAGAGTGCCGCATTGATCGCGTGCGTGCCGACCGTGCCCATGAACAGGGTGTAGCCGTCCGCCGGCGAACGGGCAGCGGCCTGCCCGCCAATGTTGCCGCCCGCGCCGGCGCGGTTGTCGATGATCACGGACTGGCCCAGCTCGGCGGTCAAGGCCTGGCCCACGATACGCGCCAGGATATCGGTGGTGCCGCCGGCGGAGAAAGGCACGATCATGGTGATGGGCTTGCTGGGGTAAGCCGCCTGTGCGGCAGCGGGCACGCTGGCCAGCAGGCCGGCGCCCAGTGCCACGGCGGCGGTCAGGCTGCGCAGCGCGAATTGACGGCGACCGGACGGAGAAAAGCGGGACATGGAGAAGTCTTTCTAGGAGAGGAGAGAGAAAGCCCCGGTCATGCGCAAGCGGCTGATCTTGTGGATCGCACGGCTGACACCGGGAAGGGAAAAGCCCCATCAGGGGCGAAAAAATCAGATGGGCGCCACCCCCAGGGTGGTGCCACCGCAGACATAAAGCACCTGGCCGGTGACAAACCCGTTGTCGGGCGACAGGAAGAACAGCGCCGCACGCGCCACGTCTTCCGCCGTTCCCATGCGCCCCACCGCAATGCTGTCCAGGATGCGCTGCGTTTGCGGCGCGCCCTCGGGGTTGCTCTTGCGGAACAGCTCGGTGGCAATCGGCCCGGGGCCAATGGCATTCACGGTGATGCCGTCACGCCCCAGCTCCATGGCCAGCGTGCGCGTCATGCCTATCATGCCGGCCTTGGTGGCCGAGTACACGATGCGGTCCACCTTGCCCAAGGCGGCACGCGAGGACATGTTGACGATGCGGCCATGGCCGCAGGCGCGCAAGCTGGGCAGGCAGGCCTGCGTCAGCAGCATCACGGCGCGCAGGTGCAGGCCCACCACATCGTCCAGCGTGGCCGTCGTCGCGGTGTCTATGGTGCCGGGGCGGGTGGCGCCCGCGTTGTTGACCAGCGCCGTGACCTTGTGCAGGGCCGCGATCTCGGCGGCGGCTTCGCGCGTGGGCGCTTCCTGGGTCAGGTCGGCCTGGTAGGAGCTGAGGTTCGGATGGCTCCAGTCCGGCAGCACATGGTCGAGGTTGACCACATGCCGGCCCTGCGCCAGCAGGGCCTCGGCGATGGCGCGGCCAATGCCGGAACTGGCGCCCGTGACCAGTGTCACTTCTTGCTTATTCATTCATTCTTTCTGCTTTGCTGCATCACACATAGCGTCACACGCCTTATTCAACCGTGGCGCCCGACAGCTTCACGATCTCGGCCCACTTGGCGCTTTCTTTCTTGATCAGGCCGGCATAGTCGGCGGGGCCGCCCAGCAGCGGAACCGCGCCTTCAACGCCCAGCCTGGACTGGAATTCGGCTGTTGCTGCGACCTTGAGGATCTGGCCGGACAGCTCCTTGAGCAGGGCATCGGGCGTGCCGCGCGGCGCCAGCAGGCCGTAGGTCAGCGTGCTTTCGAATCCGCCTAGGCCGGCCAGCCCTGACTCGGCGATGGTGGGCACCTCCGGCATGGAGGGGGCGCGCCGGCTTCCCGTCACCGCCACCGCCCGCAGCCGGCCGCTCTTGACCAGCGCCAGTGCCGGCGGAATGACGCTGAACATCATCTGCACCTGGCCGCCCACCAGGTCGGTCAGACCGGGTGCGCTGCCCTTGTAGGGAATGTGGCCGATTTTCACGCCGCTCTTTTGCTCGAACAGCTCACCGGTCAGGTGGCCGCCGCTGCCGCTGCCGCTGGACGCGTAATTGAGGCTGCCCGGCTGCGATTTGGCCAGGGCCACCAGGTCGGCCAGCGTTTTCACCGGCGACGAGACCGAAACCACCAGCACCAGCGCCGACGAGGCAAACATGGCAACGGGGGCCAGATCCTTTTGGGGGTCGTATTTGAGACCCTTGTACAGCGCCGGATTGATGGCCACCGTGCCGGAATGGCCCAGCAGCAAGGTCGTGCCATCCGCCGCGCTGCGCACCACCTGCACGGTGCCCAGGTTGCCGCCGGCGCCGGGCTTGTTCTCCACGATCACGCTCTGCTTGCGCAGCTCGCCCAGGCTTTTCGCCAGCTGGCGGGCGAAGACGTCGTTGCCCCCGCCGGGCGCGAAGGGCACGACGATCTTGAGCGGCTTGGCGTTCTGGGCCCAGGCCGGAACGCCCAGCGTTGCGAGCGAGGCCAGCAGCAGGCCGCGGCGCGTGAAGGGAAGTCGCTTCATGAGGGCACTTTCTCAGTCACCGGCATGAATCGCCGGCGAAGGCACAAGGGTGGGCACAAGACGCAGGCCGTGTCAGTCCAGCGACACGTTCGCCTTGCGGATCACGTCGCCGAAGCGCTTGGTTTCGTTCTGCACGAACTGGTTGAACTGCTCGCGCGTCTGCGGGAAGGGCTCATAACCAAAGCTCTTGAACTTCTCCTGTACATCGGCCTCGGCCAGCGCCTTCTCGATGTCGCGCTTGATCTTGTCGCTCACGGCCTCGGGCAGGCCCTTGGGCACCGCAATCGCATTCCAGCCAATCACCTCGAAGCCCTGCGGACCGCCCGACTCGCCAACCGTCGGCACCTCCGGGAAGGCCGCCACCCGCTTGGGCGCCGCAACCGCCAGGAAGCGCAGCTTGTTCGCGCGTTGCAGGCCGCCGGCGGTGGCGCTGCTGCCGAGCGCGAAAGCGAGTTCACCGGTCGCAACAGAGGTGTAGAGCTGCGTGGTTTCCTTGTAGATCACATGCGCCATCTGGGTGCCGGTCGCGGACGTGAACAGCTCCGAGCCCAGGTGCACCGGATTGCCGACCGACCAGGAGCCGTAGTTCAGCTTGCCGGGGTTGGCCTTGGCGTCGGCAATCAGGTCGGCGAGCGTCTTGTACTTGCTGGTCGTGGGGACGGTGAAGAAGAAGTAGGTCTTGAACAGCGGCAGCAGCGCGTCGAAGTCCTTGGCCGTGTCGTAGGGCAGTTTCTTGAACAGCGCCGGGTAAGCCGCCAGGTGCACGTTGTCGAGCACGATCAGGTCATGCCCGTCCTTGGCACCGCGCTTGAAGGCGTCAATCGCGAGAAAGCCGTTGCCGCCTGGCCGGTTCTCGACCACCACGGGCTGGCCCCAGGCGCGCGACAGTTTGTCGGCCACCAGACGCGCCACGCCGTCGGGACCGCCGCCCACCGGGAAGGGCGTGAAGATGCGCACCGGCTTGCTCGGAAACTGCTGGGCGCCGGCCGCGGCCGGCAGCAAACCGGCGGCGGCCAGTGCGAGTGCGGCGAGGCCCAGGGTGCGGCGTGAGGCAAGGGATTTGAAAAGCATGACTGTCTCCTTATAAATATAAATATCAACTCTGCAAACAAAACAGGGCGCTAGCGCCCATTGGATGCGCGCAAGCAGCTACCAATTCAATAGCAAACCAATGGCTGCACAGCGGCGAATCAATCAGACCCGTATCAGACCCGTTCCAGAATCACGGCGATGCCCTGGCCCACGCCTATGCACATGGTGCACAGCGCATAGCGCCCGCCCGTCGCGTGCAGGCGGTTGACGGCCGTGGTGGCCAGGCGCGCACCGCTGGCACCCAGCGGATGGCCCAGCGCAATCGCACCGCCCCAGGCGTTGACGCGGGCGTCGTCGTCCTTCAGGCCCAGCGCGCGCAGCACGGCCAGGCCCTGGGCCGCAAAGGCCTCGTTGAGTTCGATCACGTCGAGCTGGTCCAGCGTGATGCCGGTTTGCGCCAGCACCTTCAGCGTGGCGGGCGTGGGACCAAAACCCATGATGCGCGGCGCCACACCGGCCGTGGCCATGCCGACCACGCGGGCCTTCGGCGTCAGGCCGTACTGGGCGGCACTGGCTTCGTCAGCCAGCAGCAGGGCGCAAGCGCCATCGTTCACGCCCGAGGCATTGCCGGCGGTCACGCTGCCGTCGGGGCGCACCACGCCCTTGAGCTTGGCCAGCGCTTCGAGACTGGTTTCGCGCGGGTGCTCATCCTTGTCCACCACGATGGCGTCGCCCTTTTTCTGCGGCACCGACACGGCCACGATTTCGCGCGCCAGGTGGCCGGCCTTTTGCGCGGCCACGGCATTGAGCTGGCTGGCCAGCGCCATGCGGTCCTGGGCTTCGCGCTCGATCTTGAAGTCGGTGGCGACGTTCTCGGCGGTTTCGGGCATGGAATCCACGCCGTACTGGCCCTTCATCAGCTTGTTGACGAAGCGCCAGCCTATGGTGGTGTCATACACCGCGTTGTTGCGGCTGAAGGCCGACTCGGCCTTGGGCATCACAAAGGGCGCGCGGCTCATGCTTTCGACGCCGCCGGCAATCATCAGGCCGGCCTCGCCGGACTTGATGGCGCGTGCCGCCGTGCCCACGGCGTCCAGGCCGGAGCCGCACAGGCGGTTCACGGTGGCGCCCGGCACTTCAATCGGCAGGCCGGCCAGCAGGCTGGACATGCGGGCCACGTTGCGGTTGTCTTCACCGGCCTGGTTGGCGCAGCCATAAATCACGTCGGTGACGGCCTGCCAGTCGACCTTGGCGTTGCGCGCCATCAGCGCCTTGAGGGGAATCGCACCGAGGTCGTCGGTACGCACGCTGCTCAAGGCGCCGCCGTAGCGGCCGAAGGGGGTACGGATGGCGTCGCAGATAAAGGCTTGTTTCATGACATGTCTCCAGGGTTTTCGTGGGATGTCGGGCTGGCGCCAACGCTGCCCGAACGCGGGGTGAGTTTGACGGCGTTAAACGGCGACCGGCAGGCCGATGAGTTTTTCCAGCTCGGCATGCGCCAGGCCCTCGACCTTGTCGATCAGCTTGAGGCCTTGCGGCGTGCATTCCAGCGTCGCCAGTTCGGAATAAATGCGCTTGACGCAGGCAATGCCGGTGAGCGGGTAGCTGCACTGCGCCACCACCTTGCTCTCGCCCTTTTTGCTCAGCAGATCCATCATGACCCAGGTCTGCTTGGCGCCTATCGCCAGGTCCATGGCACCGCCCACGGCGGGAATGGCGCCGGGCTCGCCGGTGCTCCAGTTGGCCAGGTCGCCGGTAGCCGAGACCTGGAACGCACCGAGCACGCAAATGTCCAGGTGGCCGCCGCGCATCATGGCAAAGCTGTCGGCATGGTGAAAGAATGAGCCGCCCTTGAGCAGCGTGACCGGCTGCTTGCCGGCGTTGATCAGGTCATAGTCTTCTTCGCCCTCGGCCGGTGCCGGGCCCATGCCCAAAATGCCGTTTTCGCTGTGCAGCACGACTTCGCGGCCTGCGGGAATGTGGTTGGCCACCAGGGTCGGCATGCCGATGCCAAGGTTGACGGTCGCGCCGTCGTAAATGTCCTGCGCGACGCGGGCGGCGAGTTGGTCTTTGCTGCGTTTTTGGTAGCTCATGTCATGCGGCCTTCTTGAAACCGCCAGCCTGCGTGGCCACACGGTCAATTTTCACAATCTGGTGGACAAATATGCCGGGGGTCACGATGTGCTCCGGATTCAGCGCGCCGAGTTCGACAATCTCGTGCACGGTGGCCACCGTCTTCCTGGCGGCGGTGGCCATCACCGGGCCAAAGTTGCGCGCCGCCATGCGGTAGGTCAGGTTGCCCCAGCGGTCGCCCTGCTCGGCCTTGATGAGGGCGACGTCGCCGTAAATCGGCATTTCCAGAACATACTGTTTGCCATTGATTTCGCGGGTTTCCTTGGCCGAGCCATCGGCGTTTTTGGCCAGCTCGGTGCCAAAGCCGGTGGGCGAGAAGAAAGCGCCTATGCCGGCGCCCGCGGCGCGAATGCGCTCGGCCAGATTGCCTTGCGGCACCAGCTCCAGCTCCAGCTGGCCGCTGCGGTACAGGCCATCGAACACCTGGCTGTCGACCTGGCGCGGAAAGCTGCAGATCACCTTGCGCACGCGGCCGGCCTTGAGCAGTGCCGCCAGGCCCACCTCGCCGTTACCGGCGTTGTTATTGACCACGGTCAGGTCCTTGGCGCCCTGCTCTATCAGCCCGTCAATCAATTCACTGGGAATGCCGGAGGTGCCAAAGCCCCCAATCAGCACGGTGGAACCGTCTTTCACGTCCGCCAGCGCATCGGCAATCGAGCGGGCAATCTTGTTGATCATTCAATAGTCTCCAAACAGGGGGCAAAAGGCCTGAAACACGCAACACGGTCGCATTGCGCTTAATTTTTGTTCGACATTAGAACAAGAGTTCGTATAATGAATTTTAGGAGATTTTAAAGACCATGGCAAATGCTGCAACTACCCGCATCGCGGACAACAAGCCCGGCGACGGCTATGTGCAGTCGTTTGCGCGCGGCCTGGAGGTGATCCGCTCCTTCAGCGCCAGCGCACCCCGGCAGACGCTGACCGAAGTGGCCGGGCGCAGCGGGCTGAGCCGCGCGGGTGCGCGCCGCATCCTGCTCACGCTGGAGGCGCTGGGCTATGTGCGCAGCGAGGGCAAGCTCTTCAGCCTGACGCCGCGCATACTGGACCTGGGCTTTGCCTACCTCTCGTCCATGCCGATCTGGAACCTGGCCGAACCGGTGATGGAGACGCTGGTCGCGCAGGTCAAGGAGTCATGCTCGGCAGCGGTGCTGGACGGCACGGACATCGTCTATGTGCTGCGCGTGTCCACCCACAAAATCATGAGCATCAGCCTGGGCGTGGGTTCACGCCTGCCGGCCTACTGCACCTCGATGGGCCGCATGCTGTTGTCTGCATTGCCGGAGGCCGAACTCATGGCATGCCTGGCCGCCTCGGACTTGACGGCACGCACCAGGCACACGGTGACCGATGTGAAAGAGCTCACCGCCAAGATCGCGCAGGTGCGCCGGCAGGGCTGGTCGCTGGTGAACCAGGAACTCGAGGAAGGCCTGGTGTCCATGGCGGCCCCCATTACCAACCGGGCCGGCCAGACGGTGGCGGCGCTGAACATCAGCGGCCAGGCCAACCGGACCAGCGCCAAGACCATGCAGGAAACCATGCTGCCGCACCTGCTGACTGCCGCGCAAACCATCTCGCGCATGCTGGC
>CAZWDK010000036.1:0-1732 GCA_964633095.1 uncultured Polaromonas sp. | reverse complement strand
AAACCATGCTGCCGCACCTGCTGACTGCCGCGCAAACCATCTCGCGCATGCTGGCCGTCCAGCGCAGCTGAGTCCTGGCGATCAAACCAGCACGCCGGCAGCGGGAACGGGCCGCGTGATACGCTTTGCCCATGTTCACGCCATCGCAAGCCGACGTTCGCCGTTTTTTCTGCTCTGTTTATGCCAAAGCCCAAGCGGGTCAACCGCTGGAAGCTATAGAAACCATAGCAAGCCAATGGATTGAGGAGCACCCCGAATACCACGCGGATTTTGCCGATGCCGATGCCGCGCTCGAAAAAATGTACGAGGTGGAGGCCGGCAAGACCAATCCCTTTCTGCACCTGTCCATGCACCTGTCGATCAGCGAGCAGTGCTCCATCGACCAGCCGCGCGGCATTCGCCAGGCCGTGGAACTGCTGAGCGCCAAACGCAATTCCCTGCACGACGCGCACCATGAGGCCATGGAATGCCTGGGCCAGATGGTCTGGGAAAGCCAGCGCGCGGGCCGCCCGCCAGATGGCGCAGCTTATATTGATTGCGTTCAGCGCAGGGCAACTCGTGACTGACAACAAAAAAGCCGCTGACAACAGCGGCTTTTTTTTGCCTATTCTGCGTTCAGCGGAATTTGCCCTGCGGAACGACCTTGAGCTCGCCCTCTACCGAGGACAGGTAGTTGGCCAGCTGCTTGAGTTCGGCATTGGTGTACTGCTTGGCCATGCCCGCCATGATGGCGTTGCCGCGGCCGACCTTGGGATTGTTCTCGGTCTTGTAGGCCTTGAGCGCCACAAACAGGTAGTCGGCATGCTGGCCGCCAATCTTGGGGTAAGACGGGTCAACCGGCTTGTTGAAGTTGGCGCCGTGGCAGGACGCGCAATTGGCCTTGTTGAGCAAGGCCTGCACCTCGGCGCTGGGCTCCTTGCCGGGCTTGGCAGGCAGCTCGGCGCCAGCCACCGCACCATGCGTGCTGTAGTAGGCCGACAGGTCGGCGATGTCCTGATCGCTCAGGGAGTCCGCGATATTGCGCATGGTCGGGTGCTTGCGCTCGCCTTTTTTGTAGGCATTGAGCGCCGACGCGATGTATTTGGCGCTCTGGCCGGAAATCATCGGAACCTTGTACACCTCGGGAAATGAAGACTGGTAGCCCGGAATGCCATGACAGCCGATGCACATGGCATTTTTGGTTTCGCCTGCTTTGGCATCGCCCTTGACCTCTTGGGCAAGGCTTGCGACCGTCACGGATGAGACAGCTACTGCGAATATCGTGGTGAACAGCTTATTCATTTTGCGCGCACAATCAGGTGAAAATTCATCGTATAAAACAACCTTGGATTATATCTGGGCCTGCTTGGGGCCCAGCCCGGGCGCAAGACCCGCCGCGCAAAGTCTCCTCCATTCCTGCACCTCTGACTCATGAACATGAAATTTCAAGGCTCCAAAAACTACGTCGCGACCCAGGACCTGATGCTTGCCGTGAATGCTTCGGCCGCGCTGAAAAAGCCGCTGCTGGTCAAGGGTGAGCCCGGCACCGGCAAAACCATGCTGGCCGAGGAAGTGGCGCAGACCCTGAACCTGCCGCTGCTGCAGTGGCACGTCAAGTCCACCACCAAGGCGCAGCAGGGCCTCTACGAATACGACGCCGTCTCGCGCCTGCGCGACTCGCAGCTTGGCGACGAAAAGGTCAAGGACATCCACAACTACATCGTCAAGGGCGTGCTGTGGCAGGCCTTCACGG
>CAZWDK010000035.1:16149-18176 GCA_964633095.1 uncultured Polaromonas sp. | reverse complement strand
CGGCTGGGCGCCGACCGCTGGGTGGCCATGATTGGGGCGCACCACCGGCTGCTGGCGCGCGGCATTCGCAAGCCCTGTGTGGTGGTCATGGTGGGCACGGCGGTGACGGTCGAGGCAATTGATGCCGACGGCCGGTTTTTGGGCGGCATCATCCTGCCCGGCCACGGCATCATGCTGCGCGCACTGGAATCGGGCACCGCCGGCCTGCATGTGCCGACCGGCGAGGTGCGCGACTTTCCGACCAACACCAGTGACGCGCTGACCAGCGGCGGCACTTTTGCGATTGCCGGCGCCGTGCAGCGCATGGTGGAAAACCTCACGCGCCATTGCGGCGAAGCGCCCGAATGCATCATGACCGGCGGCGCCGGCTGGAAGATGGCGCCCGCCATGAGCGGCCATTTCGAGCTGGTGGAGAGCCTGATTTTTGATGGCCTGCTGGAGATCGCCTCCCGGCGTTTTGTCGTTTGATGCTATTGAATTGATAGCTGACTGCGCCCGCTGTTGTTAAGCTATCGGCGTCAATCGCTTGCGGTATGGGCTTATTCACCCCACGGCAGCATCAAGGTGACGATGGACAGCTTGGCAAATTCGGGCACGAACTCGTCGATGATGCGCTGCGGCTCAGGGCACAGGGCGCTGTCGGTGATGACGCCAAACTGCACGCCGCCGCCGTAGCTCAGAATCGACACGCCCAGGCCCACATCGCCCGACTGCGGCACCCAGAACATGCTTTGCTCCAGCGTGGAGCCGCAAAACTTGAGCTTTTCGCGCGGGCCCGGCACATTGGTCATGACGGCCGTGGTCTTTTTGGCGAACAGGTTCAGCATCGCCTCTTGCGCCGGCTTGATCAGCAGGCCGGCCACGGCCAGCAGGCTGAAGGCCAGCAGCGGCTGGTAGCTGCCCTTTAAAGCCGCCATGCGGCGGCGCACCTCGTAGACGCGCTCGATCGGGTTCTCGACGCCAATCGGCAGCACCAGCGGCACCAGGCCGAAGCGGTTGCCCAGCTTGTAGGCCTGCTCCAGGGGGCGCAGGTTGACCGGCACCATGGCGCGGATTTCCTGGCCCGCCACCTCGTCGCCGTGCGACTTCAAATACTCGCCCAGCGCGCCGGCGACACAGCTCAGCAGCACATCGTTGATGGAGCAGTTGAGCGCCTTGCCGACGGCCTTGACCTCGTCCAGCGAAATCGGCTGGCACCAGGCGACCCTTTTGACGCCGCTGGGCTTGCCCTTGAGCCGGGTTTTCGAATCGTCCGGCATCAGGGCCAGCGCGGCGCTGTCTTTCAGCACCTGCAGCAGCACCTTGGCCATGTCCACGGAGCCGCTCAAGCCTTGCTCCATGCCTTTTTTCGGGTCATTCAGCATGCCCAGCGAGCGGGCCGCGCCTTCGCCCACGGCACCCAGAGCTTTCACCGTGATGTCGGTAAAGGGTTTGAGCAGGGTGTCGCGAAACAGCTCAGTCAGCCAGTCTTCGGCGCCATGGGTCCCGGCCTCTTTGGTGTGGCGCCCGGGCGGCGGGGCCCCGCCATCGACCAGCGACATGGTCACCGAGATCAGCGCAATGCCGTCGGCAATGCAGTGGTGGATGCGCACGATCATGGCACTGCCCCTGACGCCGTCCGGGCCGGTGTAGTCCTCGATCAGGTGGATTTGCCAGAGCGGGCGCTTCGGGTCCAGTGGCCGCATGGCCAGTTCGGCCACGCGGTCCTGCAGCGCTTCCTGCTCATGGCCTTTGGCGACCTTGGGCAGCTGTTCCAGCACCACATGCCTGGCCAGGTCAAAGTGGCGGTCCCTGACCCAGGTGGCGCCGGCCGCGTCCTCCACCACGCGCTGCTTGAAGCGATCGTATTGGAGCAGGCTGTTTTCGATGCGCTCGCACACCGCGGCGTACTTGACGCCAGGCACCAGCTGCCAGACGCCGACGATCATCATCAGGTTGGCGGCGCTGTCCATGCGCAGCCAGGCGGTGTCCACCTTGCTCATGCGCTCGCCCGACAAACCCAGGGTGCCCGAGACGGCCCGCGTGAC
>CAZWDK010000035.1:0-16049 GCA_964633095.1 uncultured Polaromonas sp. | reverse complement strand
CTCCAAAATGATTGAATCAAGCGGGCCGCCAATTTTCCGCCGGGCCGCCCCAAGGGAAATTAGCCCCCTCGGGGGGCAGCGCATGACACGCAGTGAACAGCGTGGGGGCGCCAATCTCCGCCGGGCCGCCCCAAGGAAAATCAGCCTCCTCGCGGGCAGCGCATGACACGCAGTGAGACGCATGGGGGCAAACCTCTATTTTGCGTGGAAGTGTATGGCTAAGATACCGGGCAGTTACCCCAAGCACCTTCTTTGGTGATCAACTTCTAAAACGGAGCATTCTCATGTCAGACCTGAAAGCCGCTTTCGACCAGGCCATGGCCGATTCCAAAAACCTCAGCGAGCGTCCTGACAACGCGACGCTGCTGAAAATCTACGCGCTCTACAAGCAGGGCAGCAGCGGCGACAACAGCGAGAAAAAACCCGGCTTCGGCGACATGGTGGCCCGCGCCAAGTGGGAGGCCTGGAACAACCTCAAAGGCACTTCGCAGGACGACGCCATGCAGCAGTACATCGACCTGATTGCCGATCTCGGCTGATCGGAGCCTTGAGAGGAAAGAGGCCTGTAGCCCGCAATTGGCGTGCGCTACATGCTATCAATTAAATAGCTGTCGACGAGGAGTTTGCGCCTAGTCGGCCTTGATGTTGGCCAGCTTGACGATGCGTGCCCACATCTTGCGTTCGTTGCTGCCCAGCGCATCCAGTTCCGCGCCATTCATGGCGATCGCCTTTGCGCCCTGGTCCTCGGCGCGTTTCCTGAAGTGGTCCGATTCGACCACCTGCCGGATGGCCAGGGAGAGGCGATGCTGCAGGTCCGCAGACAGAGCCGTCGGGCCGTAGACCGCAAACCAGGAAGACGCCACCAGCGGCACGCCCATCTCGGTCGCGGTCTGCACATTGGGCAGTGCGGCCAGTCGCGTGCGACCGGTCACCATCAGCGCTTTCAGCTTGCCGGCACGGACGTGCGGCAGCAGTGGCGGCGGCGTGGTGATGGTGCAGTCCACCGTGCCGGCCAGCAGATCGTTCAGTGCCGGGCCGGTGCCGCGGTAAGGGATGTGCACCATGAAGGTTTTGGTCAGGTCCTTCAGCAGCTCGGTCGTGACATGCTGCAGTGATCCGTTGCCGCTGGACGCGTAGTTGACCTTGCCGGGATTGGCTTTGACGTATTTGAGGAAATCCGCGAAGCTGTCGGCCGGAAAGTTGCCGCGTACCACCATCAGTTGCGGCGCGTCGATCAGATGGCCCAGCGGCTTGAGGTTGGTGGCCGGGTCAAAGCCGGCCACCGGCTGGATCAGCGGTGTGATGCACTGGTAACCTGAATACTGCACCAGCAGGCTGCTACCGTCGGCCGGTCCGCGCGCCACTAGCTGGCCGGCAATGTTGCCGTTGCCGCCGCCCCGGTTGTCCACGACGACCGAGGTCTGCAAAATCCGCCCCAGCGGTTCGGCCAGCATGCGCGCCGCGATGTCCGTGGTACCGCCGGCCGCCGCCGGAACGATCAGGGTGACCGGCTTGCCTGCGAGCTGCGCGCGCACCGGGTTCAGCCATGAGGCAGCGGCAAGGCCGGCAACGGTGACAAGGGTTCTGCGGGAAATGAAAGTCATTTTTGTCTCCTGGAAGGGTGATGGATGCCGGTTCAGGCCAGCTCGGAAATCTCGATCAGGTTGAGGTCGGGGTCGCGCAGATAGACCGAGCGGATTTTTTGCGTCGCGCCGGTGCGTAAGACAGGCCCTTCGAGAATCGGCCAGTGTTCGCGCTCCAGCTTTTCCATCACCTGCTGCAGCGGCACGCTGGCGATGAAGCACAGGTCCAGCGCGCCCGGCACCGGCAACTGCGCCTTGGGTTCGAACTCGGCGCCCTTGACATGCAGGTTGATCTTTTGCTGGCCGAAGCTGAAGGCCTGGCGTGTGACGGGCGGCGTGCCGGCTACAAAGCTTTCCAGCGTCATGCCCAGCACCCGGGTGTAGAAGTCCACGCAGGCGGCTTCCTTGGCCGTGGTCAGCACCAGGTGGTCAAGGTGGCTGATCATGCGTGGGCCGCCCGGAGTTCCGCGACGTAAGAGGGTGGCGCGTGCAGGTCGCTGATGCGGCCGGCCTTGGCCACCTGGCCAGGCACCTCATGGCCGACGATGTCCGGCATCTGTCGGGCAATCGCCAGCAGCCTGGGCAGGTCGATGCCGGTGTCATAGCCCATGGCGGCCAGCATGCGGATGGCGTCCTCGCTGCTGATGTTGCCGCTGGCGCCGGGCGCGTAGGGGCAGCCGCCCAGGCCGCCCAGCGAGCCGTCAAAGCGCGTGATGCCGCCCTGCACGGCGGCCAGCAGATTGGCCAGGCCCATGCCGCGCGTGTTGTGAAAGTGCAGGGTCAGCTGCAGCGCGGCAAGGCGCTGCTGCAGCGCCTCCACCATGCGGCTGACCTGGGCCGGGTGCGCCATGCCGGTGGTGTCGCAAATCGTCACGCCGCGCACGCCCAGCTCGGCAAAGCGGCTGGCCCAGGCCAGCACGCTTTGCTGCGGCACCTCGCCTTCCATCGGGCAGCCAAAGCAGCAGGACAGCGAGACATTGATGGGCGTTTTTCCATCAACCTGTTGAATCACTTCCGACAGCGCCGCGAAGCTGTGCGCCATGGGCATGCGCAGGTTGGCCAGGTTGTGCGTCTCGGAGGTGGACATGACGAGGTTGAGCTCATCGGCGCGCGATTCGAGCGCGCGCTCCGCCCCGCGCCGATTCGGCACCAGCACCGTGTACTCGACGCCGGGCACGCGGCGTATGCGGCCCATCACCTCGTCGGCGTCGCGCAGCATGGGGATCGCCCTGGGTGAGGTGAAGGAGGTGACCTCGATCTTGGCGTAGCCGCATTCGCTCAGGGCATCGACCAGTGCCACCTTGCTGTCGGTCGGGATGAATTCGGGCTCGATCTGAAAGCCGTCGCGTGTCGCGACCTCGTTGAAAAAAATCCGTGTCATGGCCGGGCTCCTGAAACAATGCCCTTGTCCTTCAGGCCCTGAATCTGTTCGGGAGTGAGGCCCAGCTCCTGCAGCACGGCATCGGTGTCCTGGCCCAGGGTGGGGGCGTTGCGGCGGTGGCCGCCCGGCGTGAGCGAGAGCTTGGGCGTGATGCCGGGAACGGCCAGCCGGCTGCCGTCGTCCATCTGCAGGCTGTCCAGCATGCCGCGCGCCTGGTAATGCGGGTCGGCCGCGATGTCGGCCACGGTATAGATGCGGCCGGCCGGCACGGCGGCCTGGTCCAGCGCCGCCAGCGCCTCGGCGACCGTGCGCTGCGCCGCCCACCGGCCTATGGCCTCGTCAATCTCGGCCACGCGCGCCACGCGGCCGGCGTTGTCGGCCAATGTCGGGTCGGCCCCCAGCTCCTCGCGGCCTATCACGGCCATCAGCCGCTTGAAAATGCTGTCGCCGTTGCCGGCAATCAAGGCATAGCCATCGTCCTTGCAGCGGTAGGCGTTGCTGGGCGCGATGCCGGGCAGGGCGCTGCCGGCCGGGCCGCGCACGGCGCCAAACGCGCTGTATTCGGGCAGCAGGCTTTCCATGCAATTGAACACCGCTTCGTAGAGCGCCACGTCGATCACCTGGCCCTGGCCCGATGCGTGGCGGTGCTGCAGCGCCAGCAGGATGCCGATCACGCCGTGCAGCGCGGCCAGCGTGTCGCCAATGCTGACGCCGACGCGCACCGGCACGCGGCCCGGTTCGGCCGTCAGGTGGCGCAGGCCGCTCATGGCCTCGGCCACCACGCCGAAGCCGGGGCGGTCGCGGTAGGGGCCGGTCTGGCCGTAGCCGCTGATGCGCAGCATGATCAGGCGCGGATTGAGCTTGCGCAGCGTCTCGGGCCCCAGGCCCCAGCCTTCCATGGCGCCGGGTCTAAAGTTCTCGATCAGCACGTCGGACTCCCGCGCCAGCTGGCGCACGATGTCCTGGGCCTGGGCGTCTTTCAGGTCGAGCGCCAGCGAGCGCTTGTTGCGCGACTGCACCTGCCACCAGACCGAGGTGCCGTCTTTCAGCAGCCGCCATTTGCGCAGAGGATCGCCCGCGCCTGGCGCTTCGACCTTGATGACCTCGGCGCCAAAGTCGGCCAGGGTCTTGGCGGCAAACGGGCCGGCGATCAGCTGGCCGAGTTCGAGAACCTTGAGTCCGGCCAGCGGGCCGGTTGAAGAGGGGGAAGAGGCAATGTCCATGGCTGCGCAGTGTGCGGCAGCGGCCGGCCGGCGTCCATTACTCTTTGCGGCCTTGTGCCTTCGCGTTTTGCGAAGCCTCCTGCACCAAAAACGCTGCCAGCGAGGTGATGGCCGCGTCACTTTCCCCGGCTGCGGTGGCCAGCAGCAGGCGGCGCCGCGCCCAGGCATCGGCCAGCGGGCGCCAGACCAGCTTCATGGCCTTGAGAATGGGCAGGCTGGCGCCCTTGGGCAGCACGGCAATCCCCAGGCCCGAGGCCACCATGTGGCAGACCGCGTCAAAGCTGCGCACCTGCATGCGCAGCTTGAGCGGCCGGTTCGCGGCCAGCGCCGCCTGCTGCTGTTTTTGCAGCATGGCGGCGCCGGCGGTCAGGCTGATCCACTCCTCGTCCAGCGCATCGGCAAACGCCAGCGGCGACTTGCCCGCCAGCCGGTGCTTGGCGGGCAGCACCAGCACCAGCTCGTCATGGCGAAAGAGCCGGGTCTCCAGCCCGGCCGTGTCCGGCCCCTCGACAAACACCGCCACATCGGCCCGGCCTTCGCGCAGCGTCGCGACCACCGCCTCCGACACCTGCTCCTCCAGATCGACATGGACCTGGGGGTGCAGCTCGCCGTAGCGGGCCAGCAGCGGCGGCAGAAACTGGCTGATGGCGGCGCTGCTGGCACACAGGCGGATATGGCGCGCAATGCCTTGCCGCAGGTCGCTCAGTTCGGCGCCCAGCTGCTCCATGGTTTGCAGCAGGGTGAACCCGTGCTTGACGAAGACACGGCCGGCCGCCGTGGGCAGCAGGCCGCGCGCATGGCGCTCGAACAGGGGGGCGCCCAGCGCCAGTTCCAGCTCGCGGATGCGCCGGCTGGCGGCGGCCAGCGCCAGGTGCGAGTCGCGCGCCGCCGCCGTCAGGCTGCCGGTCTGGGCGCAGGCCACGGCCAGGCGTATCGACACCAGGTCGAAGCGCGCCAGGTTCACGGTGCCCCCACGCTTGTCACTTCGTGTACTGCGCTGCCCCCCGAGGGGGCCTTCGCGCCTTGGGGCGGCCCGGCGGCGCTCATGGTTTTCACGCCCCAGGCTTTTTCTTTATGGTGGTCTTTTTGGCGGCGGGCTCTTTTTGCGCCAGCAGCTTGTCGAGGTTTTTCACGATCTCGCCCTCTATCGTGTCCTTGAACGCGCCGAGCAGAAAGCCGAGCCTGGCCTGCAGCGCGAAGCTGTCAGGGGTCACGGTGAGCGTGCCCGACACGCCAGAGCGCTTGAAGCACACCTCGTCGGCGTCGTCGCCTTCCTCGTAGGTGCACTCCATGTCGAATTTTTCTTCGGCCTGCTCGGCCCACTTGAAGGCCACCTTGCGGGCCTCGGCCAGGCCCAGGCTGTGTTTGCGCTCGATGTGGATGTCAGCCATGCGAGGTCTCCCTGTTATTGATTTGTACTGTGGGTCGTCAGGGCTTGATGGCGCTCGTCCTTGGGAAGATCGGCCAGCCGTTTCACCGCATCATAAAAGCGTGGCCAGTCGCGTCCCTCGCGCTCGAACAGGGCCTCGAAGCCGGGCACCAGTTCATCGTAGGCGGCCTGTGCGCCCAGCGAGGCGTTGTTGGCGCGGGCCACCCAGCTGTCGTAGCCGGTCAAGCCGTTGCCGCCACCCCAGCTGGCCTTGAGCCGTGCGTAGTTGTCGCGAAAGCGCTGCATGGCCTGTGCTTTTTCTGCTCTTGTTTTGATAGCTGCTTGCGCCCGATCCTGCTGGGCTGCGGCCTTGTTTTGCTCGTAAATCGCGGCCAGTTCACGGCGCGTGGCCAGCGCCAGCGCGCGGAACTGCTGGCGCCGCCCGTCAAACACGGCGTAGTCCTGGCGCGCGGCGGCGCTGGCCTGGCTCGCCAGCCAGCGCTGGCTGCCCAGCCGCTCGACGGCGGTGGCAAAGGACTCGTTGAACTGGGTGTCGTCCCTGGCGTAGACCACCTGGTGTGCCAGCTCATGAAAAATAATCCGGGCCAGCTCACCCTCGGGGTAATTGATGAAGGTATTGAGCAAGGGGTCGCCACCGGCCCAGTTCATCATGCCCAGTGTCGAATAGGCGGGCACGCCATAGACGCTGGTCTCCAGGCCCTCGGCCTGGAGCTGGTCGGCTTCAAGACGCGCCTCGGCCTCGCTGAAATAGCCGCGGTAGCCGACGCAGCCAGCCACCGGGAAACACCAGGTCTTGAGCGTGAGCGAGAACTCGGGCGCGGCCACGACGTTCCAGACCACGGCCTTGCGCTGCAGGTCGGCGTAGCGGCGGTAGCTGGCGTTGTCGGGCAGCTTTAACTCGCTGACGGCAAAGTTGCGAATGCGCTGGCTCAGGTCCAGCCGCGCCTTGAGGGCCTGCGGCGTCTGCGCGTCGCCCAGCCAGTCGTCGACCGGGCGCGCGGCATTGAGCATCTGCACATGGCCGCTGACGGACTGCCAGTAATAGCCCAGGTTGGCGCAGCCGCTGAGGCACAGCGCCGCCGCGCCTGCGGCCAATAGCGCGCCCAAACCTGACAATGTCAAGGTGATTGCCAAGCTGTGCGTCCGTTTCACATCGTCTGCGGCGCGGCCTGTACCTCGACCAGGCAGTCGTAGAACACCGGCCCGCGGCCCAGGTCGGTCAGCTGCTGGCTGGTGAGCTGGTTCACGTTGGTGCCGTCCAGGCCCAGCTTGCGCCACCAGATGCCCAGGCCATTGACCACGCCGGGCCGGGCCCGTTTGGAGACCTCGGCCTTGACCCGGTAGGCGCCGCGCTGGTTGAACACCGTGACGATGGCGCCGCTGCTGATGCCGCGGGCAAGCGCGTCGTCGGCATGCATCTCCAGCACCGGCTCGCCTTCGATATCGCGCAGGCTCTTGACATTGACAAAGCTGGAGTTCAAAAAATTGCGCGCCGGCGGCGAGATCATGGCCAGCGGATACTGCGCCGAGCTGCCCGGGGTTTCGTAGTTGGGAATATGGTCGGGCAGGCCGTCCAGGCCCATGGCGGCCAGCCGCGCGCTGAAAAATTCGCACCGGCCCGAGGGCGTGGGGAAATGGCCCTCGGCAAACGGCGCATCGGGCAGCTTCAGGCTGGCAAAGCCCTGGTCCAGCAGCTCCTTGAAGTCGACCTTGTCGCCATAGGCCGCGCGGCACAGCGTTTCGTCGTCATCAGAGAAACAGGCTTCGGTAAAGCCCATGCGGGCCGCCAGCTCGCGAAAAATCTGCGTGTTGGGTTTGGCCTGGCCCAGCGGCGCGATGGCCGGCCGATTCAAAAGCGCGTCGGTGTGGCCGTAGCTGCTGTGCACATCCCAGTGCTCCAGCTGGGTGGTGGCGGGCAGCAGGTAGTCGGCGTAGTCGGCGGTGTCGGTCTGGAAATGCTCCAGCACCACGGTGAACAGGTCTTCACGCGCAAAGCCCTGCACCACCTTGCCCGATTCGGGCGCCACCGCCACCGGGTTGCTGTTGTAGACCAGCAGCGCCTCGATTTTCGGGCCGAACTGCGGCGAGCCGTCTTCCAGCAGGGCGTTGCCAATGGTGCTCATGTTGATGGTGCGCGGCTGGCGTCCGGCCAGCAGCTCGGGCCGCTGCAAGGCGGCCTTGTCGACCGGAAACTGGCCCGAGCTGCTGAGCAGCACGCCGCCGGCGCGGTGCCGCCAGGCGCCAATCAGCGCCGGCAGGCAGGCCACGGCGCGCGCCGCATTGCCGCCGCCGCGCACGCGCTGCATGCCGTAGTTCAGGCGGATGGCGGCCGGCTGCTGCTGGACCAGACACTGGCCGTAGTCGCGCGCCAGGGCCTGGATTTGCTCCACCGGCACGCGGCAGACCGCGGCGGCACGCTCGGGCGGCCATTGCAGCGCGCGCTCACGCAGCGCCGGCCAGCCCAGGGTGTGGCGGGCGAGGTAGTCGTGGTCCAGCCAGTCGTGGCTGATCAGCTCGTGCATCAGCGCCAGCGCCAGCGCGGCATCGGTGCCGGGCAGCAGCGCAATGTGTTCGTGGCATTTTTCGGCGGTTTCGCTCTTGCGCGGGTCTATGCAGACCAGTTTGGCGCCATCGCGCTTGGCCTGCTGCACATAGCGCCAGAAGTGCAGGTTGCTGCCAATCGAGTTGCTGCCCCAGATGATGATGAGCTTGGACTCGGCAAAAAACTCGACCTTCATGCCGACCTTGCCGCCCAGGGTCTGGGTCAAGCCTTCGCCGCCCGCCGTGGCGCAAATCGTGCGGTCCAGCAAGGAGGCGCCTAGCCGGTTGAAGAAGCGCGCCGCCATGCTTTCGCCCTGCACCTGGCCCATGGTGCCGGCGTAGCTGTAGGGCAGGATGGCCTCGGGGTCGCGCGCCGCAATGGCGGTCAGGCGGCTGGCAATGTCGCGCAATGCCGCCTCCCAGCTGACGGGTTCAAACTGGCCGCTGCCCTTGGGGCCGACGCGTTTGAGCGGCTGCAGCAGGCGCTCGGGGTGGTAGCTGCGCTCGGTGTAGCGCGAGACCTTGTTGCACAGCACGCCGCCGGTCTGCGGGTGCTCGGGGTTGCCCTGCACCTTGATGGCCACGCCGTTTTCCACGGTCGTCAGCAGCGAGCAGGTGTCGGGGCAGTCATGCGGGCAGGCGCCGCGCACCTGGAGGGACTGCGCGGCGGGTTTCAGGGGGCTGGTGGCCGTGGGATTCATGGCGTGACTTTATAGGACAAGGTTTAGGCCCTCAAGCTGGCTGGGGATTGCGGCAATGGCTCAAACCCGGGTCAAATCCCGGGTCGCCAGCAGGCCGCGCATGAAGGCCTGGCAGCGCGCCAGCTGCTCCAGGCTGACGAATTCATCGGGCTGGTGCGCCTGCTTGATGCTGCCGGGGCCGCACACCACGGTCGGAATGCCGGCGCCCTGGAACAGGCCGGCCTCGGTGCCAAAGGCCACCAGCGTGGTGCGCTCGGCGCCTGCCAGCCGCTGCGCCAGCCGGGTCACCGCATCGCCGGCCGAGCCCAGAAAGGCCGGCACCTCGCAAATCGTCTCGAAGCTGAAGCCGGCCTCGGGCGCTATCTTTTTCATGGCTATTTGCGCCCGTTCCGCATGGGCCAGCACCTCTTTTTGCATCAGGGTGGCGTCGGCCGTGGGCAGGTTGCGGAATTCGTAGCGGAACTCGGCATCGCGCGGCACCACGTTGTCGGCGATGCCGCCGTGGAACTGGCCGACGCTGGCGGTGCTGAAGGGCACGTCAAAACCCTCGTAGCGCGGCTCGCTGGCCTCAAAGCCTTCGGCCATGTCGCGCAGCTTGCCGATCACGCGCGCCGCCATCTCGATCGCGTTGACCGATTGCGGCGTCAGCGAGGAGTGCGCCTCCTTGCCGCGCACGCAGCACTTGTAGCGGTACACACCCTTGTGGGCGGTGGCCGGCACCATGCTGGTGGGCTCGCCGACGATGCAGGCCAGCGGCGCAATGCCGGCGTCCTTCATGTCGGCAATCAGCCCCTTCACGCCCATGCAGCCGACCTCCTCGTCGTAGCTCAGCGCCAGGTGCACCGCAAAGGGCGCGCTGCTGTGCAAAAAATCCCCGGCATGGGCCAGCGCCATGCCGATGAAACCCTTCATGTCGCAGCTGCCGCGGCCATAGAGCCTGCCGTCCTGGAGCGTGGCCGAGAGCGGGTCCCGCATCCAGTCCTGGCCGTCCCAGGGCACGGTGTCGGTATGGCCCGACAAAATGATGCCGGCCGGCTTGCCCTCGCCCAGGGTGGCAAACAGGTTGGCCTTGGTTTTGTCGGCATTGGTGGTGATGCGGCTGGCCACGCCCAGCTTTTGCAGTTCATCGCGGACAAAATGAATCAGCGCCAGGTTGCTGTTGTGGCTGACGGTGTTCATCCGGACCAGGGTCTGGATCAGTTGCAGGGCCTGCGGGGAAACCGGGGCCAGGGCGAAGTCGGGGGCTGAGGCTGAAGTCATGGCCTTATTTTGGCGGCATTCCGGGCCGCCGGCCGCCTGCCGCGTCAGTTATGCTCGAACAAAGCCTCCGTTCTGGCGGCGCTCTTTCACGCCTGATGTCCTCTATATCTTCCTCTGTGCCGGCCCTGGTCCGGCTGATGCGGCCGCACCAGTGGCTCAAAAATGCCTTTGTGTTTGCCGGCCTGGTGTTCAGCCAGATCTGGCAGGACGGGCCGCTGGCGCTGCGCGTGGCCCATGCCTTCGCCGCGTTTTGCTGCCTCTCCAGCGTGGTTTACATCATCAACGACTGGCATGACCGCGCCAGCGATGCGCGGCACCCGACGAAACGCCACCGGCCGCTGGCCAGCGGCGCGGTGTCGGCGCCCGTGGGCCTGGGGCTGGCGGGCCTGCTGCTGCTGGCCGGGCTGCTGCTGGCCGCCGGCAACCGGGCCCTGCTGCTGTTGCTGGGGCTGTATGTGGCGCTCAACCTGGCGTATTCGTGGCGCCTCAAGCAGGTGCCGGTGGTCGATGTGGTCATTATTGCCTCGGGCTTCATGCTCAGGCTGCTGGCCGGCACCGTGGCCGTGGGCATCCCGCCCTCGCGCTGGCTGCTGCTGACCGGGATTTTTGTCGCGCTGTTCCTGGGCTTTTCCAAACGCAAGGCCGAGAGCTTTCATGCCGAAGCCAGCCAGCGCGCGGTGATGGCGCACTACCCCCCGGCCATGCTGGACACCTTCATGGCCGTCGCCATGACCGCCACCCTGATCACCTACAGCCTGTTTGCCACCAGCCCCGAGGCCCAGCTGCAGCACGGCGAGCGCTTGCTCTACACCGTGCCCGTGGTGATTTTTGCGATGCTGCGCTACACCTACCAGGTGCACCGTGGCCGGGGTGAAGACGTGGCGCGCGACCTGCTGCGCGACCCCTGGATTCTGGCGGCCGGCTTGGCCTGGCTGGCCATCTTTTTGAGCCGCCGGCTGTGAGGCCAGAGGCCGGACCCATGGCTGCGGCCCGCCTGCCGGTGAAACAGCTGCTGCTGGTGCTGGGCCTGGTGGCCACGGCCTACGCTGGCGCGCTGCTGATCTGGGGCGACCGCCCCGGCGTGTCCCTGGCGCGCCTGTGGTCGTGGACGGGCCTGCAGGCGGCGGCCTTGTGCCTGCTCAATTACGCGCTGCGCGGCCTGCGCTGGCGGCTCTGGATGGCGCATTACGGCCGGCATTTTGGCTGGCTGCAGGGCCTGCGCCTGTACCTGGCGGGTTATGCCTTCACGCCGACCCCCGGCAATGTGGGCGAGGCGGTGCGCGGCCTGATGCTGGCGCAAAAGCCATTGCGCGCGGTGCAAAGCCTGGCGATCTTTGGGGCCGAGCGGCTCGCCGATTTGCTGTGCCTGCTGTTGCTGTGCCTGCCTGCGGTGTGGTGGGGCTTGACGCATGGTGCCGTGCAGGCTGCGCCCGCCTTGCTGGTCTGGCTGCTCGCTGCGGGCCTGCTGGCGGTGGTGATTGCGCTGGGCCTGCTGTTCAGGTTTCGCGTTGCACCACTTCAACGTTTTGCGTGGCTGCACGAAGCCTGGCGTTGCCTGGAGGTGCGTCCGCTGTTGTGGTTTGCCTTGACCCTGGTCGCCTGGGCCGCGCAGGGCGTGGCGGTGTGGCTGATTTGCCGCGACTTCGGGGTTCACATGACGCTGCTGACGGCCGCCGGCTTTTATGCCGTGGCCATGGTGGCCGGCGCCCTGTCGGCCCTGCCGGCCGGGCTGGGCGGCACCGAAGCCGTGCTGGCCGGCCTGCTGGTGGCGCAAAGCGCCACGCCGGCGCAGGCCCTGATCATTACCGTGCTGGTGCGGTTGCTCACCCTGTGGCTGGCGGTGGCCATAGGCGGGGCGGCCCTGCTTTATAGTGCGGCCATCGCCAAGGACATCAGCCTCTCATGACCCCCGACCTCGCCCCTTCCGCCCCTTCCGGCCCCCACGCCGCCGCCGATGCCACCACAACCCTCAGCCGCTGGCTGCTGGGCGTGGGGCTGGCCTCGCTGCTGCTGCGGCTCTGGATCGCCGCCACCTTTCCGATCAGCGGCGACGAGGCCTTGTTTTACTGGTGGGGCGTTTACCCCGACTGGGGTTATTCCGACCACCCGCCCATGGTGGGCTGGCTGATCGCCCTGGTGCGCGCCACCTTGGGCGACACGGTCTGGGCGATCCGCCTGCCGGTGGTGCTGCTGCCGCTGGCCCTGGGCGCGGCGCTGTGGTGGGCGCTCAAGCCCGTCGACAAGCTGCGCGCGGCCTGGGCCGTGCTGTTTTTCTGGCTGGTGCCGCTGAACTGGCTCAACACCCTGATCACCACCGACACGCCGCTGATTTTCTGGTCGGCGCTGTCGGTGGCGGCCCTGCTGCGCGCCGAGCGCCGCGCGCAGCTGGACCGCGCCGCCTACGGCCTGTATGCGCTGGCGGGCCTGTTTCTGGGCTGCGCATTTTTATCCAAGTATTTCTCGGTGGTGCTGGGCCTGACCTACCTCGTCTACTTTGCGTTGTACCGCCGCGTGCGGCTGGCCGGATTTGCCGTGCTGGTGCTGTGCGCACTGCCCGGCCCGGCCATCAACATCGCCTACAACATGTCGCACGGCTGGTCGAACATCATGTTCAACGTCTACAACCGCAACGAAGATGCGGCGTTTGAGTGGCGCAAGCCGCTGATGTATGTGGGCATGATGGCCTACCTGATCACGCCCGCGGCGCTGTGGCTGGCCTTCAAATACCGCAAGGCGCTGGCCGCCAGCGCAGCCAGCCAGCGCCTGCTGGCCTGCCTGGTGATCGTGCCGCTGCTGTTTTTTGCCCTGCTGTCGGCCAAAAAAGTCATAGGCCTGCACTGGGTGCTGTCGTTTTACCCCTTTGGTTTTGCGTTTCTGGCCTTTGCCCTGCCGGCCGACACACTCAAGGCCTGCGCCAAGGGCCTGGCGGTTTTCGTGGGCCTGCATGTGCTGGTGCTGGCCGGCCTGTACATGACGACGCTGGACAGCTGGAAAAACACCAAGCTTTATCCGCAAATCATCCGCAGCTACAAGACCGCCGAGATCGTCAAGCAGGTCAGCAGCCCCGGTGTGGTGCTGATGGCCGAGGCCTACACGCCCGCGGCGATTTACGGCTTTGAGCTGCGCCAGTACATGCCGGTGTTTGGCGTCGGCAAGTTTCACGCCCGGCAAGACGATGCGCTGGTGGATTTTTCGCTCTACAACGGCAAAACCATACGCGTCATCCTGTCGGAAAGCCCCAGGCTGGAGGAGTTCGCGCCCTATTTCGAGTCGGTCAAGGTGCTGAGCTTTAACCAGAGCGGCGTGCCCTTTTATGCGGTGGAGGGCACGGGCTTCAAGTACCAGGCCTACCGCGAAGGCGTGCTGGGAACCATCTTCAAACGCTTCTACAACATCCCTAGCTGGTTGCCCATGACGGGCTGCCCGTTCTGTCAGCGCTATTGCGGCCAGGTGCGATGCCCCAGGTAACCCAGGCGCCGGTGATCGCCGCCTTTGACTTCGACGGCACGCTGACCCGGCGCGACACCTTCACGCCCTTTCTGGCGCGCGGCCTGGGCTGGCCCCGGTTTCTGTGGGCCCTGCTGCGCTGTTCGCCCTGGCTGGCGGGCTACGCGTTGCGCCTGCTGCCCAACAACGTGGCCAAGGAACGCTTGATGCGGGCGACGCTCGCGGGGCGAACGACCGCCGAAATGGCAGACTGGACCACGCGCTGGCTGGCCAATGACTTCCCCGGCCAGCTGCAGGCCTGGACCATGGAGCGGCTGGCCTTTCACCAGCAGTCCGGCCACTGCTGCGTCATGGTCAGCGCCTCGCCCGACATCTACCTGAAGCGCGTGGCCCGGCAACTGGGTTTTGATGCGCTGATTTGCACTGAGATGGCCGTGGAGGGGGGGCGCCTGACGGGCTTTATGCGCACGCCCAACTGCCATGGCGAGCAAAAAGTGCTGCGCCTGAAGGCCTGGCTGTCAACGCGTTTTGGCCTGGCCTCTTTCGCCGGCACGACGCTTTATGCCTACGGCGACACGTCGGGCGACAAGCCCATGCTGCGGCTGGCCCAGCAGGCCTGGTATCGGGGCCAGCCGTGGAAGGACGTGTCGGCGCAAGGTTGAGCGCGGGAAGCGGCTATCGGAGCCGGTTTGGGGCTGAAATGGTGATTCAATCGGCTTCTGGCCCAATAGCCTTTTGGCCCAGACGGAACGGGCGCAAGTAGCTATAAAAATAGTAGCATTCGCCGAGAGATGCGTTTGCTGGGAAAGCCGCGCTCAATCTTCCAGCTCTGCCTTGGCCATCTCCACATCCAGCCGCTCCATGGCATCCAGCGCCTTGCTGGCGGCGGCCTGTTCGTAGAGCCTGGTGGCTTCTTTCATTTTTTTGTCGCCTTCCAGCATGACCATGCCATTGGCGTACTCGATCATGGCAATGGCGGAGCCGGGGTTCAGGCTCAAGGCTTCCTTGTAGAGCGACAGGCCGATGTCTTTTTTGGCGCCATAGGTCATGCCGCCAATCAGCGAGCCGACCTTGTCGATCACTTCGGCATGAAACGACGCCAGCGCGATGTGGGCGTCGGCATGCTTGGGGGACAGCTTGATGGCCTGCTCCAGCGCATGTTTGACTTTGCTGCCCAGGCCCTGCGCCAGCGCCTTGGCGACGCTGATGCCCTGGCTGTAGCGGCCCAGCGCATAGGCCTGCCAGTACCAGGCGTTGGCGGTTTTCGGGTCTTGGGCCTGCTGCGCCTCGGCGCGCTGGGCGACTTCCATGAACAGCTCGAGCTTGGTTTTTTCCTTGGTTTCCAGGTAGTTGGCGTAAATGCTGGCGGCCTTGTTGGCGACCGTGATGCCGTCGCCGCCGGCCTTGATGCCGGCATCGAAGGCTTTCTGGAACTCGCCGTTGTGAAACAAGACCCAGGCCTGCAGCACGTCAGCCTCTTTGGGCAGGGGCTCGCAGTCGCCCTGGTGCAGCCGGGCCCAGCTCTTTTTCAGGCTGGCGGCGTCAAACGCATAGTCGCCGGCGTGCGGGAACGCAGTCCATTTGGCCATCTGTTGTCTCCTTGATAAGAATTGTTGCTGTTTTGATGCGGCGACTTTACGCCGGATTGTTGTAGGCGGCGATCAGGCTCTGCAAGTGCGCGCGCTGGCCCTGTTCGAGGTAGGGCGTCAGCAGGTTCAGCACATGGTGGGCGCCGCGCAGCAAGGCGGCCTGCGCGTTGGCGGGTTCCAGCGCGTTGCGCGGGTCGCGCACGTACTCAAAGCTGAGCCAGTAGGTCAGCACCACCACCATGCTGGTGGCCGTGGCCTCGACCTCGCGCGAGTCAATCGACATGGCGCCGGCGCGGCTCATGCCGTCGAGCAGCGCCTTGACGGCGCGGGTCTTGTTTTTGAGCACCCACTGGAAGTGGGTTTCGAGGCGGCGGTTTTTGCTCAGCAGGTCATTCAGGTCGCGGTACAAGAAGCGGTATTGCCAGATCAGCTCGAACAGCGTGTGCATGAAAAACCAGGCGTCTTCGACGTCGCGCACGCCGTCGCTGGCGTTCAGCAGCTCGGTCAATGAGCGCTCGTAGCGGTCAAACAGCGAGTTGATCAGCTCGTCCTTGGCGGGGTAGTGGTAGTAGAGGTTGCCGGGGCTGATGCCGAGTTCGGCGGAAATCAGCGTGGTCGAGACATTGGGCTCGCCAAAACGGTTGAACAGGTCCAGCGTGACCTCCAGAATGCGCTCGGCTGTTCGGCGCGGCGCTTTTTTCGCCATAGTTTGTCTACCTTCAATTTTTCTGTACTCTAACCCAGCCCCCCAGGGCGGGGAACTAGGGATGTCCTGCGGCCAGGTGCGGCCGGCCCAGGATCAGGCGAAGCCGGGCGATGGGGGGCTCACCGCATGGCTCAAGTCGTCCATCACCTCTTGCAGCGTCGCAAGGGCGCGCTCGACACGCGTGGCGGCCGGTTTTGGGGTCACCAGCCGGCGCCTCGCGTCGCCCAG
>CAZWDK010000034.1:0-18344 GCA_964633095.1 uncultured Polaromonas sp. | reverse complement strand
CCCGCTTTGGCCAGCCCGAGATCAAGCTGGGCATCATCCCCGGCGCCGGCGGCACCCAGCGCCTGCCGCGCGCCGTCGGCAAGGCCAAGGCCATGGACATGGCGCTGACGGGCCGCATGATGGACGCGACCGAGGCCGAGCGCGCGGGCCTGGTCAGCCGCGTCGTGCCGCTGGACAAGCTGATGGACGAGGCGCTGGGCGCGGCCCTGATGATTTGCGGCTTTGGCCAGCCCAGCGTGATGGCGGCCAAGGAAGCCGTCAACCGGGCGTTTGAGAGCGGGCTCAGCGATGGCGTGATGTTCGAGCGCCGGCTGTTTCATGCGCTGTTTGCGACCCAGGACCAGAAGGAAGGCATGGACGCTTTCATCAACAAGCGCCAGCCCGTATTCAAGAATTGCTGAGGCATCCGCCAAAAGGGCCGCGAGAAGTCGCTATAATGCTGGCCTTGGGGTGATATAGCTCAGTTGGTTAGAGCGCAGCATTCATAATGCTGATGTCGGTGGTTCAAATCCACCTATCACCACCACCGATTTCCCAAAAAGCCTCAGAGGTGCTTCCTTCTGGGGCTTTGTTGCTTTGGCCCCGGCCTGAGCTTTTTGACCCCACAGCCTCTGGACAGATACCATGAACCGCTGCACACCCCCTCTGCTGGCCGCCCTGTTGCTGGCCGCATCGACCAGCCTGCTCAGCCTGCCGGCCGGCGCCCAGAGCGACGCGCCCACACCCACGGTCAGGCCATTCCCCAAGGCGGCCCTGCGCGGCGAGATGGTGGTGCTGGCGCCGCCCGAGATTTCGCTCAACGGCAAGCCCGAGCGGCTCTCGCCGGGCGCACGCATCCGTGACGCCAACAATCAGCTGGCGCTGTCGGGCGCGCTGCTGAACCAGAAACTGCTGGTCAACTACCTGCGCAACAACCTCGGCCAGGTGCACGAGGTCTGGATACTCAACGGCGAAGAAGCCCAGGAAAAGCGCGCCGGCCTGCCCACGCGCACATTCAGCCTGGGCTTTGAGGCCGGCGCCGCGCCGCAAGACGACGGCAAGACCCCTTACGACCAGCTGCCCGGCTTCCAGCAGTAAACCTGCTTTTTTCAGGAAAAACAGGCCCTTGGCCCCTGCACAACGGGCGCCATCAGCTATCAATTCAGTAGCACATCATGAGCAAAAAAGTCTTTATCAAAACTTTCGGCTGCCAGATGAACGAGTACGACTCGGACAAGATGTCCGACGTGCTGCACGCCGCCCAGGGCTACGAGCCCACGCAGGACATGGACGAGGCCGACCTGATCCTGTTCAACACCTGCTCGGTGCGCGAAAAGGCGCAGGAAAAGGTCTTCAGCGACCTGGGCCGCGTCAAGCACCTGAAGGAAAAGGGCGTGCTGATAGGCGTGGGCGGCTGCGTCGCCAGCCAGGAAGGCGCGGCCATCGTCCAGCGCGCGCCCTATGTCGACGTGGTGTTCGGCCCGCAAACCCTGCATCGCCTGCCCGACTTGCTGGCCAGGCGTGCGCGCCTGAACCGGCCCCAGGTCGACATCAGCTTTCCCGAAATCGAGAAATTCGACCACCTGCCGCCGGCCCGCGTCGAGGGCGCCAGCGCCTTTGTCAGCATCATGGAAGGCTGCTCCAAATACTGCAGCTACTGCGTCGTGCCCTACACCCGCGGCGAAGAGGTCTCGCGCCCGTTTGACGACGTGTTGGTCGAGATCGCCGGCCTGGCCGACCAGGGCGTGAAAGAAGTCACGCTGCTGGGGCAAAACGTCAACGCCTACCGCGGGCCCATGGGCGACACGGCGGAAATCGCCGACTTCGCCACCCTGCTCGAATATGTCTCGGACATTCCTGGCATAGAGCGCATTCGCTACGTCACCAGCCACCCCAACGAATTCACGCAAAGCCTGATTGACGCCTACGCCAGGCTGCCCAAGCTGGTCAACCATTTGCACCTGCCGGTGCAGCATGGCTCCGACCGCATCCTGATGGCCATGAAACGCGGCTACACCGCGATGGAATACAAGTCCACCATCCGCAAGCTGCGCGCGATCCGCCCCGACCTGGCCATGAGCAGCGACTTCATCGTCGGCTTCCCGGGCGAAACCGAGGACGACTTCAACAAGATGATGAAGCTGATCGACGACGTCGGTTACGACACCTCCTTCAGCTTCATCTACAGCCCGCGCCCCGGCACGCCGGCGGCCAACCTGGCCGACGACACGCCACATGCCGTCAAGCTCAAGCGCCTGCAGCGGCTGCAGGCCGCGCTTGACGACAGCGTGCGCGCCATCAGCGCCAGCCGCCTCGGCACGGTGCAGCGCGTGCTGGTGGAAGGCGCGGCGCGCAAAACGCCCAACGCCCTGTTTGGCCGCACCGAATGCAATCGCGCCGTGGTGTTCAACGGCCCCGACCGTCTGATCGGCCAGCTGGTCGATGTCAAGATCACCGAAGCGCCGCAGCGCTCGCTGCGCGGCGAGGTGGTGACGCAAGACAGCGCCTTGCCGGCCTGAGACGGCCGCATTGCGCCGGCCCGCCCGAGCCATGCTGCAGCGACTCTCGTTCCGGCAACTGCTGGTCATCGCGTTTTTGCTGATCGCCGCCCTGCTCGGTGCGGCCTCGCTGCGCGCCCTGTTCACGCTGGAAGACCTGACGCTGCAAAGCCGCGACAGCGCCGCCCGCGCGCTGGAACTCAGCGGCGCGGCCCAGTCGCTGGCCGAACGCAGCGTCGCGATGGAACGCAGCTCGCGCCAGTCGGTGGTGCTGGACGACCGCGTGCTGCGCGAACGCTTTCGGAACGAGGCCGGCGAGGCCAGCGACATCCTGGCCCGGCTGGCCAGCGAAGACCTGCCCGGCGCCAAGGTGCGGCAATGGCGCGCGCAGCTGCAAACCCTGACCGGCCTGCTGAGCGGCCCGCCCGACACCGGGCTGGAGCGGGAACGCCAGCTGGCGCAGGCGTTTCGCGAGCTGGAAACCATCAACGCGGCGATTGCGCTGCAGGTGCAGCAAACCATCCAGCAGCGCAACAAATCGCTGGAAGACAAGCTGGAGACCAGCCGCCAGCACCTGGCGCAGCAGGTGACCTGGGCCATCGTGCTGGCCGTTGCCATGGCCCTGGTCTTCGGCATCTGGTTCACCCGGCCCCTGAAGCGGCTGGAAAACGCCATCATCGGCCTCGGCGAAAACCGGCTGGACCAGGCCATTGCCATTCGGGGCCCGGCCGACCTGGCGCTGGTCGGCGAGCGCCTGAACTGGCTGCGCCTGCGTCTGGTCGAGCTGGATGCCGACAAGTCGCGCTTTTTGCGCCATATCTCGCATGAACTGAAAACCCCGCTGGCCTCGCTGCGCGAAGGCGTGTCGCTGCTGGAGGACGGCGTGGCCGGCGCGCTGAGCCATGAGCAGCGCGAAATTGCCCAGATCCTCAAGCACAACACCGGCGTGCTGCAGGGCCAGATCGAGGACCTGCTGCGCTTTAACACCGCGGCCTTTGAGGCACGCCAGCTGCGCCGGCAGGCGGTGGACCTGCTGCAGCTGATGGAAGAGCAGGTGGACGCGCAGCGCCTGCAATGGCGGGCGCGCGAGCTGTCGGTCACGGTGCAGGGCGAGCCGCTCAAAAGCGAGGTGGATCCGGAAAAAATCGGCACGACGCTGGCGAATCTGCTGTCCAACGCGATCCGCTACTCACCGCTCAAGGGCAGCATCCGCCTGGAGCTGATGGCACTGCCCGGCCGGGTCCGCCTGGAGATTCACGACCAGGGCGTGGGCGTGGCGCAGGCCGACCGCGAGCGTATTTTTGAGCCCTTTTACCGTGGCGAACGCCAGCCGAAAGACCTCGCACGCGGCAGCGGCATAGGCCTGTCCATCGTGCACGAGTACATCGCCGCGCACGGCGGACACATCACATTGCTGCCAGACCAGCCTGGCGCACACTTCAGAATTGAGCTTCCCCATGTTGTTAAAGCCTGAGTCTTGGGCGCGCGACAGCCGCCTGCGCACCGGCCTGCCGGCCCTGCTGGCCCTTGCCCTGCGGGGGGGCTGCGGGAGCGGCCCCGCCCCGCACAGGGCCGAAGACCCGGCGGGCCGGATCACAATGCCGCCTACTGACGCCAATCCGCCAGCGCTCCCGGCCGGCCCGGCGGCCATGCCCGCCAGCGATGCCATCGCGCGTATGCTGGCCTACGCCGACCGGCTGCGCCTGATGCCGGCCGCGGAACTGGGCCAGGAGGCCGCCAGGCTGGGCGAGCCCGGCACACCGACCGAACAGCTGCGGCTGGCGCTGGCCTTGAGCCAGCTGCGCCAACTGCCCGAACTGATCCGGGCCCAGGAGCTGCTGGCCCGCGTGCTCGGCAATGCAAGCGCCGAGGCCCAGGCGCTGCAGCCGCTGGCCCGGCTGCTGGCCGCCCGCTATGCGGAGCAGCGCCGCCTCGAAGAGCTGCTCGACAGGCAAACCCAGCAAACGCGCGAGGTGCAACGCCGGCTGGACCAAACCCATGAAAGGCTGGAGGCGCTCAAGGCCATCGAGCGCAGCCTGACAAGCCGGCAACCCGCAGCCGTGCCGCCGGCACCGGCCAACCGCGCCCGCCGCACCGCGCCATGAGCGATTCCGCCCACCCCTCGGCCTTGCCGCTCACCCCCGCAGCGCATCTGCTGGTGGTTGACGACGACGCCGACATGCTGCGCCTGCTGACGATACGGCTGACGGCGGCGGGTTACCGCGTGACCGCGGTGGCGTCTGCGGAAGCGGCCCTGACCCAGCTGCATATCGAGCGGCCGCAGCTGGTGCTCAGCGACGTGCAACTGCCCGGCCGGGACGGGCTGGCGCTGTTTGACGATATTCGCGCACTACACCCTTCGCTGCCGATGATCTTGCTGACCGCGCACGGCACCATTCCCGATGCGGTGCAGGCCACCGAACGCGGCGTCTTCACCTACCTGACCAAGCCGTTTGACGGCAAGGCCCTGGAGGGCAAGATTGCCCAGGCGCTGGCGCTGAGCGCGCCCGCGCCTGCGGCCCAGCGCGGCAGCCCCCAGGCCTGGCAGCACCAGATCATCAGCCGCTCCAGCCGCATGGCCGAGGCGCTGGCCGAGGCGCGCATGGTGGCGCAGTCCGACGCCAGCGTGCTGCTGCGCGGCGAAAGCGGCACCGGCAAGGAACTGCTGGCCCAGGCGATACACCAGGCCAGCGCACGTGCCGGCAAGCCATTTATCGCCGTCAATTGCGGCGCCATCCCCGAGGCCCTGCTGGAGTCGGAACTGTTCGGCCATGTCAAGGGCGCGTTTACCGACGCGGTGGCCAATCACAAGGGGCTGTTTCAGGCGGCCGATGGCGGCACCCTGCTGCTCGACGAAATCGGCGACATGCCGCCGGCCCTGCAGGTCAAGCTGCTGCGCGTGCTGCAGGAGCGCGTGGTGCGGCCGCTGGGTTCCAGCCAATCCATTCCGGTGGATGTGCGCATCATCTCGGCCACGCACTGCGACCTGGACGCCGCCATGGCCGAGGGCCAGTTCCGCGCCGACCTGTATTACCGGCTCAACGTCGTCACCTTGACCTTGCCGCCGCTGGCCGAACGGCGCGAAGACATTCCCCTGCTGGCCAACCATTTCCTGCTCAAGCTGGCCGCCAAGTACCACAAGCGCCTCAGCGGTTTCGCCCCCGAAGCCCTGAAAGCCCTGAGCACGGCGGCCTGGCCGGGCAATGTGCGCCAGCTCTTCAACGTGGTGGAACAGGTCTGCGCCCTGTCGACCACGCCGCTGGTGCCGCTGGCGCTGGTGCAGCGCGCGCTGCGCTCGCCCAGCGTGCAGGTGCTGAGCTTTGCCGAGGCCAGGCAGCGTTTTGAGCGCGACTACCTGGTGGGACTGCTCAAGCTGACCGACGGCAATGTGGCCGATGCGGCGCGCCTGGCTGACCGCAACCGGACCGAGTTTTACCGCTTGCTGCAAAAGCACGGCCTGACGCCTGGGCATTTCAAGGCCGACAGCTCCGGCACGGCTTGAATCAACACCGGGTCGCTCCCAGGCGACAGCATGAAACGCTTGATTCAAAAGAACTTTTTCACCGGCCCGGCAAATGCTGTCGCTCATTGGCGACAAAAACTGGGGTTTGTGGGGGCTTTTCGGCGGGCGCGTTCGGATCAAATTTAAAACCGACTGCAAGTCTTTGATTTAAAAGATATTTTTCAAGCTGGCACAGGGTTTGCCCTAGTCATGGCATGCCAGCTTTTTGCCTGTTTTTCTCACGCGATTTGAAAACCCCATTGCAAGCCCGCTTCGCGGCCCTGGCAGGGCTGGCTGCGCTGGTGCTGATGGCGGGTCAGGCGCAGGCCTGGAGCCTTGACGATGTGGCTGCCCTCGCCCGCCAACGCGCGCAAACGCCTTTTCACGCGGCCGCCCACGCGGTGCCCGCCGAACTGGCCAATCTCGACTACGACGGCTACCGCGACATCCGCTTCAACGCCGACCGCATGCTGTGGCGCTCGGACAAACTGCCTTATGAAGCCAATTTTTTCCACGTCGGCCGGCAAGGGGATTCGGTTCGCATTCACGAAATCACGACAGACGGCGTCAAGCCCCTGCCTTATGACCCAGCCGCCTTCAACTTCGGCAAAAACAAGCTGTCGCCCCAGCGCTGGGGAGACCTTGGCCACGGCGGGCTCAGGGCCTTTCACAACCTGAATTCGGCGACCTACAAGGACGAACTGATCGTCTTTCAGGGTGCCAGCTACTTCAGGGCGCTGGGCGCCGGCCAGCGCTACGGCCTGTCGGCGCGCGGCCTGGCGGTGGATACCGTGGGGGCGGCCAGGGAAGAGTTTCCGCGCTTCACCGACTTCTGGCTGGAAAAGCCCGCAGCCGATGCCAGGCGGCTCACGGTCTATGCCCTGATGGACTCCGAGCGCGTGAGCGGCGCCTACCGCTTCGACATCACGCCCGGCGAGCAGACCGCGGTCGAAGTGCATGCCCGCATCTTCATGCGCGCGGCCGAAACGCGCGCAAGCCCGGCGCCCGTGGCAACGCTGGGCCTGGCGCCGCTGACCAGCATGTTTTTCTTTGGCGAAAACCAGCCCCGGCCCGGCGACTTCCGGCCCGAGGTGCACGATTCCGACGGCCTGATGCTGGCCAGCGGTGACGGCGAGTGGCTGTGGCGGCCGCTGCAAAACCCGGCCTCGACCCTGGTGACCTCGTTCGCCATGAGCAGCCTCAAGGGCTTTGGCCTGATGCAGCGCGACCGTAATTTCCACAGCTACGAAGACACCGAAGCGCGCTACGAACTGCGGCCCAGCGCCTGGGTCACGCCGCTGGGCGACTGGGGCGCTGGCCGCGTCGAGCTCCTGCAATTTGCCACGCCCGACGAAACCCACGACAACGTGGCGGCCTACTGGGTGCCCGACAAACTGCCGGCACCCGGCCAATCGCTGGATCTGGCCTACCAGATTGCCTGGCAGGGCCAAGACCAGCAGCGCCCGCCCAATGGCTGGGTCACGCAATCGCGCCGCGGCACGGGTTATTCCAAACTGGACGGCGAAGCGCTGGGCCAGCAGGTCCAGTTCGTCATCGACTTTGCCGGCCCGGCACTCGACGCCTTGCCCGAAGGGGCGCAGGTGCAGGCCATTGCCAGCGCCGACGCCAATGGCCGCGTGCTGGAAAGCCTGGCCTACAAAAACCCCGCGACCGGCGGCTGGCGCATGACGCTGCGCGTGCAGCGGCTTGACTCCGGCGGACCGGCCCGGCCCATTGAATTGCGCGCCTTCCTGCAACACGACAACCACACCCTGAGCGAAACATGGACAAACCTGATCACCCCCTGACGGCACACCGCATTCGCAGCACGCGCAGCACTTTGCGCGAAGAACGGCATCCGAATTCGATCACGGCGCCGCCCGTGCATCGCGGCTCCATGGCGCCCCGGCCCTGGCGCGGTTTCTGGAACAGCCTGGGCACGGCCGCCCTGCTGCCGCTGCTGAAACTGACAGGCTCAACCAGCGCCCAGGCGACCCCTGTGGTTTCCGAAAAAATCGAGCCCTGGCAGCGGGCGGCCCAACGCCGCCGCGCCGTGTTGGTGGCGCTGACCGTGCTCAGCACCGTGCTGGCCAGCAGCCTGTTTGCCGACATGCAGCCCGACTACGACAACGCCTGGCTCGAATACGGCCAGCTGGCCCTGTTTGCGCTGCTGACGGCCTGGGTGGTGACCGGCTTCATGACGGCGATGATGGGTTTTTGGGTGACTCTGTTCGGCGATGCGCACAGCCTGTCGGCCAGGAAGGTGGCGCACCACACGCTGGATGCGGCCACGCGCACCGCCATCATCATGCCGATCTGCAACGAGGACGTGCGCACGGTGTTTGCCGGCCTGCGCGCCACCTGCGAGTCGGTCGCTGCCACCGGCCATGTGCAGGCGTTTGATGTGTTTGTGCTGTCCGACAGCAACAACCCGGCGATCCAGCAAGCCGAGCGCGCCGCCTGGGAAGAGCTGCGCGCCCAGCTGGCCAGCCAGCCGGAGCAGCCGCAAATCGAGGTCTATTACCGCCTGCGCAAACGCCGCAGCGACCGCAAGGCCGGCAATGTGGCCGACTTCTGCCGCCGCTGGGGCAAGGACTACCGCTACATGGTGGTGCTGGACGCCGACAGCGTGATGAGCGGCGATTGCCTGGTGTCCATGGTCAAGCTGATGGAAGCCCACCCCAGGGCCGGCATCATCCAGACCGCGACCCAGGCCATAGGCCATGTGACCCTGCATGCGCGGGCGCAGCAGTTCGCCTCGCGCGTCACCGGCCGCCTGTTCACGCTGGGCATGCAGTTCTGGCAAATGGGCGAGTCGCACTACTGGGGCCACAACGCCATCATCCGCATTGAACCCTTCATGCAGCACTGCGCGCTGGCCCATATCCAGGGCACGGGCGGCATGGCGGGCAGCATCCTGTCGCACGACTTTGTCGAGGCCGCGCTGATGCGCCGCGCCGGCTACCATGTCTGGCTGGTGGCCGACCTGGTGGGCAGCTACGAACAGCAGCCGCCCGATTTGCTGGCCGAGCTGCAGCGCGACCGCCGCTGGTGCCAGGGCAACCTGCAGAACGCGCGCCTGATCGCCGAGCCCGGCATCCATCCGGTGCACCGCTCCATGTTTGGCACCGGTGCCATGGCCTATCTGTCGGCGCCGCTGTGGCTGTGCTTTCTGACGCTGGGAACTGCGCTGTGGCTGTCGGGCGCGCCCATGGTGGCCGACTGGAACCTGCTGCCGGGCGAATTGATGTCGCTTTGGGCCTGGACCTTGTGCATGCTGTTTTTTCCGCGCATTCTCGGCATTGCCGCCGTGCTGCTCAAGCGCCAGCAGCAAAGCTATGGCGGCGCCGCCAGCCTGCTGCGCAGCGCGCTGCTGGAGACCCTGGTGGCCCTGCTGCAGGCGCCCATCCGCATGCTGGCGCATTCGCTGTTTGTGGCGGTCGCGCTGACCGGCCTGAAGCTGGAATGGAAATCGCCCCCGCGCGAGGCGGCGGCCGTGCCCTGGCGCCATGCGCTGCAGCAGTTCGCCCCCATGAGCGCGGTGATCCTGCTGCTGGCCGCGGGCATTGCCATGATCGACGCGCGCGCCCTGGTCTGGCTGCTGCCGGTGGGCCTGCCGCTGCTGCTGGCGATTCCGATGACGGTGCTGACCAGCCAGGTCGGCGTGGGCACGGCGATGCGTGCGCAAAACTACCTGCTGATTCCAGAAGAGACGCGCTCACCGGCGGTGCTGCGCCGCGCCTGGCTGCATGCCCGCCGACTCGCCAAGCCGCGGCTGCGGGCCGCCTGAGCGGGCGGCCTTAAGGGTGACCTGGAAGGCGGCGCAACCACTATCATCTTGATAGCTGGTTGCGCCCATGGCCATTGGGCAAGGGCCGGTTTTTACTTGAAGAACCGGCTTTTCAGAACTTCGGCATGCCCTTCATGCCGCCCATGCGCTTCATCAACTTCATCATGCCGCTGCCCTTCATCTTTTTCATCATGCCCTGCATCTGCTCAAACTCGTTGAGCAGGCGGTTGACCTCCTGAACCTGCACGCCCGAGCCGGCGGCGATGCGGCGCTTGCGGGTGGCCTTGATCAGCTCGGGCTTGCGGCGCTCCAGCGGCGTCATGCTCTGGATGATGCCTTCCTTGCGCTTGATGTCTTTCTCGGCCTTGTCCATGTCGACCTGGCCGGCCTTGGCCGCCATCTGCGCCGGCAGCTTGTCGAGCAGGCTGGACAGCCCGCCCATGTTCTTCATCTGCTGCAGCTGGCCTAGAAAATCATTGAGGTCAAAGCCGTCGCCGGACTTGATCTTGGCGGCCAGCTTTTGCGCCGCGGCCATGTCGACCCCGGCCGCCACCTGCTCGACCAGCGCGACGATGTCGCCCATGCCCAGCACGCGGCCGGCGTGGCGCTCGGCGTCAAACACCTCCAGGCCGTCGATTTTTTCGCTGGTGCCGGAAAACTTGATGGGCGCGCCGGTGATCTGCCGCACGCTGAGCGCCGCGCCACCGCGCGAATCGCCGTCGGTCTTGGTCAGGATGATGCCGGTCAGCGGCAGTGCTTCCTTGAAGGCCTTGGCCGTGTTGACCGCGTCCTGGCCCTGCATGGCATCGACCACAAACAGGGTTTCGACCGGATTGAGCAGCGCGTGCAGCTCCTTGATCTCCTGCATCAGCACTTCGTCAATGGCCAGGCGGCCGGCAGTGTCGACCAGCAGCACGTCGAAGAAATGCTTGCGCGCGTAGTCGATGGCGGCGCGGGCAATGTCCGCCGGCTTCTGCTCCGCGGTGCTGGGAAACCATTCGGCCCCGGCCTGCTTGGTAACGGTCTTGAGCTGCTCGATGGCGGCCGGCCGGTAGACGTCGCCGGAGACCGTCAGCACTTTTTTCTTGCGCTTTTCGATCAGGTGCTTGGCCAGCTTGGCCGTGGTGGTGGTCTTGCCGGCGCCCTGCAGGCCGGCCATCAGGATCACCGCCGGCGGTTGCGCCGCCAGGTTGATGTCGCTGACGCCTTGGCCCATGGTCGCCGCCAGCTCGCGGTTGACAATGCCGACCAGCGCCTGGCCGGGCGAGAGCGAACCCATCACCTCCTGGCCCAGCGCCTTGTCCTTGACGCGGGCGATGAAGTCGCGCACCACCGGCAGCGCCACGTCGGCCTCCAGCAGCGCCATGCGCACCTCGCGCAGCATGTCCTGCACATTGGATTCGGTGATGCGGGCCTGGCCTCGCATTTCCTTGACGAGGCGGGAGAGTTTGTCGGTAAGGGCTGAGGCCATGGAGCGGGCTCCACAAACATGGAGCAGTTAGGTGGGGTTAAAAAGCGCTTGGGACGACGCCTGGGCAAGCGCCGGGAAGACGGTAAAGGCTAAACTCTAGCCATGATTTTAGCTTTGAGTGCCTGGTGGGGTCTTGCTGCGACGGTGGGTGCCGCCATCGCCTATGCGGTACTGGCGTTGCTGAGCGCGCGTTTGAGCGCCAGAGTCACCAGCGCTGTACTGCTGGCGGCCTGGTTGTTGCACGCCCTGGCGCTGGCCGAAGGCCTGTTGGGACAACCGCCACGCTTTGGCTTTGCGCCGGCGCTGTCAATGACGGTCTGGCTGGTGCTGACGGTCTATGCCATTGAAAGCCGCCTCTATCCCCAATTGCAGGCACGCTGGGCATTGGCCGGCCTGGGTACCGGGGCGGTTCTGCTGGCGCTGGTGTTTCCAGGCCGCAGCTACCACCTCATTTCGTCGCCATGGCTGCCGCTTCACTGGGCCTTCGGGATTGCTTCGTACGGCCTGTTTGCCGCCGCGGTGGTGCATGGCTGGCTCATGACGCGACTCGAGCGCTCGCTCCGCTCAGCGGCCCAGACCGAGACCGGCATCCCCCTTTTGACGCTGGAGCGCCTGACCTTTCGTTTTGTCGAGGCCGGTTTCGTCCTGCTATCGGCCACCCTGCTGGTGGGCTGGATTTTCGCCGACACCTTGTACGGTCCGCCCCTTGCCGAGACCTTGTACGGTCCGCACCGGGGCCTGCTGTGGAACCACAAAACGGTTTTTTCCGTGCTGGCCTGGCTGACGTTTGCCGGCTTGCTGATAGGGCGTGCCCGTTTGGGCTGGCGCGGACGCACCGCCTTGCGCGTGCTCTACCTGGGCTCGGGGCTGCTGCTGCTGAGCTACGCAGGCTCGCGCTTTGTGCTTGAAGTCATCTTGAGGCAGGCATGAAATACCTGCTGCTCACGGTCTTCGTGCTGGTGGTTTTCTGGCTCTGGCGCCATAACCGACAGGCCGAACGCGATGAGGCGGCCAGCGCCCGACCTCGCTCCCCTGCCGGGCAGAGCCGCGGCGTCACGGAAATGGTGGCCTGCGATGTCTGCCAGGTCCATCTGCCGCGCTCCGAGGCCTTGATCGGCACCACGAGCCGTCAGGGCAAATTCGGCATTTACTGCAGCGAGGCCCACCGCCGTCAGGCCGAAGGCTAGATGAGCACCGAAGCCAGTTCATGGTTCGGGGCCCTGGAGACGACTTCCGGGGCCTGGGAGGCTGAGCCCAAGCTGGGTTCTTTCGGCCGCCTCTGGCGGGTGTTCATGGCGGCACGCGTCGCCATTGCCAGCGTGCTGGTGATTCTGCAAGCCGCCATCCATGTCCTGGGCAACACCACCAACCGCTGGTCCATCGCCGTCAGCCTGGCCTACCTGTGCGCCACGGCGGCGGTGCGGCTGTGGGCCAGGCCCCGGCCGCCCGGCCGCACCTTTGATGCCCAGTGGCTGCTGACGATTGGCGTGGACGTCATCGCCTTCTCCCTGCTCAACTTCCTGCAGTCGGGCATCAACTACACCCCGCTGTTTGCCCTGCCGGTGCTGCTGTCGTCGATTCTCGGGCCGATTTTGCTGGCCTTCGGCACGGCGGCCAGCGTCACCCTGCTGCTGCTGGCCGATGCCTGGTGGACCTCGCTGCAGTCGCTGGGCGACGTCAACGCGCGCTTGCTGCAGGCCGGCCTGAGCGGCTCCGGTTTTTTCCTGGTGGCGCTGCTGGCCAACCAGCTGGCCCTGCGGCTGGCGCGGGAAGAGCGCCGGGCCAAGACCAGCCAGTCCGCAGCGCGCATGCAGGCCCAGGTCAATGAGCTGGTGATTGAAGCGCTGGTCGAAGGCATTTTGGTGGTCGATCTCAATGGTGTCGTGCGTGCGGCGAATCCGGCCTCCAGGCGCTTGCTGGCCATCAAGGGCACCCCCCACAACGCCCCCTTCACCCTGGCCACGGAAGGCCGGCAAGCCCTGGTCGAGCTGATGCAGCGCACCTTCATAAAGCAGTCGCCACAGGAGGCGGACATCAGCCTTCAGTACCCCGACCACAACACCCGGCGGCTGCATGTGCGCACGCGCCTGGCCACCTCGCAGCATGGCACGTACAAAAGCCAGTGCGTGATGTTTCTGGAGGACCTGCGCGAAATGGAAGCCCGCGTGCGCACCGAAAAAATGGCGGCCATGGGGCGCATGTCGGCGGCGGTGGCCCACGAAATCAGAAACCCGCTGGCCGCCATTACACAGGCCAATGCCCTGCTCGAAGAAGACCTGCAGGACGCCGGCCAGCGCCAGCTCACCGCCATGGTCAGGCAAAACGCGCAGCGGCTGGCCAAAATTGTCGACGAGGTACTCGACATTTCACGGGCCCAGGCGCAACTACCCGCGCCCCGGGCCAGCGCGCTGATGCTGGACGACACGGCCGGGCGCATCGCCGCGGACTGGGCCGGGCAGAACGCCGCGGCCCAGCGCCTGCGCATCGGCACCGCCGCCCCCCATGCCGCGGTGGATTTTGAGCCCGAGCATTTGCGGCGCCTGATGATCAACCTGCTGGACAATGCCTTGCGCTACGCCAGCACCTCGGCCCAGGCGATTCAGGTGAGCACCCGCATGCTGGCGTCGGGGCAGTCCCGGCTGTCGGTATGGAGTGACGGCCCGCCGCTGGAGGAATCGGTGCGCAGCCATTTGTTTGAGCCTTTTTTCTCCTCCGAGAGCCGCTCCAGCGGACTGGGCCTCTATATATGCAGGGAGCTGTGCGAACGCTACGGTGCGCAGATTGGCTACGAACGCGTGCGCAGCGACGCCGCGCAGGGCAATGAGTTTTATGTCCTGTTCAGGCCCGCGTCACCCCCCTTGAACGCCCGCCCGCCTTCTTTTGACACAATGCCAGCCTGAACATGAGCACGCCCACCTCCGCCCCCCAGCCAGCCCGCATTCTTGTCATTGACGATGAGCCGGATCTGCGCACCCTGTACGAGCTGACGCTGCTCAGGGAGGGTTATCGGGTGGAGGCGGCCGGCGACCTGCTGCAGGCGCGCGAGCATTTGAAGGAACAGCGCTTCGACGCCGTCATCACCGACATGCGCCTGCCCGACGGCCTGGGGCTCGAATTGCTGCGCGACCTCGTGGCCCAGCAGCGCCCGGAGCGCTGCGTGATCATCACGGCCTACGGCTCGGCTGAAAATGCGGTGGAGGCGCTCAAGGCCGGCGCGTTCGACTACCTCACCAAACCGGTGGACCTCAAGCAGTTCCGCAGCGTGGTGGCTTCGGCCATACAAGGCAGCCAGAATGTCGTGCCGCCGGCCAGGGGCGATCGCAGCCTGGCAGGGTCTGAAGCCAGGCCAGGCACAGCCGCAACGCCGAAGCCGGGTGAAGCTGCGGCCATCCTGCAAAGGCTGGTCGGCGAATCGGCGGTGATGCGCGCCGTCAAGTCGCGCATCGTCAAGGTGGCCGGCAGCATGGCACCCATCCTGATACAGGGCGAATCCGGCACCGGCAAGGAGCTGGTCGCACGCGCGGTCCATGCCTGCAGTCACCGCGCGGCCGGCCCATTCGTGGCCGTCAACTGCGGCGCGATTCCGGAAAACCTGCTGGAAGCCGAGTTTTTTGGCGCGCGCAAGGGCGCCTACACCGGCTCTGCGCAAGACCGGCAGGGCTATTTTCAGGCCGCCAAGGGCGGCACCCTGTTCCTCGATGAGATCGGCGACCTGCCGCTGGCGATGCAGTCCAAACTGCTGCGGGCGATTCAGGAACGCACGGTGCGGCCGCTTGGTTCTGCCCAGGAAGACACGGTAGACGTGCGCATCGTCAGCGCCACCCACAAAGACCTTGGCGGGGAAGTCCAGGCGGGCAGCTTTCGCCAGGACTTGTATTACCGGCTCAACGTGATTGAAATTGGCGTGCCGCCGCTGCGCGAGCGGCGCGAAGACTTGCCGGCGCTGTGCCATGCCCTGCTGTCCAGAATCTGCAAGGAGTCCGGCCTTGCCACACCCGAGCTGACAGCGTCGTTGATGGAGCAGTTGCGCGCCCACCCCTTCAACGGCAATGTCCGGGAGCTGGAAAACCTCCTGCACCGCGCCGTGGCACTCGGTGAAGGCGGCGACCTGCACTTCGAAACACCACCGCAAGACTACGTCGCCGTGCCGGAAAATCTGCAGGATTTTCTGGACCACCAGGAGCGCAGCATCCTGTCCAAGGTCTTGCAGGAAACCGGCTTTAACCGGACGGCCGCCGCCAGCAAACTGGGCCTGAGCCTGCGCCAGATCCGCTACCGCATTGCCCGCCTCAATATCCTGACACCGGGCGGCGACGACACCAGTGATGAAGCCACCTGAACGCCCCCGCACAACGGCCTCTGCCGGCCCGGCCACGCCGGCCCTGTGGCACAACGGCTGGTACCGTTATGCACGCGCGCTGGCCTCGCCCAACTTCGGCCCGCGCCCACGCGGTGCGCACATCGATTTGCTCGTCATTCACTCCATCAGCCTGCCGCCCGGGGAGTTTGACAACGGCAACGTACAGCGCCTCTTCACCAACCAGCTCGACTGGGAGGCTCACCCTTACTTTCAGCGTATTCGCGGCCTGCAGGTTTCCTCGCACTTTTTCATCACCCGTTCAGGCGCGCTGTGGCAATTTGTGGCCTGCCAGGATCGCGCATGGCATGCCGGGCAATCCAGCTACCGGGGGCGCAGCAACTGCAACGACGACTCCATCGGCATTGAGCTGGAAGGGCTGGAAGGCGACAGGTTCGAAACGCCGCAGTACGAAACCCTGGCCGGGCTGTGCGCAGCGCTGCTTCAAGCCTACCCCATCGCCCACATTGCCGGCCACGAGCACATCGCCGCCGGTCGCAAGCAGGACCCGGGCCCCGGTTTTGACTGGCCTTGGCTGCAAGATTCCCTGGGTTTACCTACCCCGTATTTTCCCGCACCCTCCTGACCGATTTTGGGCTGGCAGCGACACCCTTGCGGCGCCTGTTGCAGAGTCGAAATATTTCCCGAATTTTTATTCTTCAAGTGCTGGCCAGCGTTAACGCCCTAAAGTCTGCGGGAAGGCGCGCCGACACTGTATTTGCTTTTCGGGAGCCTGATCCAGTCAGGCTTGGGGCCAGCTTTCCGGCCGGCGCCGCCGCCTTTCCGGGGCTTCAAAACAGCGCAAAAAGCCACAGAACGCCACCAGGAAATCAGTCGGCGATACACTACAGGTAGTGGCTTGTATTCCCCCAATACCCTAGGTATAGTGTCTAAGCCCTAATTCAGTTTGATGTGAATCGGGCACCGCAACGAGGAAGTCAGTTTATAACCTGGACCCCTTCAGCCGCTCAAGATGCCCCTGCACCCCACATCAAACCCATCACACCACCAAGCAAAAGAGGAAGTTATGCAAACAGCACCCCATGCAGTGCCCGTGCCGTCCGGCGTTCTGGCAGACCAGCAGGCCGATAGCGACATCAGCGCGCCAACCACCCCCCTTGCGCATTACCAGATCATTCGCCGCAATGGCGCCGTGGTGCCGTTCGAGCCCAACAAGATTGCCGTCGCCGTGATGAAGGCCTTTCTGGCCGTGCACGGCACCCAAGGGGCGGCTTCGGCCAGCGTGCGCGAAACCGTAGACAGCCTGACCCAGACCGTCATTCGCGCCCTGGTGCGCTCCCGCCCCGGCGGCGGAACCTTTCATATTGAAGACGTGCAGGACCAGGTGGAACTGGGCCTGATGCGCGGCGGCCACCACGAAGTGGCCCGTGCCTACGTGCTGTACCGTGAAAAACGCACCCAGGAGCGCGCGCGCCAGCCGCAAATCCAGCTGCCTGAGGCGCCCTTGCTGCATGTCGTGGACGGCGGCAAAAGGATTGCCCTCGATGTGCGCAAGCTGCAGGCGCTGATTGAGGCATCCTGTGCCAACCTGGGCGCCGATGTCAAACCCGACCCGATTGTGGCGGAGACCATGCGCAACCTGTACGACGGCGTGCCGATTGACGAGGTCTACAAAGCCTCCATCCTGGCGGCCCGCACCCTGATTGAAAAAGACCCGGACTACACCTACGCCACCGCACGCCTGCTGATGCACACCATCCGCCGGGAAGTGCTGGGCGAGGAAGTCAACCAGGCCGACATGGTGACCCGCTACGCCGAGTATTTCCCCCAGTTCATTGCCAAGGGTATTGCCAACGAACTGCTCGACGAAAAACTGCAGCAGTTTGACCTGGCCCGCCTGGGTGCGGCCCTCAAGCCCGAGCGCGACCTGAAGTTCGACTACCTCGGGCTGCAGACCCTGTTTGACCGCTACTTTCTGCATGTGCGCAAGCAGCGCATTGAACTGCCGCAGGCTTTCTTCATGCGTGTGGCCATGGGCCTCTCGCTCAATGAGCTCAACCGCGAAGAGCGGGCCATCGAGTTCTACGAAATCCTCTCCTCGTTCGACTTCATGTCGAGCACGCCCACCCTGTTCAATGCCGGCACACTGCGCTCGCAGCTCTCGTCCTGCTACCTCACCACGGTGGCCGATGACCTGGGCGGCATTTACGATGCCATCAAGGAAAACGCCCTGCTGTCCAAATTTGCCGGCGGCCTGGGCAACGACTGGACGCCGGTGCGCGCGCTGGGCGCCCACATCAAGGGCACCAATGGCGAGTCCCAGGGGGTCGTGCCTTTCCTGAAGGTCGTCAACGACACCGCCGTGGCCGTCAACCAGGGCGGCAAACGCAAGGGCGCGGTGTGCGCCTACCTGGAAACCTGGCACCTCGACATCGAGGAGTTCCTGGAACTGCGCAAGAACACCGGCGATGACCGCCGCCGCACGCACGACATGAATACCGCCAACTGGGTTCCCGACCTCTTCATGCGCCGCGTCATGGAAAAAGGCACCTGGACCCTGTTCTCGCCGTCCGACACGCCGGACCTGCACGATAAGTTCGGCAAGGAGTTCGAAAAGATCTACACCGCCTACGAGGCCCGGGCCGAGCGCGGCGAACTCAAGCCTTCCCGCAAAGTGCAGGCCACCGACATGTGGCGCAAGATGCTGTCGATGCTGTTCGAGACCGGCCACCCCTGGATCACCTTCAAGGATGCCTGCAATGTGCGCTCGCCGCAGCAGCATGCCG